>DATHNE010000029.1:0-48207 GCA_035486355.1 Acetobacteraceae bacterium
ATCCCCGGTGCTGCGGGGCACGATGCGGTCGTTATCGCCCCACACCACCAGCGTCGGTGTCGTCACCCCGCCCAGCAGATGCAGCAGCGCCTGATTGTACATGTAAGGCTTCCAAGCCGTACGGAAGCACATCTCGCGCGCGATGTCCCATGCCTCCAGCTGATCGGTGGACGCGTCCCCGTACACACGTGCGAAGACCGCGGGATCGTGGAACCCCGCCTTCGGATAGTCGATGTACGACACGACGGCCTGGTCCGCGATGTCGCCCTCAGGTGGCTTGATCCCCATCGCCCCCACCAGCACCAGCTTACGAAACGCGGTCGGCGCCAGGCTCGCCATCTCCGCCGCGATCCAGCCACCGAACCCCAACCCCACCAGCGACACGTCGCGCGCACCCAGCGTGGCCAACAGCCACTGATGCGCTGCCGCGATATCACGCGGATGCCGCAACCAGGCCGGCCGCTCTGACTTGCCCCAGCCAGGATGGTGCGGCACGAGAACATCGAAACGCTGTGCCAACGCATCATAGAACGGCAGCCGGTCCAGCGTGCCGATGTCATGATGCAGCACCAGCACGATCGGTCCGCTGCCGGCGCGCGAAAGATGCATCTTGGTGCCGGCGATCTCCACCGAGCTGTCTGTCCAGGCGACGCTCGTCATTCGTTCCCCCTAGGCGCGGCTGTCATCGGGCAAAGGATACTCACCAGTAGCCTGGATTGTCCAATCGCCAGGCCGCGTCAAACCACGTCGTGTGACCGCAGGCGGCATTCAGCGGCATCTTCGTGGCTCTCGATCTGAAACGTTGCATGACCGATGCCGAAACGATGATGCAGCTCAGTCTGCACGTCGTGCAGGCGGCGCCGCGCCTCATGCCCGTCCGCGTAGACCAGATGTGCGGTCAGCGCGACCTCGGTCGTCGACAGTCCCCAGATATGCAGGTCATGCACTTCCGCCACGCCCGGCAGAGTGGCGAGATAGCGCCGCACATCGTCATGTGCGATGCTGCCCGGGACCGCGTCCATTGCAAGATTGATCGAATCGCGCAGCAGGCCCCAGGTTGCGAGCGTGATCAGCACGGCGATGATCAGGCTGGTCACAGGATCGAGCCAGAACCATCCGGTCAGGTGCACCACCAGCGCGGCTACCACCACGCCCGCGGATATCAGCGCATCGCCACCCAGGTGCAGGAACTGAGCGCGCAGGTTCAGGTCGCTGTCGCGATCGCGCAGGAACAACAGAGCAGTCCCGCCATTGATCACGATCCCGCCGGCCGCGATCATCATCACAATCACTTCAGCCACCGGCTCCGGCGCGATCAAACGGCGAAGGGCTTCGACCCCGATCCCGCCGATGCCGATCAACAGCACCACGGCATTCACCAACGCCGCCATGACCGAGCTCCGTCCCCAGCCATAGGTGCGATAGGCGCTGGGCGGCCGTCGGCTCAGCCACGCAGCGCCCCAGGCCAGCAGCAACGCCAGCACGTCACCCAGGTTGTGTACCGCGTCTGACAGCAGTGCGATGGAATTGGCCGCCAGTCCGAACGCCACCTCGGCGATCACGAATACGGCATTCAGCGACGCGCCAATCGCAAAGCTGCGGTCGTGGCGCGACGGCACATGGTGATGGGCATGTCCGTGGCCCTGCGCGTACCCATGGGAGTGCCCATGGGGGTGCCCATGGGAGCGATCGTGATCGGACATGCGAACCTGCCGTGGGAGGGGTTCAGGCAGGGTCAGTTTGCCCTGGCGGAGCGGCCCATCACAAGGGTGCTGCGTCGGGTTGCCAACGCGCGCGGCATCGGCCAGGAACCGGGCATGGACATGTTGCAAGCTATCGTCATCGCTCTGGTGCAGGGCGCCACCGAGCTATTCCCTGTCAGCAGCCTGGGACATGCCGTTGTGCTGCCCGCACTGCTGCGCTGGCCGCTCGATCAGCACGCGCCAGCGTTCTTGCCCTTCCTGGTCATGCTGCACGTGGGCACCGCCACGGCGCTGCTGGGATATTTCTGGCGCGACTGGTTGGCGATCGCGACCGGCGTGCTGGGCTTGGCCGACGCACACCAGGTGGCGGAGAGCCGTCGCGTGTTCCTGTTGATCGTGATTGCCACCATCCCGGCGGTGATCATCGGCTTCGGGCTGGAGCACTTCTTTCGCAACCTGTTCGGCGTGCCGGTGGTTGCCGCATCTTTCCTGATCGTCAACGGCGCCCTGCTGATGTTCGGCGAGAAGCTGCGCACCCATACGCAACGCCCCCTGTCCACGCTCACGGCACGCGACGCGCTGATGATCGGCATCTGGCAGTGTACGGCGCTGATCCCCGGCATCTCACGCTCTGGCGCGACCATCGTCGGCGGTTTGCTGCGCGGCATCGATCACGAGGGTGCCGCGCATTTCTCGTTCCTGATTGCCACGCCGATCATCCTGGGTGCGACGGTGCTGGAAGTGCCGAAGCTGCTGCATGCCGAAATCCCGCCCGGCACCTTCGGCGTGGCGGTGGTGGCGGCGGTGGTCGCGGGCGTCACCGCCCTGGCCAGTACGGCGTTCCTGATGCGTTACTTCCGTAGCCACGACGCCTGGGCGCTGAACCCGTTCGCCTATTATTGTTTTGCTATCGGCGCGGGGAGCTTGGGGCTGTTGCTGTTTGTCCGCTGAGCTCCGCGCCCGCGCTGCGATCGAGCTGCAAGGAGATCAGCGGCGACAGGGCCGACACCGCCGCGATCAGCAGGAACGCGACGGAGAAATCGCCCAATGCCGGCTCGGCGCGGTGGTTCGCCGCCACGGACGCGGCCAGCGCGGTGGCGGAGACCGCAATGCCCAGGGTCAAGAAGACCTGTTGGAACGTGGTGTAAAAGCTGGTCGCCACGCTCATCTGCAGGCGTGGGATATCAGCGTAGGCGATGGTGTTGTACGCCATGAACTGCAGCGACTGGAAAAAACCACCGGCGATCAGGACGGCATAGATCATCGGCAGCGGCCAGCTGGGCCGGAACGCGGCGATCACCGCGGCCAGCGCCACCGCGACGAAGCCAATCCAGATCAGCACATTGCGAAAGCCGAAGCGGCGCAGCAGGGCCGGCGCGGTCAGCCGCATCGCCAGCGACCCGATCGAACTGGCGAAGGTGATCAATCCGCTCTGCGCCGCTGACATGCCGAAACCGAGCTGCATCATCATCGGCAACAGGAAGGGTTGCGCTCCGGCGCTGATGCGTGACAGCGATCCGCAGATCACCGACATGCGGAACGTGGTGATCCGCATCATGCGGAAATCCAGGATCGGGTCGGGATGGTGCTTGGCGTGCCAGGCATACAGCACGCCAGACATCACGCCACCGGCGATCAGCCCCAGGCCGATGCGCGCACCGACGCCACGGCTGGCCATCTCGATGCCGAACAGGAGGCAGGCCAGCGCGGTGCCGGACAGAACCAGACCGCGTATGTCGAAGGGCTTTGGATTGGGATCGCGCATCTCCTCGACGTAGATGCTGACCAGCACAATCCCGATCAACCCGATCGGCACGTTGATGTAGAAGATCCAGTGCCAGGACAGATAGGTGACCAGGAAGCCACCCACCGGCGGGCCGACGATCGGCCCGATCGTCGCCGGGATCATCAGCCAGGCCATCGCGCGCACCAGCTCAGCCTTCGACACCGCCCGCAGTAGCACCAGACGCCCGACCGGTGACATCAGCGCGCCGCCAGTACCCTGGATCATGCGCGAGATCACCAGCATGGTCAGACTCTGCGATTGCGCGCACGCGATCGAGCCCAGTGTGAACAGTGCGATCGCGGCGCGGAATACGGTGCGTGACCCGAAGCGGTCGGCGATCCGGCCCGATGCCGGAATGAACATCGCCAGCGTCAACAAATAAGACGTCAGCGCCACATTCATATGCAGCGGATCAGCATTGAAGCTGCGCGCCATCGTCGGCAGCGCCGTGGCCAGCACAGTGCCGTCGAGCTGCTCCATGAACATGGCACTGGCGACGATCAGGGCCGTGGTGCGCGCACGCCCGCGGGCAGGAGGTGGGGTCGTGTCGCTCAGCCTGCCGTCTCCACCACCACCCAATCGTCGCATTGCGTCAGCCGTGTCCCCAGCGCCGCACTCGCCGCTGTCAGCACAGCCAGCTCGGCAGTCTCGTCTGCCAGCGCACACAGCACGGTCTCGTTGGCGGCATTGTGGCGGACGAAGCGGAACCCAACATCGCGAACCTGCGCGTCCTCCAGCGTGGCCTGCGCCATCATGCCAATCCAATTGCCGTGCGCGCGGCCGCCATGCCCGGTGTGGAAACAGAAACTGCCCAATCCGTAGAAGATCGCGCGGCCCTGATAGACCTCGACCGGCAACGAATAATGCGGCCCGTGCCCGATCACGATGTCGGCGCCGGCGTCGATGGCCGCATGCGCGATCTCGCGCATATAGGCCATCACCTCTTTGTGCAGGCCCCAATGGCATGACGCCACCACGACATCGGTTTGCATCTTCAGGGCGGCGATGTCTTCGGTGAAGCTGCGCAGATAAGCAGGGTCGGCCCAGGTTATGATCACCGGCGGAATGCCGGGGCGATTCATCGGTGGGATTTCCGGTCGCGTCTTATGCATCGGCACCTGATACGCGGTGTGGGCGCGGATCACCGCGATGCCAGGGTCGTGCGGACCAGCCTCATGGTTGGTCGGCCAATAGACAGAACTGCGTTGCAGGAAGCCGAATCGCAATCCGGCACGCGCGACGATCGCCGGCGCCCGCGCCGCGGCGAGGGTGGCGCCGCCCCCGGTGTGTGGGATGCCCAGCGCGTCGAGTCGCGCGACTGACGCAAGAATCGCCGCTTCCCCGTAATTCACATTGTTGGCGATGCCGACCGCCGCGATACCGGCCCCGATCAGCGCGTCGCCGCCAGCCACCGGATCAGCGAAGAAGCCCTCATTATGGAAGGACTGCGGGTCGGCCGGTTGATACAAGCAGCATTCCAGGTTGGAGAACACCAAGTCGGCCCGCGCGAAGGTATCGCGCACGCGGGCAAACGGCACCGACGGATCATCGACGTTCATCAGATTGACGTCGCCGGTCAGGATCATCCGCGCGGGCATTGAAGTGCCTCCCAGATGGGAACCCTACGGGTGGTGCGGCGCATTGCCAATTGCGGTCCCTGCATCGCAGTGTGTGGAGGCTTGCAGTTGACCGGGGGAGCGCAATGGATCAGCCGAACGCCGCGACTGGTCCGTTGGCCGGCATACGGGTGATCGACGTCACCACCGTCGTGCTGGGGCCACTGGCGACACAGATACTCGGTGATCTGGGTGCCGATGTGATCAAGATCGAAACGAAAGACGGTGACAACACCCGCCATATCGGTCCGCGTAGCAACGAGGGGATGGGCGCCTATTTCGCCGGCCTCAATCGCAACAAGCGCAGTGTCGTGTTGGACCTGAAGCGGCCTGCCGCGCGCGAGGCGTTGTTGCGGCTGATCGAAACCGCGGATGTGTTCGTGCACAACATGCGGCAGGGCGCGGCCCAACGGCTAGGCCTGGATTACGCGCGCTTGGAAAAACTGAACCCACGACTGATTCACGCCTCCGCTTCTGGATTCCGCAAGGACAGTGCCGCGCGCGACGACCCGGCCTTCGACGACCTGATCCAGGGCCTGTCCGGCGCGGCGTTCCTGAATGCCGGCGCGGATGGGGCGCCGCGCTATTTCCCGACCGTCGTCGTCGATAAGCTGACCGGGCAGACGCTGGCCTCGATGATCGGCATGGCGCTCTTTCACCGCGAGCGTACCGGCCAGGGGCAGGAAGTCCATGTACCGATGATGGAAACGATGGTCTCGTTCCTGCTGGTCGAGCATTTCTGGGCCGGCATCTACGGCCAGCCCGAGAAGGGCGTGGGTTACCCGCGCATGATGACGCCGCATCGCAAGCCGTATGCGACGCAGGACGGCTACATCTCGGTGATCGCGGTAAGCGATGCGCATTGGGGCAAGTTGTTCGCCGCGATGGGCCGACCCGCACTGATCGAGGATCCACGCTTCCGCTCGATCGCCGCGCGATCAGAGCATGTGGATGCGCTCTATGCGACGCTGACCGAGGGCATGCGCCAGCGCACCACCGCGGAGTGGCTGGCGATCCTGCGCGCAGCCGATATTCCTTGCGGTGCGGCCAACACGCTGCACGACCTGCTGCACAACGCTTATCTGGCCGACACTGGCTTCTTCCAGGACATGCAGCACCCGGCCGTGGGCAGAGTGGTGCTGCCATCCATCGCGCCGGAGTTCTCCGCGAGCCCACCCAGCGTGCGCCGCCTCTGGCCGACGCTTGGCGAACACACCGAGGAGGTGCTGCGCGAGGTAGGTCTTTCCGAATCCGAAATAGTGGCTGTCACCGACTCGTAACGCGAAATACGCGTCGCTATTCCGCCGTACGAAGAGCCTCGCAGCCCACGCGCCTGCCGCAGATCAGCCGCGCGTTCGAGGCATTGCACCTCGTCCGCGCGGCCGCCCGTTCAGGCGCGCCAGAACGGCTTATTCGCCTCGGCCTCAGCGTCAGCGTAGCTGACGCCGATATCCTTCAGCATCGACCCATCCAACTGCGCGATGCGCTGACGCGTCCGGTGGCGCTGCCACATGTCCTCGACGCGCCGCCAGACTGACGGCCCGGCCGCGCGGGCCGGCTGCTGACGATGCGGCCCCGCTTCCCACGGGAGGCGATCGGCCTCTCGCAGCGCGTCCCCGCGTGTCAGGCCGATATCGGCCAGCATGCGATCGTCCAGGCTGGCAAGCTCGCGACGCGAGACAGCGTTGCGCCAAGCTTGGGTGGTGGCACGCCCCAATACGCGCAATCCTGCGCGCAGGTCGTCAAGCCAATGCGTGTGTGCGGCATGGGCCGCATGCGAGCGTAACAGCATCGGACCCTCCTTCTTGCTGTTCGGCCGACCCGTTGTCCGGCCCGTGTGACAGGCCAGTAGATAGGATCGGTCTGACAATCAGCAAAACGAATTGCGCTGATGACTGATATGAACAATATTGATGCTCATGAGCCTGCCCCAGACCCTCGACCCCGACCTGCTGCGCGCCTTCGTGCTGATTGCCGAGGGCGGCAGTTTTACCGAGGCCGCCCGGTTGGTCGGCCGCACCCAGTCCGCCGTGTCGATGCAGGTGAAACGCCTGGAGGAGACGCTCGGCCAGAAGGTGCTGAAGCGCGGCAAGGGCGAGCAGGTGGAACTGACACCCCATGGTGAATTCCTGCTGGCCAGAGCCCGCCAGATCCTCAGCTTGAACGACGAGGTGGTCACGATGTTCCGGGCCCCGGCACTGGCTGGCACAGTCCGGCTCGGCACGCCGGACGACTATGCTTTCGGTTATCTGCCGCCGATGCTGAAGCGCTTTGCCGACATCCATCCGGCGGTGCAGGTCGACGTTCTCTGCGCCCCCTCGAACGAGTTGATCGCCCATCTGAAGGCGGGCGAGCTGGACCTGACCCTCAGCTCCGAAGGGCACCAGCCGCGCCATTGGCCGACGGTCGATCTGTGGCGCGGCCCGCTGGTTTGGGTGACGTCATCGCGCCATGCGCCGCATCGGCTGGATCCTCTGCCGTTGGCTCTGGCGCAGGTCGGCACCAATGCGTCGCAGAACTGCGACTGGGCGCGCGCGGCAATGACGGCGCTGGACCGCGCGGGACGGCGCTATCGGCTGGCCTATTCCTCTGGCTCGCAGGTCGGCACGCATGCCCCCGTGCTGGCCGGCCTGGCGGTGACAGTGTCCACTCTGTCCTGGCTGCCCGAAGGGCTGCGGCCGATGCGCGCCGACGAAGGCCTGCCCCGGTTGCCGCAGTTCGGCATCGTGCTGCTCAGGGGGCGAAGCCCGCGTCAGCCGATGACCGACGCGCTGGCCGCCGAGATCGAGGCAGGCTTCCGTGCGGTCGGGCTGCGGCGGAGCGAGGCCGCCTGACCCCCCGACGCCCGGCCGTGGCATCGGCCGGGCTTGGTCACATTTGCGTGGACGTCGGGTGATTTGCGGCGAATCCGGGCGCCCAGTCACGCGCGCACGCGGCTACCACACCATGTCCGTGGACCGAGGCGGGCATACCCCGCGACCGGGGGCGCCCAAGAAACCTGCGGGGGAAACCATGGGCCATTTTGATCGTCGGGATATGTTGCGCACGGCCGGGCTCGCCGGCACGTTGGCATTGCTCGCGGGAGACGCGGCACGCGCGGCGACCGAAGGCGCGTTCCCCTCGCATCCGAAATGGCGCCTGGTGTTCGTCAACCACGTCACCACCAATCCGTTCTTTGTGCCGACGCAGAACGGCATCAAGGACGCCTGCGATCTGCTGGGTTGCACCTATCAATGGACCGGTTCGGCAAATGCCGACGTCGCCGAAATGGTCAACGCGATGAATGCGGCGATCGCCGCCAAGGCGGATGCGATCGCGGTGCCGATCGTCGATCCGCACGCCTTCAATGCCCCCACCGCCAAAGCACTGGAGGCGGGGGTTCCGGTATTCTCCTACAACGCCGACGCCCCGCCGGGCAGTGACAACAAGCGGCTGGCCTACATTGGGCAGGACCTGTACCAGTCCGGCTATCGCATGGGAGAGCGCATCGCGGCGACGGTGGATGCTGGCCTGGTTGCGATTTTCATTGCGACACCGGGGCAGCTCAACATCCAGCCGCGGATGGACGGCGCCACCGCCGCGATCAAGAAATCCGGCAAGATGATCGACGTGCAGTCGATCGCCAGTGGCCCAACGGTGAATGAAGAGCTCTCGCGCATTCGGTCGTTCTATCTTGGGCACCAGGACCTGAAGGGGATGTATGCGGTCGACGCCGGCAGCACCCAGGGTGTCGGCGAGGTGATGCAACAGTTCAATCTGCCGTCGAAGGGCGTGCACGCGGGAGGTTATGACCTGCTGCCGAAGACGCTGGAGCTGATCAAGGCAGGGTTCTTGGACTTCACAATCGACCAGCAGGCCTATCTGCAAGGGTTCTATACCGCGATCGAGATGTTCACCTTCCTCGCCTCGGGCGGATTGACCGGTCCGGCGGACATCAACACTGGGCTGAAATTCGTCACCAAAGACAGCGTCGGCCCGTACCTCACCAGCAAGACGCGCTACGAAGGATCATCCTTGCAGCCGCAGATCGTCGCGCGCTCCGGCCCAATCAGCGGCTGATCGCATGAACCATCACAACGCTGTATCCCTGCGGGAACGGTTCCTGCAGTGGCGGGAGGCGAGCATCCTCGTCGTTGCGCTGCTGCTGATCGTCTATTTCGAGTGGGCGAACGGGGATTTCCTGCTGAGCAGCGCCAGTCTGCAGAACCTGACGCAGTATATTGCACCGGCGGCGATCATCGCCTGTGGCGAGATCATGCTGATGATCATGGGCGAGATCGACCTGTCCGCCGGCATGGTCTACGCCATGGCGCCCTTCATCATGCATTTCGCAGCGGAAACGGGCGTGCCGGTGCCACTGGCGGTGGTGTTGGGCGTGCTGGCCGCGGCTTCGGTCGGTCTGCTGAACGGACTGGTCACGGTGACGCTGCGCGTGCCGTCCTTTATCACCACGCTCGGCACGCTGTTCCTGGTCAACGGATTCACGTTGACGATCTCGGCAGGCACGCCGGCCGACGTGCCGGGCGGGACGGCGCTGGCGCAGGTGATGGGCGCATGGGGCTACAGCGAGATCCTGTGGGCGCTCGCCGTGGTCGCAATGCTGCATGTGATACTGCGTCACACGCGGTGGGGCCTGCACACCACGGCGGCGGGAGCCAACCCGACCGGCGCGGCCGAGGCGGGCATTGCGGTTCACCGGCTGAAGATCGGCAATTTTGTCCTGACCGCGGCGCTTGCCGGGCTGACCGGTATCCTGGAGGCATTCCGCATTTCCTCGATCGATCCGCAGGCGGGTGGCAACCAGATTATGTTCCTGGCGGTGGCGGCCGGCGTGATCGGCGGTACGTCGCTGGCCGGTGGGTCCGGAACGATTATCGGCGGGCTGATCGGGGCCGGTGTGCTGGGCGTGCTGAGCGACGGCCTGACGCTGATCGGTGTGAACGCCTTCACCTTCAACATCATCCTGGGATTGGCGATCTTGGCGGCGATGATCTTCAACATTCACATCGTGCGCCTGGCGCGCGGAGGCGGCGCGGAGTGAGCGGCATGGCGGTCCCGCTGCGCGCCGAGGCAATTGTCAAGCATTTCGGTGCCGTGACGGCGCTGAACGGCGTGACAGTGGAGCTGCGGCGGGGCGAGATCCTGGGCATCCTCGGCGACAACGGCGCGGGCAAGTCGACGCTGCTGAAGATATTCACCGGATATCAGCGGGCCACGTCAGGGCGGCTGCTGATCGACGGGCAGGAGACGGTACTGCGCTCGGTCGATCACGCGCGGGCGTTGGGAATCGAATGCGTATATCAGGACCTGGCGCTGGCGAATTCGTTGAGCGTGTATCTGAACCTGTTTCTGAACCGGGAGATCATGTGGCCGGGCCCGCTCCGATTGGTGAATCACGGCGCGATGCGGCACCGGGCGCGGGAGCTGCTGGCGGACATCGGCGTGCATATCCCGTCGGTCGATCTGCCCGCGGAACGGCTATCCGGCGGGCAGCGCCAGGCGATCGCGGTAGCACGGGCGGTGAATTCCCAGGCGCGCATCCTTCTGCTGGACGAACCGCTGGCGGCGATGGGGGCGCGCGAGGCGGGGCTGATCATCGAGCTGATCCAGCGGCTGAAGGCCAAGGGTGATCTGTCGATCGCGATGATCATGCACAACTACGCGCAGACATTGGAGATCGCGGACCGGATCGTGCTGATGCAGCGCGGGCGGATCACATACGAGCGGGAAACGGCGGCGACGTCGGTGGCTGAACTGATGGAGATCGTGCGCCGGGAGTATCGGGGACAGGACACCGTATAACCTCTCCCGTGCAGCGGGAGAGGTGTATGCAGGTCGTTACGACTTCTTCACGTTCCAGAACAGGATCTGCGGGCACTTCACGATATCGACGATGTTGGTCCGATATCCGGTTGGCTGGAACCACTGCCCGATCGGAATGAACGGCACATCTTCGAATGCGGTCGACTGGATCTGTTCGCAGATCTTCTTCTGCGCGGCCAGGTCCGGCGCATCGAACCAGGCATCGCGCAACGCCTCGATCTTCGGATCGGTCGGCCAGCCGAACCAGGAATTGGCGCCATTGCCGCGCAGCGGGAAATGCCCGCCCGGATTGGCCACGGTCAGACCGGTCCAGGAGGTGCAGAAGATGTTCCAGCCACCTTTCTCTGGTGGTTCCTTGCTGGCGCGGCGCGTGACCAGGGTGCCCCAATCCATGGCTTGGTAGTCCATGTTCAGGCCGAGCTTCTGGAACGTGCCGTTCACCACCTGGCATACCGCCAGGATCGCCGGCTGGTCGGTTGGTGCCATCAGGACGATCTTTTCGCCCTTGTAGCCACTCTCGGCGATCAGCTTCTTCGCTTTCGCCAGATCGCGCGGACCGGTCAGCGCCTCCATGCCCGTGGCGTTGGCCATCGGCGAACCCAGGGTGAAGAAGCCGACGGTGCCCTGCTTCACCAGGTCGGTCTGCTCGCCCGCGACGGCGTCCATGAAGTCCTTCTGGTCGATCGCCGACCACAGCGCCTGGCGCAGCTTGATGTTGTCGAAGGGCGGGAAGAGCTGGTTGAAGCGGATCATCCCCACGACCCCGAACGGATCATTGACCGCGATCTGCACGCCCGGCGACTTCTTCAGCATCGGGATCAGATCGATCAACGGCCATTCCACCCAATCCACCTCACCGCGTTGCAGTGCCGCCGCTGCGGTGGCGGGGTCGGGGATCACCTGCCATTCCACGCGATCCACAAAGACATGCTTGCCACCGGAGAAGAACTCGGCCTTCTCCTGGCGTGGGTTGTACTTGTCGAATTTCGCCCAGGCGGCTTTCGAGCCGGCTACCCATTCGTCCTTCAGGAACTTGAACGGTCCGCTGCCGACATATTCACTGATCTGCTTGAACGCGTCCGTCGAGGCGATACGTTCGGGCATGATGAAGCAGCCGTCGGCGCCCAGCGCGTAGGTCATCAGCGGGAAGGGCTTCTTCAGCCTCACACTGAACTTGTTGTCACCGAGCGCCTTCATCTCCTCGGTCTGCGAGGCCAGCTTCTGACCGAACGGATCGCGCTTCGACCAACGCGCAATCGAGGTGACGCAGTCGATCGCGCGCACTTGCTCGTTGTCGTGGAACAGCAGCCCGTCACGCAGAGTGAACGTCCAGGTCAGCTTGTCGTCGGAGATCTCGTGCCCGGCGACCATCTGCGGCTGCGACACCAGGGTGTCGTCGATCCCGTACAGTGTGTCCCACACCATGTAGCCGTGGTTGATCGCGACGGTGGCGGTGGTCCAGATCGGGTCCGGGGCGGTGAGGTTGGCCTGCGGCACGAAGCGCAGCGTCTTTGCCGCCGATTGCGCGATCGCTGGTGCGCCGAGCGTACTGGTGGCCACCGCGGCGGCGGAGGCTTTTAGGAAGTCTCTGCGCTGCATCCGTCTGCTCCTGTCGGCCGTGTCAATGGTTACGTTCTGCGCCGCAACATGTCCGCCAATGCGGCTGGCTTGGCAACCGGTAAAGAGCAGACATTCCGACGACAGAGATAGGCCGCGGGGCCGCCGCCCTTGCCATAAGCGGGATGCGTTCTCGGCAGCGTCTCGGTCGCCCCCACGCGCAGCACGATCGTGGCTGGGTCGGGTGCGGCCAGTGCGGTCGCGGCCAAGTCGTCGGCCGCGCCCACCACGACGACGGTCGCGCCTTCTTCCAGCAAGTCCGCCGCCGCCAGCAGGGTGGGCATCTGCGCCAAATGATCGAGATTGCCGGTGAAAGCCTGCAGCAGCGCCTCGGTTCGTTCTCGCCACACCTTCTCGCCGGTCAGATGGAACAGGCGCGCAAACACCTCCGCCAACAGCCCGTTGGCCGCAGGTGTGGCGTTGTCATGCGCGGTGCGCGGCCGGGCCAGTGGCACGTCGGTGGCGTCCACCGCGCTGGTGTAGAACCCACCCTGTCCATCGGCGAAGCCCGCCAACGCCGCCTCGGCGAAGCGGACCGCTTCCGCCAGATGACGTGCCGCGCCGGTGGCTTCGTGCAGTGCCAGCGAGGCGCGGGCCATAGCCGCCTGGTCATCCAGCAACCCCGCGGCGGTGACGCGGCCCAACCGCCACGCGTGCTGCGCGCGTCCGTCGGGGATAGCCATATGCGCCAGGATGAAATCCTGCGCCTGCTGGGCGCGTGCCAACCACTCTGGCCGCCCGAACGCCGATGCTGCGCGCGCCAGCGCGGCAATCGCCAGCCCGTTCCAGTCAGCCAGTACCTTGTCATCGCGCCCCGGGCGCACGCGCTTCGCCCGCGTCGCGAACAGGATGTCGCGGCACTGCGCGAGACGCGCTTCGTCCTCCACCGATCCCACGGGCGTGACCCGCCGCAGGATCGTATGCCCTTCCCAGTTGCCGCCGTCCGTCACGTCGTAGGCGCGCTTGAACGCCGGCGCGTCGTCGCCCAACAATGCGTCTATTTCGGCTTCGGTCCAAACATAGAACCGGCCTTCCTCGCCCTCGCTGTCCGCGTCCTCCGACGCGGCGAACGCGGCGAGGCCATCGACCATCGCGGCAGTCATATCGCGCGTCATCCAGCCTACCGTCTCCGCCGCGCGCGCCGCATACAGCGGATCAGGGCGCTGTGCGTACGCCAGGGCCAGCAGCTCCAGGATCTGCGCGTTGTCGTACAGCATCTTCTCGAAATGCGGCACCAGCCAGATCGCGTCGGTGGCGTAACGGGCGTAACCGCCGCCCAGATGGTCATAGATGCCGCCCTGCGACATCCGCTCCAGCAGCAGATGCACCGCGTCCTGCCCGGTCTTCTCACCGCTCCGGAACGCGTTCTGCCACAGGAAGCGGAAGATCGGTGGGTTGGGAAATTTCGGTGCCCCCTTGATCCCGCCCTGATCGGGATCCGTGATCCGCAGCAGCGCCGCGCCGACCGCATCCAAATGCGTCGGCGTTGGCAGCTCGCCCGCGTCAACCGCCGCCTGCCGCTCCAACATGCGTCGCAGCGCATCGGTGTTCTGCGTCACCATCGCATCGCGCTCGCGCCAGGCGGCTGCGACACCCTGCAGCACCTGGTGGAAGGACGGCCGGCCCCAGCGCGGTGCCGGCGGGAAATATGTGCCGCCCCAGAACGGCGCGCCGTCCGGCGCAAGGAACATGGTCAGCGGCCAGCCACCCTGCTCGCCCAGCCCGTGCAGCGCCGACATATACAGGTGGTCGATATCGGGCCGTTCCTCACGATCCACCTTGATATTGATGAACAGGGTGTTCATCAGCGCCGCGGTGTCGGGGTCTTCGAACGATTCGTGCGCCATCACATGGCACCAGTGGCACGCGGCGTAGCCGATCGACAGCAGGATCGGCTTGTCCGCTGCTGCGGCCGCGTCAAGCGCCGCCTTGCCCCACGGGCGCCAGTGCACCGGATTGTCGGCATGCTGCAGCAGATAGGGTGACGTCTCGTGGCGGAGCAGGTTCGCGGCGTCGGCCATGCTCATTGCTCCTTCCGGGGGGCCGACTCTGCCCGGGGATGGCGCCAGCCTCAAGGCCCGCTACCCTTGATCGCGACGCCCGCCCGGCAGCGACGAGGACGCGATGATTGATGCGACCCACGACCCTGGCCTGACCAGCTGGGTGGCCTCCGCCAGCGGCCACGACGATTTTCCGATCCAGAACCTGCCAGTTGGTATCTTCAGCCCGCCGGATGGGGTGGCGCGTGGCGGCGTGGCGATCGGCGACGCGATTCTCGACCTCTCGGCCGCGTTGGAGCTCGGCCTGTTCGCCGGTCCGACCCAGGCCGCCGCGGAGGCGGCTGCCGGTTCCGTGCTCAACCCTTTCCTGGCCTTGGGCGCGCCTGCGCGCCAGGCCTTGCGGGCCGCGCTTTCAGCGATGCTGGCGTCCGGCGGCCGGGCCGAATCACTGGCGTCCCGCTTGCTGTATCGCGCTGGCGATTGCGCCCTTCATCTTCCGGCAGCCATCGGCGACTACACGGACTTCTATGCCGGGCTTCACCACGCGACGAATGCCGGGCGCCTGTTGCGGCCAGATAATCCGCTGATGCCGAACTACAAATACGTCCCGGTGGCGTATCACGCGCGCGCCTCCTCGGTGTGCCCGTCCGGCGCGCCGGTGCGGCGGCCGCATGGGCAGCGCAAGCGGCCTGAGGACGCGAGCCCCCTCTATGGCCCCTGTCGCAGCCTTGATTACGAGTTGGAGCTGGGGGTCTGGATCGGTCCCGGCAACGCGTTGGGTGAGCCGATCCCGATCGGTGAAGCCGCCGCGCACATTGCCGGCCTTTGCCTGCTGAATGACTGGTCTGCGCGTGACATCCAGGCCTGGGAAGGCCAGCCACTTGGGCCCTTCCTGGCGAAGAATTTCCAGACCTCGATCTCACCCTGGATCGTCACCACGGAGGCGTTGACCCCCTATCGCGTACCCCAGCCACCGCGCCGGGCGGACGATCCGACGCCACTGCCTTATCTATCGGACGTCGGGGATCAGCGGCTCGGCGCCTACAACATTGGATTCGACGTTCTGTTGCTGACGCCCACGATGCGGGCAGCCGGACAGCCGCCCTGTCGTCTGTCCAGCGCCCACGCCACCGACCTCTACTGGACTGCCGCGCAGATGGTGGCTCATCATAGCTCCGGTGGTTGCAATCTGCGTCCAGGTGATCTGTTCGGTAGCGGTACTATCTCCGCCACGACGCCGGATGGATGTGGCTGCCTGCTAGAGATGACGCGTCGCGGCCAGGATCCGGTGCGGCTGCCAAATGGCGAGTCGCGTGCTTTCCTGCAGGACGGTGACGACGTGATCTTCCGCGCGCAATGTCGCGCTCCGGGCCGCGTTGGCATCGGTTTCGGCGAATGCCGAGGCCAGGTGGTTGCGGCCATACCCACATCGCATTCCCAGGGAGCCTGACTTAATGTGTGACACCATCGTGGCCCTGCCGGGCAGCTCCGGCGACCGGATCACCCTGTTCGGCAAGAACAGTGATCGGGAACGCAACGAAGCCCAGACTGTGGAGATCTTCCCGCGCGCCGACCATGCGCCGGGTGCCGAATTGGCCTGTACCTACATCACCATTCCGCAGGTGCGTCACACCCATGCCGTGCTGCTCTGCCGCCCGTTCTGGATGTGGGGCGCCGAGATGGGGGCGAACGAACATGGCGTGGTGATCGGCAACGAAGCGGTGCATGCGCGTACGCCACCGCAGGAGGAGCCGGCACTGATTGGCATGGACTTGCTGCGCCTGGCGTTGGAGCGTGCAGCGACGGCGGCCGAGGCGCTGGACGTCATCACCACCCTGTTGGCACGCCTTGGTCAGGGTGGCAGTTGCGGTCATCTCGCGCCGCGCTTCTATCACAACAGCTTCATCATCGCCGACGCGACCGAGGCCTTTGTGCTGGAGACGATGCGCCGGCATTGGCTGGTGGAGCGCGTCAAGGGCGTGCGCGCGATCTCCAATGCCTACAGCATTGGTCGCGAGGCTGATCGGGTCAGTGCCGATCTACACGCGCAGATTCAAGCCGCCGGATGGAGCAATGATGCCGCACCCGATTACGCCGCGGTGATCGCCGACGCGGAACGCGATCTGATCAGCCACGGACGGACGCGCTGTGAGCGTTCGACTTCGCTGCTCCGTTGGCGCGAAGGTCGATTGACCGCTGCCGACATGATGGCGGTGCTGCGCGATCACGGGTCTGCCGCCACAACCGATCCAGATTGGCACCCGCAGCACGCCACCACGCGCACAATCTGTATGCACGCCGCCGATGGCGAGCGCGGCGGCCAGACCGTCGGGTCGCTGATTTCCGAGCTGCGCGCGAGCGATGCAGTGCATTGGGTCACGGGTACGGCCGCGCCTTGCACCTCGATCTTCAAACCCGTGCTGGTCGGCATTCCGTTGCCATCGCATGGGCCACGCCCGACGGATCGCTTCGATGCACGCACGCTATGGTGGATGCACGAGCGTTTGCATCGCGCCATGCTGGGCGATTTCGGCGTCCATCTCGCGTCCATTGGTGGCGAGCGCGACGCACTGGAAGCCGATTTCCGCGCACGCATTGCCGCTGTGCTGGATGGAGGTGATACGGTTGATCAGGCACAGGTTGTCGCCGCCTGTTGGCAGGATGCGATCGCCACGGAGGAGCGCTGGCTGAATGAAATACACAGTGCGACGCCGCCAGGTGACGCGGATTATCGTCGCGGCTGGCTGGAAATGAACCGCCTCGCCGGGGTCGCGGCCTGACATGCGACTCAAACTTCGCTTCTGGCAGGGCACACGCATCGGCGTGCTCGAGTTCCATGGTGTCCTCGCTACGCGCGACGTACCCGGAACATTAAACATCGCTAATCATGGCCCGCTGATCGACCGCGCGTTCCGCGAAGCTCGCGGTCTGCCGGTGATCCTGGACATCGACAGCCCGGGTGGTTCTCCGGTGCAGTCAGAGCTGATTGCGTCCCGTATCCGTCGCCGGGCCGAAGAAGCGAAGGTGAAGGTCCATGCGGTGATCCAGGATGCCGGGGCATCAGGAGGCTACTGGCTGGCCTGTGCGGCCGATGTGATCCATGCCAACCCGATGAGTATCGTTGGTTCGATTGGCGTACGTGGCGGCGGCTTCGGTTTCACCGAAACGATTGCGCGCCTGGGGATCGAGCGGCGCATGTATACCGCCGGCAGCAACAAGGGCCGCCTCGATCCGTTCACCCCGGAGCGCCCGGAGGACGTGGCGTTCATGCAGGCGCTGCTGGATGACCTGCACACGCGCTTCAAGGACTGGGTACGTACCCGCCGCGCCGGCAAGCTGCCGGCCGATGAGGAAACCGTGTTCGACGGCAGCTTTATGCTGGGCGAGCAGGCGCTGGCGCGCGGCCTGATCGATCAGTTCAACGACCTCGATGGACTGGTGCGCGAGTTGGGTGGCGAGCGCGCGAAGCCGCACATCTTCCGCCCGCGCAAGCGTGGCCTGCTAAGCCGCCTGCCACGCATCGCGGTGGACTCGATGCTCGACGCCGTGGAAGAGCGTCGGAACCGGATCGAATTGCGACCCTAACCCCGTCCCACGAATGGCATCTTCGTCGCCATGATAGTGACGAACTGCACGTTGGATTCCAGCGGCAGGTTGGCCATGAACAGCACCTGCGCGCCGACATGGTCGACGTCCATGCGCGGCTCAACCATTGTCGCGCCATTCGCCTGCGGTACGCCACGGGTCATGCGGTCCGTCATCGGTGTCGCCGCGTTGCCAATGTCGACCTGCCCGCAGGCGATGTCGTATTGCCGACCGTCCAGCGAGATCGTCTTGGTCAGCCCCGTCACGGCGTGCTTGGTCGAGGTGTAGGCGACCGATCCCGGCCGCGGTGCGTGCGCCGAGATTGAGCCGTTGTTGATGATCCGCCCGCCCTGCGGCTGTTGGTCGCGCATGATGCGGAACGCCGCATTCGCGCACAGGAACATCGCATTCAAATTCACCGCGACCACCTTGGTCCACATCTCGAAGGTGAAATCGCCGAAATTCGTCGCTGGCACATTGCCGCCGGCATTGTTGAACAGCATGTCGACGCGGCCGTACTTGCCTGTGGTCTGCGCGAACAGGTTGGCGACCTGATCGGGCTCCGTCACATCGGTGGGGACGACCAAGGACTTGCCGCTCTGCACCAGGCCAGCGGTCTCTTCCAGCGCGTCGCGCCGCCGTCCGGCCAACGCGACAGTCCAGCCGTCCTTCATCAGCGCCATCGCGGTCGCGCGGCCCACGCCGCTGCCGGCGCCCGTGACCACAGCGATACGGTCAGCCATGAATGCGTCCTCCCGAATTCGGTTGCGTTGTGTGCCGCAGTGTGGACCGGGCGCGCCGGGCTTGGAAGATGGCGGGGCGCTCTTGCAATACACCGCGAACGACTTCAGCGTGTCGGCGTGATGCGGACACAGGGACTCAGGTGAGGCATGCGACGCGGGTGGAGAGCGACGATTATCGCGATTGCAGCCATGGGCTGCCAAATGGCGCACGCGCAATCCAGGGTGCCGCCGGACGCGCCGCCGGCGCAGACCCAAATGGATCTTCGCCCTATCGTCGTTGGTCTTGGCGCGATCGCGGGCGTCGTCGTGTTCAATGTCGCCGCGCTGGGCGTGGAGGCGCTGCCTGGTGGCCTCGGCTACGCCGCCGGTGCCACGGTGCCGGCGGAGATGTCCGTCGCGATGAGCCGTGTGTATGCCACCGCGAGCGCAGTGGTGGGCGGTTGGATCGGCTACTATAGCGTCGGAAAATAGCGTCGCATGGTGTCACGCATGACCCGTTCGTTCTGGCGCATGGTGCTTGGCCTCGCGCTGATTGGCGCAACTTGCGCGCCCGCCGCGGCGCAGAGAGTGACCCAACCTCCCCCTCTGGCCGCTCCCCTGGTGGATTCGCGGCTGCTTGCGGCAGGTGCCGGGGCGATTACCGGGGTGGTCGCCTTTAACATACTCACCGCGCCCCTTGGTGTGGTGCCACTCGCTGGCGGTGTGCTTGCCGTGGTTCCGACGAGCGTTGCGATGGGAAGCCGGCTGATCGCCGTCGTCACGGCCGGTGCCGGCGCGCTTGGCGCGACCTGGCTGTATGACCGCTGGACCGGCACACAAAGCGATTATGCCTATCTGCTGACGCTGGGGGCAGGGGCTCTGGTCGGGGTGGCGGTCGGCAACTACCTTTCTTATGGCGCGCTGGGCACCCCGCCCTATTACGTCGGGGCCGGCGTGGCGAATGCGGCCGCAACGCTCGCCTCGCCGGCGGTCCAGGCGGCGAGCCGCGTCTATGTCATTGGTTCCGCTGTGCTCGGTGCCTTCGTGGCGGATTATCTGTATCGTCGCTGACGGCGCATCACAGGGTGCGGGAGGACGATGTCATGGCGCGCTTCGCCGCGATCGGGCTGGACCATCGGCACATTTACGACCTGACCGAGGGCCTGTTGGAGGCCGGACAGGCGTGTGTCGGCTATAACCCTGACACCACGGATCCACGCGTGCTGACAGGCTTCCAGAAGCGGTTTCCGCACGTGCCGGCGGTTGATCGCGACAAGCTGTTGGATGATCCCTCGATCGATTTCATCGTGCTATCCGCGGTGCCGCGGGATCGTGCGGACATCGCCATTGCCGCGATGCGCCGCGGCAAGGACGTGCTGTGCGACAAGCCGGGTGTCACCACCTTCGAGCAGCTTGCCGCGGTGGAAGCATCTGTGCGCGAGACCGGTCGCATCTGGTCGGTCTGCTTCTCCGAACGCTTCATCAAGCCTTCGGCGCGCAAGGCGTGGGACCTGGTACGCTCCGGCGCGATCGGTCAGGTGGTGCAGACGGTGGGGCTTGGGCCGCACAGGCTCAACCGTGCGCTGCGTCCCTCTTGGTTCTTCGACAAGCCGGCTTATGGCGGCATCATCAACGACATCGGTTGCCACCAGATCGACCAGTTCCTCGCCCTCGCCGATGCGACTGACGCGACCATTGTCAACAGCACGGTCGGTTGCTTCGGCACGGAACCGGCGGGATTTGAGGATTTCGCTGAGATCACCTTGCAGACCCAATCGGTCCGCGGGTACGCCCGCATCGACTGGTTTACCGCCGACGGACTCCCCACCTGGGGAGACGGACGGCTGTTCGTGCTGGGCACCGAGGGGACGATCGAAGTGCGCAAGAATGTCGATATCGCCGGCCGCGAGGGCGAGGATCACGTATTTCTGGTGGACAGGACCGGCACACGCCACGTGCCCTGCGCCGACATGAGGGTGAGCTACTTCGAAGACTTCGTCACCGACCTGGCCAATCGCACCACCAGTACCGTGCCGCAGTCGCACGTCTTCGCCGTCTGTCGACTGGCTCTGGAAGCACAGGCCAATGCGACGCGGTTTGTGGCGGAGCGACGCGTTTGATCGGCGTCGCCATCATTGGTTTGGGTAATGCGTTGGCGCCGCATGCCAAGAGCTTGCTCGATCTGAAGGATCGCGCGCGCGTGGTCTGGGCGGCGGCGACCTCGACCGCGCGCACGCAATCTGTCGCCGAGCGCTACGGTTTCCCCACCACCACCGACAGCGCGCAGGCGATCAATGATCCTGCGGTTGATGCCGTGCTGATACTGGCTCCGCCGAATGTGCATTTGACGATCGCGGAAGCGGCCTTCGCTGCCGGCAAGCACGTGCTGTGCGAGAAGCCGCTGGAAACGACCTTCACCCGTGGCGAACGGCTGGTTGCCGCCGGACGCCGTGCCAACAAGCGGCTTGGCATCATGTTACAGATGCGGTTTCGTCCGGCCAGCCAGCGGCTGAAGCAGATCTTGCAGGCGCGCGAGCTCGGCGATGTGCAAGCAGCGTCGATGTCGGTACCGTGGTGGCGGCCACAGTCCTATTATAACGAGCCGGGTCGCGGCACACGTGCACGCGATGGTGGTGGCCTCTTGATCACCCAGGCGATCCACACGCTCGATCTGTTCCGCTGGTTTGTTGGCATCTCGAAGGTGGATGCCGCGCAGGTCTGCACGACGGCACTGCACCAGATGGAGACCGAGGATTATGCCGCCGCCTTGGTCCGCTTAGGTAACGGTGCCCCCGGCACAGTGATGGGCACGGTCGCCGCCTATCCCGGCAGCTCAGAGTGGGTGCAGATCGTCGGCACACGTGGAACCGCCTGGCTGACTGGGGCCAATCTTCGGGTGAACTGGCTGGATGGTCGCGAGGTGGTGCTGAATGACGATAGCGGGTCTGGCAGCGGTGCCAATCTGATGGGATTTTCGCACGAGCCGCACAAAGCGGTATGGGCCGATTTCCTCGATGCGGTCGACGCAGACCGCGATCCCGCCATCCCGGGGGAGGAGGCACTTGCCACCCAACGCGTGATCGAGGACATCCTTGCCGTCGGAGCTGATCGATGAACATTTGCTTGCGTCGCGTGGGTTGCATTGCCGGCCTGACGATGGCGGTGTCGAATGGCGTCTTCGCCAGCGGCCTGTCGCTCGATGTCACGCCGGGGCTGTGGCAGATTTCGACCGCGGGGTCTGCCTCGGGTGTGCCAAACATCCCGCCATCGGCGCTGGCCAAGATGTCACCGCAGCAACGGGCTATGGCCGAGGCCATGGCGATGGTTATCGTTTCGCAAGCGAATATCCCGCATGAGCTGCAGATCTGCATTACGCCAGAGCAGATCCGCCAGGGTTTCGACCTGAACCGGGTCGGCCACAACGACTGTGTGCATGATGTACGTTCCAGTTCACCAACGCATCTCGACATGCACGTGACCTGCACCGGCAAGGACCAACTCGACGGCACCGTGCATCTGACTGCAATCGATCGTACGACGGTGAGCGGCGATCTGGACCTGCGTGCGGGTGATGCGGGGACGGCACTGACGATCCGACAGACACTGCACGGCAAGTGGCTCGGTGCAGCCTGTGGCGATGTGCGGCCAATCGGATGATGTATCAGGGAGGCGCGTAATATGCAGGAGCTGTTGCCACTGGCGGAGACGATTGGCGCGCGGTTGAAGGCACGCGGAGAGACCATCGCCATTGCCGAGTCGTCGACCGGTGGTCTGATCTCGGCTGCGCTGCTGTCGGTCGGTGGTGCCAGCGCCTATTTTCGTGGCGGCGGCGTGATCTACACGCGTCAGGCACGCTGGGGGTTGCTGGAAATCCCGGAACCGATGCCCGCACCGGTACAGCGCGCATCGACGGAACCCTATGCGTCGCTCTTGGCGGAGACCGTGCGCGCCCGGCTGGACGCCGTTTGGGGCCTAGGTGAGACCGGCGCGACGGGACCGACCGGTAATCGCTACGGCGACGCTGCGGGACACACTTGCATTGCGCTAGCTGGGCCGCTCGCGCGCGTGATCACGTTGGAAACCGGCAGCGCCGATCGTATTGGCAACATGCGCATCTTCGCGCAGCGCGCGCTGGAGCTGCTGGCCGAAGCTCTTGACTAGTGCCGAGTGAACCGGCCGCACCAATCGATCCGGTCCTGCATATTCCGTTTCCGACGTCGGGGTCCTATCCCGCACGGTGGGGCAACAAAGTACGGCCGCTGATTGACGGCACGACTGCATTTCGGCGTATCCATCAGGCGATCGAAGCAGCGCGTCACAGTGTTTGGCTGACGGTCGCATTCATCCTGCCAACCTTCCGCTTTCCTGATCAGGCCGGATCGCTGTTCGACGTGCTCGATCGCGCGGCCGCGCGCGGGCTGGATGTACGTGTCATTTTCTGGCGACCCCGCGTGGAAACCATCAGCTATGGCGGAACGTTTTCGGGTTCGCTCGCTGAGCGTGAACTGCTCGCCGAGCGCGGATCGCGGTTCCGTATCCGCTGGGACCGCGCGCCTGGCGCGATCTGTCATCACCAGAAGAGTTGGCTGATTGACGCTGGCCGACCCACTGAATTGGCGTTTGTCGGTGGGATGAACCTGAATCCAAATGCACTCGGATCGCCTGGACATCCGGGTGCCACAGAACGCCACGACCTCTATCTGGAAATCACTGGCCCGACCGTAACGGACGTACATCATAATTTTGTGCAGCGATGGCAGGAAGCCAGCGAACGGCTGTTGCGTGATGGCGTGTGGGGGCACACTGGCGACGACGATCTGATGTTTCCGGCGGTTGCGTCGTCGCCATGTGGTGTCAGTCTCGTTCAGATCCAACGCACGGTGCATGCCGGTTGCTATTGCGATGGCCATCCGACGCCGGACGGTCATCATTGCGACATTGCGCAAGGCGAGCATGCCATCTTTACGCAATATCGAATGGCGATCGATGCTGCCCGAAACACGATCTACATCGAGAATCAGGCGATCCCCGTTCCGGGAATATCTGCGCGGCTTGAAGCGGCGTTGCAGCGTGGCGTCGAGGTGGTGGCACTGGTGCCCGCTGTCCCCGAGCCTTATGTCAGTACGGATCGACGCCTGTCGGAGCATCGATCGCGGTTTGATCGCCTTGCGGCGCTCGATCGCTATGAGAACTTCGCTCTGGTTGGCATCGCAACCCGAACCGCGGAAGGTACACGTGCCAACATCTATATCCACGCCAAGGTCATGCTAGTCGACGATGTCTGGGCGACGATCGGGTCGGGCAATCTGCACGCAGGCGCGTTATTTCGTAATACCGAAATGAATGCGTCGTTCTGGGATCCGCCCACGGTGCGGGCGCTGCGTTGTGCGCTGCTGTCGGAGCATCTGCAGACAGACACCCTCTCCCTCGACGATCGTGCGGCCTTTCGGCTGTATCGCCGCATCGCGCGCGAGAACCGTCGCAGGCTCGATGCCGGTGATCCCGACTGGCAAGGCCTCGCGTTCCGGCTCGATGCTGCAGCCTACGGTGAATAGCGGCGCGCGGCCCGGTCCCTACTTTGGCAGCAGATGATTGCGATCCCCCATCAGCGTTGCCAGCGTTGGCTCCATCGCCGCCGCGAGCATTGCCATTCCTTGCGCCGTCGGGTGCAGCGGCGCCTCAGGCGGCGTCAGCTTCGGATCATAGAACAGTGAGCGGTCGAACTTGCCGTCACGCAGGAACACCTGCGTCACATCCAGAAACGTCACCGCGCCACCATGCCCATATTTCTCGGCCAGCGCGCGGTTGATGGCGACCGTGGTCTCGCTGGCCCATGCCGTCCGCTCCGACGGCAGAACACCCAGCATCAATATCTTGGTGCGCGGCAGCCGGTGATGCAGCTCGGAGATGATCACGTCGATCCCAGCCATCGTATCCTCGGCCGACCAATGCAGACGCCCGAGATTGTTGGCACCGATCAGCACGACCGCCACCTTGGGGGAGATCCCTGCGGCCTCGCCATTGCGGATGCGCCAAATCAGGTTGGCCGAGGTATCGCCGATGAAACCCAGATTGACCGCGTTGCGGTCGCCGTAAAACCGTTGCCAAACTGGTTGGTAATCCACCCAATCTGGGGGGCCATGCCGTTCCCAGTTCTGCGTGATGGAGTCGCCGTAGAACACCAGCGCTGGATGTTTCTCGCGCAGCTCCGCCTGCTTTTCGTCAAACCGCGCATGCCACCAGGGCAGGTCCATGCGCGAGATCGGGATCGCCGCCAGGATCGTGCGCGCGAACGATCCTGCGGGCAACGTCAACAGCGCCAGCGCGAGCATCAGTCTAATCAGCAGTCGCATGACCACCTTCCCTGGACATCACACGGCGCCGCTCTAGCATCACGGCCACCAGAAGGGGAGGCACGTCATGCGCATCGCAACGATCGAGGACCTGCACTGCAACGCGGGCTGGCGCAACTTCTCCTTCCTGAAGATCACCACCGACGACGGTCTGGTCGGTTGGTCGGAGTACATGGAAGGCTATGGCGCCGGTGGCCTGACCGGCGTCATCCACAAGCTGGGCTCCCTGCTGATCGGGGCGGATCCGCGCCCGGTCGAACGCCATACCGCGCGACTTTATGCCGTGACGCGGCAGGCGCCTGGCGGGATTAACCAGCAGGCGATCGCGGCTATCGAGAACGCCCTGATCGATATCAAGGCCAAGGCCCTTGGTGTGCCGGTCTATGAGATGCTGGGCGGCCCGGTGCGGGACCGCATCCCCCTTTACTGGTCACACTGCGGTACTTATCGCGTCGGCAACGGCACGCAGTTTGAAGCGATGACCGGCTGCCCACCGATCCAATCTCTTGCGGATGTGGAACGCATGGGCGCGGAGGTCGCGCGGCGTGACTTCAAAGGACTGAAAACCAACATCTTCCGCTTCGACGGTCCGCAGCCGCGTCTACACATGCCCGGTTTCATGTGGCAGGCCGCGGGGCCCGAGCTGAATATCGACCGCGATATCGTGCAGGGACTGGTCGATCAGATGACCGCCTTTCGCAACGGCGCCGGTCCAAAGATGGGCTTGCACGTCGATCTCAATTTCAACTTCAAGACCGAGGGCTACATCCGCCTTGCGCAGGCGCTGGAGCCATTTGACCTGACCTGGTTGGAAATCGACAGCTACGATCCTGCTGCTCTCGCGCTGATCCGGCGCAGTGCCCGCACCCGCATTGCGTCACTCGAATCGCTCTACGGCCGTCGCCAGTTCCGCCCCTTCCTGGACCAGCAAGCGGTCGACGTTGCGATCATCGACGTGGCGTGGAACGGCATCCTCGAGTCGATGAAGATCGCCGCGATGGCAGACGCATATGAGGTGAACGTTGCGCCACACAACTTCAACGGCCACCTTGGTTCCTTGATCAGCGCCCATTTCTGCGCCGTGGTGACGAACTTCCGCGTCATGGAAATCGATATCGAGGATGTGCCGTGGAAGGACGCGCTGGTGACGCATCCGCCAGTGATCGAGGCGGGGGAATTGCTGATTCCCACTGGCCCCGGCTGGGGCGCTGAAATCAACGAAGAAGTGGTGCGCGCCCACCCACCCACACGTGGCTAACGCGTTGGCGATCCCGTGGCGAGCGACGCGGACGACGCAGCGCCTGCCGCCGGCACCGGCATGATCGTCCGCGGATCACCTTCCGGCTGGATGCCAAATTGCACCATATAATCGCGGAACTTTGTCCGCTCAGCCGCCGCGTCGAGCCCGTGGTCTTCGAAGCGATACGCATGCGGCGCATAGCCGCCATTCCGTTGCCGCTCGATCAGCCGCGCGATCCGTGCCTCGGCGTCATCTGACAACCGCAACCCGACCTGCCGATAGACGCCAGCGACCGTCGTCAGCGGGTCGGTGATCAGGTCCAGGTGGTGCACATGGCAGATCGCACCGTCGCGCCCCGCATCGCGTTCGGCACGGATCATCTGCCGTGCGCCCTCCAGCCAGCGGGCGCTTTCCTGCCGCCCGATGGCGATCGGGTCGAGCTGACGCGTGAATGGCGCGCGCACCACTTCGGTCAGCTTCGCCACCGACAGCAGCACGCTGACCGGATCACGGTGCACAAAGACCAGCCGAGCATCCGGATAGACCGCGCGGACCGCCTCCAACGCGAACACGTGGTCGGGGCATTTCAGCACCCATCGGCCACCGCCCTGACCAGATGCCATCTGCTGGTGCTGCAAATGTTGCAGGAACCGCTTGTGGAAATGATACGCCGGCACATGGCCCGTATCATCCAGCCAGCTTCGGTACGAGGGGATTTCATAGGTCGTATCGAAGCGCAGGCTGCGGAATACATGCGCGGTGATTTCGCTGCATTCCTGCGGCGAGGTTGCGAACAACGGGTGCAACCCGCGAAATTCCGGTGCGAGGCGCTCGAACGCCTTCAATTGCTTGGTCACCTGTGCGATGCGGCGATCGACCCCGTCGTGCGACGGGTATGGATAGATGGTCTGCCAGACCCGTGGCGCCCGGTTGGTGGGGTCCGCCATCAGCAGGCGGTGCAGGAAAGTCGTACCGCTGCGTGGCAGGCCGGTGATGAAGACCGGCCGATCGATATGCTCCCGCAGAATCGCGGGCGAATGTGTCTCTGCCTCGCGCAGCCGGAGCAGGTTCATCAGGAACCGCACCGCGTCCCAGCTCGTCGCGACCCGCCCAACCACGCTCAGCGAGGCTTCAGCCACGACTGAATCCAGCAACATCTGCAACGGTTCGAGCCAGGAGGTGTCGCCGAAATCTGTCAGCCCGGTGCGACGCTGCGCGATTCGGAGCAATCGCTCCGCCGCCATTTTGCGCCGCAGTATCCCCAGGCGCTCCGCTAGAACATCAGCGGCGGCAAGAACGTTGGCCTGCAAGGTCACGCGGCGTCTCCCGTCGCTCGGCACCATCCACCCGTCCGTCATATGACAACCAAACTCGAGCGGATCGAGACGGTCCTTCGGACAACGCGTCTTCACGTTATCGAGAGCGAGCGGACGAAAACTTGAGCACACCCATGTTACGCGATTGTTTCTGATGCAATTCGCCGCCGTACTCGGGCTTCACATTGTCGACAAGTCGGCGCCATCGCGGGCGTCGCTGCGGCTCGAACGGTTCAACCTCGCAATCTTGTCGCGGTCGGCTGGCTGGCGGCTGCAGCCGGTCGCGGCGGCCGTTATTGCCGCCGCGCCCGGGCGCGTCTTTGACGTCTGGGCCAATTTTGTGTGCGCTGGCCGAACTCTTGTGGTCCGGTTGGCTCTGACGGCGGGAAGCCCGCTGCCGAGCGGGTGGTGCGACTGGCCAAGCTGCTGAAAAAGCCCCGAAACTGCAGGTCAGCGACCCGGATGACATGTTGGGGCGTGGGCTAGCTTTCCGGTTCTCCCGCGACAGCCACGCGGCCGAAGCCTTCGATCAGGGCGGTGACGTCCGCGATCACCGCGTCCATCGCCACGAGGTCGGTGCCCTTCGCAACGATGGCCACGCCGTTACCATTCGATCGATAGAACGGGTAGCTGCCGATATCGATATGCGGGTAACGCGCCTGTATCTGGCCCAGACCTTCGGCGATCACGCCCTCGGGCAAACCGATCACATGCGCGGCACGTTGCACGATCTGCGGGCCGCCGTGCAGGCGCGGCGACAGCCACTCGAACATCGATTGCATCACGCGTGGCACGCCGGCCATCACATAGACATTGCCGATCTGAAACCCAGGCGCCACCGACATTGCGTTGTCGATCAACGTGGCGCCACGCGGCATTGTCGCCATTCGTTGCCGCGCGGCATTGAAGTCGCCCGGTTTGTAGCTGCGCTCCATGCGCGTCCAGGCCTCGGGATGCGGCTCCCATGGCACACCGAAAGCGGCGGCGACACACGCGCTGGTGATGTCGTCATGCGTCGGCCCGATGCCACCGGTGGTGAACACATAATCGAACATGGCGCGGGTTTCGTTCACCGTCTTGATGATCGTTTCGGCTACGTCGGGGATCACCCGAACCTCGCGCAGCGGAATGCCGATCTGCGCCAAGCCGGTGGCGAGGAATTTGATATTGGCATCCTGCGTGCGACCGGACAGCACTTCGTTGCCGATCACCAGCAGGCAGGCAGTGGGATTCCCTGCGGCCATGTCAGTCTCCTTCCGGCTTGAGCCTACAGGAATTCGCGCAGCAGGGGGATCAGCGGCTTGTCCGCCGGAGGCATCTCGTACTCCGCTAGCTGGGCCGGTCGCACCCAGCTCAGCGTCTGACCTTCGCGTGCGCGGGGTATGCCCTTCCAGCGGCGGCACAGATACAGCGGCATCAGCAGGTGGAACCGATCATAGGCGTGCGAGGCGAAGGCAAACGGTGCCAGGCAGGCCGCGGAGACATCGATGCCCAGCTCCTCTTTCAGTTCACGGATCAGCGCCGCCTCGGGGGTCTCGCCGGGGTTGAGCTTACCGCCGGGGAATTCCCACAACCCCGCCATTTTCTTCCCCTCCGGGCGGCGGGCGAGGAGGATGCGGCCATCGATGTCAATCAGGGCGCAGGCAGCCACCAGCAGCAGCGGTTTGCCACCCGCATCGGGGGCCGGGCCAGCGTCGGTATGGCCGAAGATGTCGTCACGTGTGGCTTCGAACTGCCACACCGGGTGCGCGCTGCCGCGCGAGTGGAACTGCCCGCTCGCCTCGCCGGTCTGATGGAAGCCGATCCTTCGCAGCACCGCAGCAGAGGCTGGGTTGTCCGTGGCGACCTCGGCGGTCAAACGATCGAGCGACAGATTGGCGAGCGCCCAGCTCGCCAACCGGGCGGCGGCTTCCGTGGCGACGCCATGTCCCCAGAAGCGGCGGCCCACCCAATAGCCTAGACGGCCAACCCGGGCGGCGGCATCGACCCGTACGCCAATCACGCCGACCAGCACCTCTTCGGCGCCTTCATGCCCGGTGATGGCCAACTGGTAGGCGGTCCCAGCGTCGAGATCCTGCGCCGTCGAGGTGATCCACTCATCCGCGAGGTCACGCGGATAGGGAAAAGGAACCACGGCCAGATTGCGCGTGACCTCGAAGTCATTGACCAGGCGATGCAGTGCCTCGGCGTCCGATAGCGCCAGCGGGCGCAGTTTCAGGCGTTCCGTGGCCAGCGCCGCGAAGGTCACCACCGGCGCTGGGGCGTCGAGGGGCAGGCTGGGGACGGTCGGGGCGCCACGCGCTCGCCGACGCGTCGCGGGCTGGCGAAGGGTCATGGGTGGATTGTCGGACAGTTTCAGCTCGTACGCCATCACCGTGGCGCACCCAGCCGTAGCCGCGCAAGCGCAACCGCGCCCGTGTTCGCAACAAACTCAGGCACGGCCGATGAACTGCCGATCAAGCCCCTGCCAGCAGGCGTCGTAGTTGCGCTGCAACGTCGGTGTTTCCAAAGCAAAGTGGGTCGGCCGCAGGACCTGACGCGTCTCGAACATGAAGGCCAGTGTGTTGTCCAATTTATGCGGCGCCAGCTCGGTGGCCATGGCGTGCCGCGTGCTGTCCGCGTCGGGGCCGTGCGCGCTCATGCAGCCGTGCAGGCTGGCACCACCTGGGCTAAAACCACCCGCCTTCGCATCGTATTCGCCAACGATCAGCCCCATGAATTCGTTCATGACATTACGATGAAACCAGGGTGGGCGGAATGTGTGCTCGGCTACCAGCCACCGCGGCGCGAAGGCAACGAAATCCACGGTGGCGACGCCCGGCGTGTCGCTGGGCGAAGTCAGCACAGTGAAGATCGACGGATCGGGATGGTCGAAGCTGATACTGCCGATCACGTTGAACCGCGCCAGGTCGTATTTGTAGGGTGCCAGACTGCCGTGCCAGGCGACGACGTCGAGCGGCGAATGATCGAGCTCCGTGGCCCAAAGCGCCCCCATGAATTTCTGCACCATCTCCGTCGGCTCGTCGCGATCCTCGAACCAGGCGATCGGCGACAGAAAGTCGCGCGGATTGGCCAACCCGTTGGACCCGATCGGCCCCAACTCGGGCAGCCGCAGTGCCGGTCCGTGGTTCTCGCAGATGTAGCCGCGTGCGCTACCATCCGGCAGCGCGACGCGGAACCGCACGCCGCGCGGGATGACGACGACCTCGCCGGGTGCGACCGACAAGCGACCGAATTCTGTATCGAATTGTAGCCGACCTAGTTGCGGAACGACCAGCAGCTCGCCGTCAGCATTCCAGAACACGCGGTGCATCGGGCGATTGGCCCGGTATAGATGCACACTGACACCCGCACCGGCAGCGGTATCGGCGTTGGCCAGTAGGGTCACCAGGCCAGCGACGAAATCGGTCGGTGTGGTGGGAAGCGGCAGCGGGTCCCAGCGCAGACGGTTCGGGGTCGGCTCCGCCAGCTCGCTGCACAGCAGCAGATTGTCGACGCGCCGATAAGACGGGTGATTGGCGGACGGACGGATCCGGTACAACCAACTGCGTCGAGCCTCGTGCCGCGGCGCGGTAAAGGCGGTACCGGAGAGTTGCTCGGCATACAGCCCGAGTGGCGGACGTTGCGGTGAGTTCTGTGCGGCGGGCAGCGCCCCGACGACCACCTCGGTCGCGTGCTCATTGCCGAATCCGGACAGGTATACAAACTCGGCCATGTCACCCCCTTTGCATATTTGATTGTCATGGCGCCCGGCGTGAATGTGCGGGCAGGCCGTTCCCTTGAAGGAATACCGGCGCTATACAGCGTGCCGCGAGGGGAGGGAGATAGTTTACGATGAAACCAATGTCAAGCCAGCGCCCGGTGGCGACGCCGGACAGTGCGGGCTTTCGGCTTGAGGATTTTCTGCCGTATCGCCTGTCAGTGGTGTCAAATCGTGTATCGCGGCTGTTCGCACGACATTATTCCGAGAGGTTCGGCATCAGCATTCCAGAGTGGCGCGTGATCGCGGTGGTCGGCCGATTTGGCACGCTGTCGCCGAGCGCTGTCGGTGCATACACGGCGATGGACAAGGTGAAGGTGAGCCGCGCGGCGGCCAGCCTTGTGGCGCGCGGGCTGTTGAAGCAAGCGCAGGATCCGCAGGATGGTCGCGGCCGACTGCTCAGCCTGACCCGCAAGGGCGCCGCGGTGCACCAGGGGGTCGTTCCGCTGGCGCGTGACCTGGAGGCAGGCTTGGCGGATGCGCTTAGTCGCAGTGAATGGGCGGCCTTGCAGAAGGCGCTGACACGGCTGAATGCCCACGTGCAGGAGATTGATGGACCCGATCCGGGCACCGAAACCGACTGACGTTGACTCGAGAGGTGTGGAATGAGCGAACCGCCGCTGCGGCTCACTTACATAATGGTATACCAAGGTACGGTTCGGGATCAACGCGATGTCCGCTGACCCATAATTCGAAATACAGATGCGGTCCAAATGTCAAGCCGGACAAACCAACCACTCCCAATGCCTCACCCGCTGTCACCGAGCGTTGCCCCCGCGCCAATGCCGGTGTCAACCTCCCAAGATGGGCATAGAGCGCGGTAAAACCGTCGTGGCGCACGCGCACCTCTAGCCCACCAGCGCCGCGGCGATCGATGCTGATCACTTGTCCGGCGGCGACAGCGTGGACGGCGGTGCCCAGCGCGGCACGCAGGTCCAGGCCATGGTGGAATTGGTCCGCAAGCGGATTATGGGCCAGTATGCGGGGCCCGTAGGGCGATGTGACGCAGGTCGGACTGACCGGCGGGAGCAGTACATGTATCACAGGCTGCGCTGTAGCGCTGCCGAACGCCATCAGCAAAGTGGCGATATGACCTAGCCCGCGTAACGTTGGATCGAATCCGGGTCGAAGCTGAAGCCCCAGCCCGGCCGATCGGGCACAATGGCGTGACCATTGCTGTCGAGTTCGATCTGCTCTCGATATATCAGCTCGAACCACGGCATGTATTCCAAGTACCACCCGCCAGGCAGTCCAGCGAGCAGTGCCAGGCTCATCTCTGGGAATAGATGCGAGGAACAAGGAATATTGTAAGCCTCACAGAGATGGCCTGCCTTGAGGAACTCGGTCGGCCCACCCATCCGTTGCAGATCAGGCATGATGACGTCGGCGGCGCGCGCTTCCAACATCCGCAGCACGCCCCGATGCGTGTAGACAGTTTCTCCTGAAGCGATGGCGGTGTCCAATGTCGCCGTGACCTGGGCCTCGCCTGCGTGATCGTGGCAGATCACCGGTTCCTCGAACCAGGTGAGGTTCAGATCCTCCATCATCCGACCGATGCGGATCGCCTGCTTGACCGTCATCTGCTGATTCGCATCGACCATCAGCGCAACGTTGGGACCGATCGCTTCCCGCACCGCGCGGACGCGTGCCACCATCCGCTCCGGCTCGCGCGGCCCGACGCGGGTCTTCATCGCCCGGAAGCCACGCGCCTTGAAGCGCGCCGCCTGTTTCTGCAGGTCATCAAGGGATCCATCCAGCCACAGCCCTCCCGAGGCGTAGCAAGGCACCGCGGTCCGACAGGCGCCGATCAGATGTGCCACGTCGAGCCCAGCCGCCTTGCCACGCAGATCCCAGAGTGCGTTGTCGATGGCCGCGAGCCCAACAATCGACACGCCCTCGTAGCCGAGAAAATTCAGCTCTTTCCAAGCGCGCGTGTTGACGCCGCCGCCGTGACGCGGATCGAGCCCAACCACCAGATCACCCAGGTTGCGGATCATTTCGTTGATCACGCCGAGGTGGCGGTTGTTGATGCTGAAGACCAACCCCTCGCCAACCGGGCCCTGATCCGTCTCCAGGAACGTCAATACACAGTCGGCCGACGTGATGTGACCCAGGATCGATGTGAGGATCGGCGGATCGATCGGCAGGTGCACGACCTGCGTACGCAGGCGAGTGGTCTTCACGACAAGCCCTTTCTACAGCCGGTGAACGGTGGGTGCCGCGAGCTGATAGCGCGTCAGCACATCCATGTCAGGTTCGCTTCCGAGCCCCGGGCCGGTTGGTACCATGGCCTTGCCGTTCCTCGGTTGCACCAGATCATGCCAAGGGCTGGCCTCGAGATCGACGAAGATATGCTCGAACGGTGCATCGGGAGCGATCGCCGTGCTGACATTGAGTGACGCCGGGTAGCCGGCGCCGAAATACGCGTTGTGCGGCACCAGACGCACGGCGTGCGCGCGGGCCAGTGCTGCGACCTCCAGCATCGCCGAGGGGCCGCCGATCTTGATCACGCTAGGCTGCGCGATGTCCTGCGCGCCAAGCGTGAAGGCGGCATGGAACTCGTGGGGGCTCCCGGTATTTTCGCCCGAGGCGATCGGAATCCCTTCAGCCCGTACGCGGGCGCGTCCGGCATGATCTTCCGGCGGCCAAACCGGCTCCTCCAGCCAGGTGAGATTGAGCGGACGCAGCGCGCGGGCCATATCGGTGGCCTCCTGCACCGTCCAGGGACAGTTGGTGTCCACCATCAAAGGGATATCGGGCCCGATCGCGTCACGCGCAGCACGAATCATTGGCAGCTCGATTTCGTGCAGCTTGATCGCACGGAACCCGCGCGCAAGCGCACGCTCGCACGCCGCGGCCACCAGTTCCGGTGCACCATAGCGCAGCAGGCTGGCATAGGGTGTAAGGTGCTCACGCGGCGTGCCCCCCAGCAGGCGCCACAACGCCAGATTGGCGGCCTTGCCGGCGATATCCCACAGCGCGATGTCGAGCGCCGACAGCGCGTAGATATGCGGTCCGTTGCGGCCGAACAGATGCAACGTCTTTTGCAGTCGCGCGCGCAGGCCTGCGATGTCACGCGCATCCTGGCCGAGAATCGCCGGGGCAAGCTGGGTGTCGGTCACAGTCTTCGTGGCGGCGACGCAGGCATGGCCAAAGCCTTCGCCCCATCCTTCCAGCCCCTCGTCCGTGATGATGCGCAGCCAGAACGTGTTCATGTGCTGCCAGCCGACGCCGCCGAACGATACGGGCTTGGCGCCCATGTCGAACGGAATGCGCGTCAGGCTCGTCTCGACCGCGATGATCTTCATCTCAGTCAGCCGAACGCCCGGCGAAGCCTCGGCAGCACAACCTCGCCATACAGCTTGATGAACCGGGGCTGCTCCGGGCCGGGCGCGTGAAACACCAAGTGATGGAAGCCAAGTTCCACGTAGGGCCGGATCTTTTCGACATGCTCATCCGGGTCCGTCGAGACGATCCAGCGGCTGGCCGCACGTTCCACCGGCAAAGCGGCAGATAGGCGCTCCATCTCTCGCGGATCTTCGGTGTTCGCCTTCTCCTCCGGCGTCAACGCCAACGCGGCCCAGTGTCGCGTGTCCTGCAGTGCGCGCTCGCGGTCGGTATCGAACGATACCTTCATCTCTATCATCCGATCGAAGGTGGGCTTCGGTTTGCTGGCAAGCTTCAGCCCTTCCTCGACATTCGGCAGCAATATATCGGTGTAAAGGTCCCATTTCTTGCCGCTGGTGCAGATGAAGCCATCGGCCATCCGCCCGGCATATTTCGCCACCTGCGGTCCCGCGCCGGCGACATAGATCGGTACTGGCTGTGCCGGCTTGTCGTAGATTGTCGCCTTTTCGGTACGGTAATATTCACCCTCGAAGCTGAGGAACTCCTCGACCCACAACCGGCGGATCAGTGTCAGCGCTTCGCGCAGCCGCGCGAAGCGTTCCTTTGTCTCCGGCCATTTCATGCCGGTGGCCGGCACCTCGTTCAGCCCTTCGCCGGTGCCCACGCCGAGGATGACGCGCCCGGGAAACAGCGCACCCAGCGTGCCGAACACCTGCGCCACGATCGAAGGATGATAGCGGAAGGTCGGTGTCAGCACCGAGGTTCCCATCACGATGCGACTGGTTGCGGCACCGAGCGCGCCGAGCCAGGCAAGTGCCGAGGGAGCGTGGCCGTCGGTGTGCTTCCAGGGCTGGAAGTGATCACTGACAAAGACCGAGTCAAAGCCGGACTGCTCCGCAAGCACGGAGAAATCCAGCAATTTCCTGGGGCCGAACTGTTCAGCCGAGGCCTTGTAGCCGAGTTTCAGCACGGTGGTGTCTCCCGCGTTTGGGGCACGGACGCTAGCGCCGCGCCTGCCACGGGGCAACGTGCGCGGCAGGGGCGGGGGACACGACCGGGTTACGGTACGGCGGTGCCGATTTCGCCGGAGTCCGGCACAATTTAGCCCGCAGCGACATGTTGGGACCCGGCGAGACAGCCGTCCCGCGGGAACCGCACGGCACCGGACAGATCATAGTGGCGATCGAGAATCAGCACCCGTTCGCGAATCTTCGGCCAGAGTTCGCGGCGCAGATAATCCCGATCGACCCAGCGGCGATCAGGGGGCCGATAGAACTGGTCAATGCCGTTGCGAATCCCTCGGAGCCGCCCACCGACACCCCCCCCCACGATCCGGCCAGCGTCAGCTCGGTGTGAAAGGGCGCATCGCGCATGATGTGGAATGCGCGGCCGGACCGCAGCCACGCGGTCACTGCCGCCGTCTTGACCCCATGACCTTGAAGCGACGCCCCGCGCTGGCGAAGCTGGTCTATGATCGGCCCGACACCATGAGCGACGACCTGACATCCTTGCTGACCCAGGCCTTGGCGCTGCACCGACGCGGGGAATTGGCTGCGGCCGCGGTGCTGTATCGGCGCGCGCTGGCCATGGCACCGCGTCAGCCCGACGCGTTGCATTTGTTGGGTGTGATCACCGCACAACGTGGCCAGCCCGATGAAGCGATCCCGCTGCTTCAAGCAGCCGTCGCCGAAGCGCACAGTGACGCCAATATGCAGGCCAATCTGGCGCGTGCCTGCAAGGCCGCCGGCAGGTTTGCGGACGCCTTGGCCGCATTCGACCAAGCGCTTGCCTTGGGCTCGATCGATCCTGGCGTGCATAATGATCGCGGCAACGTGCTGCTGGATCTCGATCGTGCTCCGCAGGCGCTGGACAGCTTCGACAATGCCATTGCGTTACGTCACGACTACGCTGAAGCGTTCTGTAATCGGGGCAACGCATTGCGGGCGTTGAACCGTCATCCAGAGGCGCTGGACAGCCTCGATCACGCGATTGCGCTGAAGCCGGGCTTCGCGGACGCGCATAGTAATCGCGGCAACGTGCTGCAGGATCTCGATCGGCATGAAGAGGCGGTGGCCAGCTACGCTCAGGCCCTGGCGTTACAGCCGGACCATCTTGACGCGTTGGTCAATCGCGGCGTCGCATTGCGCGCGTTGGGCCGGCACACGTTGGCCCTGGCGAGCTATGAATCAGCGTTGGCACTGCGGCCTACGCACATGACAGCGCGCACCAATCGCAGTTTGTGCTTGCTGCAGACAGGTGATTTTGCACAGGGCTGGATCGAGCATGAGTGGCGTCTGCGAATGCCCACGTTCGCACCTACGGCGACACGCTTCGCCGATCCACCGTGGCGTGGCGGTGAATCGCTTGCCGGCGAGACCATTCTGCTGCACGCCGAGCAGGGGTTCGGCGACACACTCCAGTTCTGTCGCTATGCGCCATTGGTTGTGGCACTGGGCGCACGTGTCGTGCTGGAAGTGGGCCGCCCTCTGGCGCGGCTACTGGCGACGCTCGACGGCGTGGCACAGGTGATCGTCGGCGGCGACCCGATGCCGCCTATCGACCGCCACTGTCCGCTATTGAGCTTGCCGTTGGCGTTTAGAACGACGTTGGACACAATCCCGCTGCCGGCTTCCCTGCGGCCGGACCCAACGCAGGTGGCGTACTGGCAACAGCGACTCGCCGCAGTGCACGGCCGGCGCATTGGGCTGGTGTGGGAAGGATCATCGCTGAAGCGCCATGCAGAAGGGCGCGCCGCTGATCGCCGCCGTTCCCTGACGCTGAACCATTTCGCGCCACTAGGTAGGATACCCGGCAATGCGCTCGTGTCGTTGCAGACCGGTGGCGCCGCGGCCCAGACGGCCGCACCGCCACCGGGCCTCGTGGCACATGATTTCACCACCGAACTGACGGATTTTGCCGACACCGCCGCGCTGATCAGTGGCTTGGACCTGGTGATCACGGTCGATACAGCGGTGGCGCATCTGGCCGGCACGCTGGGCAAGCCGGTGTGGATTCTCACCCAGTTTGACGCCGATTGGCGCTGGCTGCTGAACCGCAACGACAGCCCCTGGTATCCGAGTGCGCGGCTGTTCCGCCAATCGTCATTTGGCGATTGGCATGGCGTTATCGCCGCGGTCTCGGCGGCGCTCCAGTCGCTGTCAGCCCGCTGACCGCGACAATCGCACCAGCTCGGCGCGCACGGCGCCTGGCTCCGAGACCGGTGCCGACCAGGAAACGCGCACCACCTCCTCCCCTTGTGCCAGATCGCATCCGTCGACATCCACCGTGACCATCCGCCACGCGCCTGGCTGACCAGCGATACGGGCCATGGCATCGGGATGATCGGAGTTGCAGTGCGCGATGATGTCTGACTCGGCCGCCGCGATCGTGGCAACCGCGGCCAGATCCGGCGTCAGATCCGCCAACCGTAGCCGTGCCGCCCGCGCGAAGCCGCCAACGAACAGGCCACCCATTGGCCGGATGCGCCAAATCCCAAAGTCGCCGAAGTCGGCATACAGGGAGGCATAAGGGTGGAGCGCCAGATACCGTACCTTCTGGGCCGCGTCGTCGATCCGTTCCGCCAACCCTGTCACGGTCGCCCGCGGTGCGGTCTGCGGGTTCGTCGTTGCTGGTGCGCCAGTCACCAGCAGGGCGCAGCGCGGCTCGGCGCGGAGATGCCGCGTGTGTTCCGACAGATCAGACAACAGCAGCAGAACCGCGAGGTCCGGCGCGGTGGCCGGCGTGACCAGCGAGGCGAAAGGCTGGCCGGATCGCGACGTGGCCAGGGTTCCCGCACGGGCGCCACGCAGCAGCTTGCGGGCGGCCCAAGCCGGTGCATCAGCCTCGGACAACGCGCTCATGGGACCTCTGGCCGGGTGCCAATCAACGCGTAGGACTCCACGACTTCGGTGACCATTCCGTCCACCGCGAACGGGCTTAGTGCTGTGACGACGGCGGCTTGCAGCGCCTCTCCCTGGACCTCGCCATTGGCTGGATTGGTACTGGACATCGACAGCGCGCGTTCGACCAGGCTTGCGATTGGGCTGAGACGGCGATCGAAGGCCGCCACGAGGTCAAGCTGGGCGAAGGCGGACCCCAGCAGAAAGGCCTCATGCCGCATCCAACCGGCACGGTGGCTTTCCCGTTCAGGATCGCGGAACGGCGCCAGCGCCTGCCGCCAGGCCGGACGCCAGGCGTTCTCCGGCAGGTCCGGGTGGGTATCACCGAACAGCGCGACCGCGCCGCCTGGATCAATCAATTGATCCAGCCGTCGCAGCGTCTCGGCCCGATCCATCCAGTGAAAGGAGCGGCCCATCACCGCCAGATGGAACCGCCCGAACCCGGGCCCCAGGTCGTAGGAACTGCCCTGCAGGAAGCGGATCGGTAGCGTCCCCGCGGCCCGGCGCGCCGCGCTCAGCATTTCTGGCTCGGGGTCCACCGCCACGACCTCAGCGGCCAATGGGGCGAACGCACGGGCAAGTTGCCCAGGCCCGCAGCCCAGATCCAGCACCCGGGCGTTGCCGTCGAGCTCGGTCAACGTAGCCACATGGGCGATCAGGCGCGGCGGATAGGGTGGGCGGCCCGCCAGATAATGTGATGCTGCGGCGCGGAACCGGTGGGGCAGAAACGGAATAGGCGCTGCCATATTTTGTTCACCCCGCGTCCGCAATGCGCCACAATCTTGTGACATACCCTTCGTCAACCGAAGGATGGAGGTCCGTCATGTCCCTCAGCACAACCGCCGTCACCACCCCGCGCGAGACCGCGGTGCGCGACCCCAGCGGCAAGCAGACCATCGCGCTGGTCGACGACGACCGCAACATCCTGACCAGTGTCGCCATGACATTGGAGCAGGAAGGCTATCAGGTGCGCACCTACACCGACGGGGAAAGCGCGCTGCAAGGCTTGCAGGCGCGGCCGGTCGATCTGGCGGTGCTGGACGTGAAGATGCCGCGCATGGACGGCATGGAGCTGCTGCAGCGGCTGCGCACGCGCAGCGCGATGCCGGTGATCTTCCTCACCTCGAAGGACGAGGAAGTGGACGAGCTGATGGGCCTGCGGCTGGGTGCCGACGACTACATCAAGAAGCCGTTCAGCCAGCGCCTGCTGCTGGAGCGCATTCGCGCACTGCTGCGCCGCAACGAGACCTCCCGCGCCGAAGGGTCCGGCGCCTCACCGGCTGGCGTGATGGTGCGCGGCGAGCTGGTGCTGGACGACACCAAGCACCAGTGCACCTGGCACGGCGAGGACATCCAGTTGACGGTAACTGAGTTCCTGCTGGTGAAGGCGTTGGCGGCGCGGCCTGGCATGGTGAAGAGTCGCGACCAGTTGATTGACGCAGCCTATGGCGAAAATATCTATGTCGATGACCGCACGATCGACAGTCATGTGAAGCGCATTCGGAAGAAATTCCGGACCGTGGACGACACGTTCAACCAGATCGAAACCCTGTATGGCATCGGCTACCGTTACAAGGAGCGCTGACGGTCTCGCGGCACCAGGCTTCGGAAGCCTGGCGCCGACACCGACGGACATCGACCGGCAGCCGGAGCGTATCCGGCGGCGCCCGCGTTGGGTCTCGCCGTTGCTACGGCGCATTTTGTTGGTCAACGCACTGCCACTCGTCATGCTCGTGGCGGTGCTGCTGTATCTCGATCAGTACCAGACCGGACTGTTGCAAGCCGAAGTTCTGGTACTGCGGGAGGAGGCGAGAATCTATGCTGGCGCGCTGGGCGAAAGCGCCGTCAGGCTGAGCGCCTCGGATCAGCCGAAGATCGATCCGGAAATTGCTGTCCCTCTGTTGCACCGGCTGACCGAACCGACACCGGATGCGCAGGCAAAACTGTACGGGCCGGATGGCTCGGTGATTGCCGATTCGCGTGTGCGTGCCGGTCCCACTGGTGCAGTCACCACCGAGCCTCTGCCCCCGCCGCTGGACCGCGGCGAACTGCAGGGCACTATCGGCTGGTTGTACGACAAGGTGCTGGCACTGCTGCCGCATCAGGCCGAGACGCCGCTGATGGTGGACGTGACGCCGACCGCCGCTGGCATCGACTGGCAGCCCGACGTGAAGGAGGTGGTGAAGCTCGACACGCCCGGGCAGAGCCACGAGATGCCGCCCTATATCCGCCGTACGCGGGATAATCGGCTGCTGGTGACAGTAGCCGAACCAGTGGAGCGCGATAGCCATACTGTGGGTATTGTGCTGTTGACCCGTGAGGCCCGCGAGGTGGATTCGTCGTTGTTCGCCGTGCGGTTGTCGATCCTCGGGTTGCTAGGTTTGGCGCTGGGACTGACGGTGCTGCTCTCTTGGTATCTGTCGCTCACCATTGCGCGGCCGATCCAGCGGCTGACCGGTGCGGCGGCCGCGATGCGGGAGGGACAGGGGCGGTCGGGCAGTGTGCCGAAGCCGCTGCTCGTGCGGCGCGATGAGATCGGCGCGCTGGCGGGCGCGTTGTCTGATAGTGCCACCGCGTTGTGGGCGCGCATGGATGCGATCGAGCATTTCGCTGCCGACGTCGCGCACGAGATCAAAAACCCGCTGTCGTCGATCCAGAGCGCGATTGAAACGCTGCGCCGGATCGAGGATCCGACGCAGCGGCAGCGTCTGCTGGCGATTATCGCCGAAGATGTCATGCGGCTGGACCGGTTGATCAGCGACATTTCCGATGCCTCGCGCATCGATGCGGAACTGTCGCGCGTGGCGACAGAGCGTGTTGATGTGACGCCGATCCTGGACACGCTGAAAGAACTGGACGACGCCACGCGTTCGGACGATGGACCGCGGTTGCTGATTGACGCACCGGCTGGCGCGAATCTGAAGGTGCGCGCTGTGGCGGATCGGCTGGTGCAGGTGCTGCGCAATCTGATCGGCAACGCGCAATCATTCAGCCCACCGAACGGTCGCATCTGGCTGCACGCGCGCGAGGAACCGAAGATGGTGTCGATTACCGTCGAGGATGAAGGACCGGGCATTCCCGAAGCCAAGGTCGAGCACATCTTCGATCGATTCTATAGCGAACGACCGACCGGCGAGCGGTTCGGTCAGCATTCAGGCCTGGGTCTGTCGATCAGCCGGCAGATCGTCGAAGCGCTGCATGGGCGTATCTCCGCAGAGAACCGGCGTGGGTCAAAGGGTCAGGTGATGGGCGCCCGGTTCGTGGTGCGGTTGCCGAAGGCGTAGCGCCCGCTATCCTGTCAGTGCCGTTCAGGCATTGGGGAGGATAGCATGAGCCAGGCATTGGCAGGCATTCGCGTCATCGACATGACGCACAACCAGGCTGGGCCAGCCTGCGCGCAGATCTTGGGCTTTCTCGGCGCCGATGTGATCAAGCTGGAAGAACCCAAGGGCGGCGACGTCGCGCGCGTCAACATGCGCGACAAGCCCGACAGCGACAGCCTGTTCTTCCTCGTGCTGAACGCCAACAAGCGCAGCCTGACGCTCAATCTTAAGACCGATGAGGGCAAGGCACTGTTCAAGCAAGTGATTGCCTCGGCCGATGTACTGCTGGAGAACTTTGGGCCTGGCGCGCTGGATCGGCTGGGCCTGGGCTACGATGTGCTGTCGAAACTGAATCCACGGCTGATCTACGCGACGATCAAGGGCTTTGGCACCTACGGGCCGTACAGCGGATTCAAGAGCTTTGAGCCGATTGCGCAAGCGATGGGCGGCGCGATGAGTGTGACCGGCTTTCCAGAAAACCCGCCCACCTACGTGTTCCCGGCAATCGGTGATTCCGGCACCGGCATGCACATGGCGATCGGTATCTTGGCCGCGCTGCAGCAGCGCCACACCACCGGCAAGGGCCAGCACGTCGAGGTCTCGATGCAGGATGCGGTGGTAAATCTGATCCGTGTCAGCCTGCGCGATCATCAACGCACCGGCCGCCCCATGCCGCGCTCTGGCAATCAGCTCGGTCGTACCGTTCCCGGCACGACATATCCGTGCGCACCGGCCGGCCCAAATGATTACGTGTATATTTTCGCACAGCCGCAGATGTGGACGGCGTTCCTTGGCGTGATCGGCCAGCCAGAATTGGCGGACGATCCACGCTTCAAGTCGCCGGAGAACCGTTGGGAGAACCGCGCGGAGCTGAATGCGATTGTCGCTGCGTGGACCAGCCAACGCAGCAAGCATGAAGTAATGCGCCTGCTGGGCGATGCCGGCGTGCCCTGCGGCGCCTGCCTCGATACCGGCGAAGTGCTTGCTGATCCGCATTTGCGCGCACGCGAGATGATCGTTGATGTCGAGTACCCGAGGCGCGGCACCTATCAGACCGTCGGTTGCCCGATCAAATTGTCCGACTCGCCTGTCGAAGTGCAGCGTCCGCCGTTACTCGGCGAACACACCGAAGCCGTACTGGGCGCGTTGTGCGGCGTGGCGCCCGATGGCGTGAAGCGCCTGCGTGAGACGGGGGTGGTGTGAGCGGCCTGCGCCGTCAGACTTTCAGCACCTCGGCACCCTCTGGTGCTTCCAGCTCACACGCATTCATCGTCATCGCCAACAGCGCATAATATCCGATTGCACCGGTGAGCTGGATGAACTCATCGTCGCCGAGGCGTGCCCGCATGGCGGCGGCGGTGGCATTATCGATCCGATGCTTGTGGAGCAACACGCGCGTGAAATCCACGATTTGCGCATCCTCGGGCGGGATCCCACGCGAATGTTTGGCGCGAATGGCGTCAATCGTGCTTTCCGGAACGCCTTGCCGCCGCGCGCTGCTGCTTTGTGCGCCCCAGATATAGAGCACGTCCAGTTCCCGCCCGACCGTCATCGCTGCGAGCACGCGTACGCGCATATCCAGTGAGCCTTCGAAGCGGACCAACGCCCCGACATGCGCGACGCGCTGTGCCATGTCGTGGCTGTGCATGAAGATCTCGAATGGCCCATGTACCGAACCGCGGCTGGCCGCGATGGCATCGAACGCGGCATGACCTGCCGGGGGAACCTGGCTCTTGTCGGTGATGGGAGGGAGACGGGCCATGGATGGATCTCCGGTGATGATTAGCTCTGCTCGACGCTGGCGAAATAGAGCGCCGGATCAGCGGCACGCACCCGCGCCTGTGGCAGCCCTAGCTCCCGCCGCACGATATTGGTCCCTTCCACCAGCGAAACGCACTTATAATAGGCGATGCGCCGACTCAAGCCTTCGCGGCCAAAACCGCAATCGGTGGTGATCACCAGCCGCTCTGGCGGGATGTATTCCAGCGCCTTGCGGATCAGCGCGGCGACGTGCTCCGGCGGCTCAACCACGGTGTTGCAATGGTTCACCACGCCAATGCCGATCTTCTTGTCGGTCTTGTACTGGCCAAACAGCTTGAGATCTTTGCCGTCACTGCTGGCGCATTCGAAGGTGATAACATCGGCATTGAGCTGCAACAGATAGGGCAGGGCGCGTTCGTAGCTCGGCACGTCCCAATAGACCCGTTGCTGATTGGGGTTGCCCCAGCAGGTGTGCACCCAAATTTCCGCGTCCACGCCAACGAGTTGCCGATTGAACGCCTCTGTCATGAACTGTAGATCGGCGTCGGTGCAGTCGGGCCGCGTCGAGCGCCCATGGTGCGGCGGCTCCTCAACCTGGATCAGTGGACATCCCGCGTCCGCCAACTCGCGTAGCTCGGCATTCATAATGTTGCACAGATCGAGGATCATCTCCTTGTCATCGGCGTAGAATTCATTCCACAGCATGCTGGCGAGCGCGGGGGCGCAGATCGCGCCGAACTTCACCGGCCGGTCGGTCAAGCGCTGCGCGATCTGCCACAACGCGGCATATTCCCACGGCCCGCGCGTCAGGCGTTCCTTGACGATGGCGGGTTGGTACGCCTCCTGCACTTCCCAAAGGATCTTGCCGGGTCGCAGGCCGTGGCGTCCCATCCAGCCTCTCGACGTGCTGCAATGGCCACAGGTGCCGCCAAGGCGCTCGATCGGATAGAAGAACCAGGATTTGCCACCGACCGCGAGGTCGAACCGGCTGTCGCCATCGGTAACGATGTCGAGGCCAGCGGCTTCCTGCGCGTTGATCACCGCGGTGACCGCATCCATGTATTGCTCGCGGAACAATGAATCGCCGAGTGCTGACTTGAAGGACCGGCCGCTGAGACTGACATCGTACCACAGTGGGCGTGGATAGGACCCCGTGATCGCCGTCGGCAGCATCATGTCGCGCGTGACCGTCAGCATCCGTTCCTCCCCAGCGTATGCGGCCCTATCAAACGCGCAATCGGTATCGAAGGCGAGTCCGGCTCAATCGCGCACCAACCACGCGGCGAGGACCAGCGCACCGGCCGCGAGGATGGACGGTGCAGTGAATCCCCCCAAAGCATCCGACAGGATCCCGGCGAGCAGTGGCCCGACAATCTGTCCAATGCCGAAGGCACCGGTGACCGCCGCCATCGCCTGCCCGGCATCGTTGCGCGCCAGTTCCCGCGCGCGCATCAGGCCAAGCGAGGTCAGGCCCATGAAGGTACCGCCGACCAGCACCGCGGCGAGAAAGATCCCGACAGCGCTCGGCCAGACAACGCTTGCCAGCACACCCAAGGCTTCGGCGACGGCGGCGATCGCATAAGCGGTTGGGATGCCGAGGCGGTGGCCGAGGCGGTCCCACAACAGGACTGAAGGCGCAGCCGCCAAGCCGACGATGACCCAGATCACAGGCTCGAGCGCGCGGATTGCCGGCGTCGCGCGGACGATCGCGACCAGGAACGTGGCGGTAATGACGTATCCGAAGCCGAACAGGCCGTAGGCGAAGGTCAGCCGGCGTAGTCGCGGATCGGTGCGATGACGTTGCGTGGTTCGGGCGGCCGGCGGTGGCTCTGTCCCTGCAGGCAGCAGCACCACGACCGCGAGCACGCCCAGCAGGGACGCCATGCCGCTCGCCTGCCACAGCACCTGCCAGCTTGCGCCCGCCGCTAGCAGGACGGCCACGAGGACCGCGGAGACCGCGATACCGCCGCCGACGCCGGCGAAGTGCACGGCGGCGAGGCCGGGGCGACCCGCTTCGGTCAGGTGGTCCAGCACCAGGTGGGAGGCGAGGATGAGCGCCAGGGCGCTCGCCGCGCCGCCGATGAAGCGCAACAGCAGGAAGGCCGGCAACACAGTAGTGAGACCCATGGCGGCCGTGGTCAGCGCACTGACAATCAACGCGCCCAAGAGCCAGGTACGGCGGGATCCTGGCAACGACAACAGGCGTGCGGTGCCTATGGCGCCCACGAGGTAACCGGCGAAATTGGCGGAGGCGATCATGCCCGCGGCGGCCTTGCTCAGGCCAAGCCCGGCCAGCATCGCCGGCAAGATGGGGGTGTAGACAAATCGGCCGATGCCGATGCCCACCGCCATGGCGATCAGTCCGCCGAGAGCGGTGGCAACGGGGGGACGGGAGACGGATAGGGCGGTCGACATGCGCGGGGGTTTAGCGGAGGCTTGCTATGCCTACAAACGATTAGTTATGATACTTCTGATCTCTGAAGGTGATGGTATGGATGCCGGGGCATTGCGGGTCTTCGAAACGGTGGCTCGCACGGGTGGGATGAACCGTGCGGCGGCGGCGCTGAATACGGTGCAGTCCAACGTGACAGCGCGGATCCAGGCGTTGGAGGCCGAGCTTGCCTGCCCGCTGTTCGAGCGGCACAGCCGCGGCGTTGTGCTGACCGCCGCGGGCGAACGGCTGTTGCCCTATGCACAGCGGTTGGCGCAGTTGCTGGCGGATGCGGCGCGTGCGGCGCGGGACACCGGGGCGCCGCAGGGGCCGCTGACGATCGGGTCGCTGGAAACCACCGCTGCGCTGCGGCTCGCGTCGCTCCTATCGGACTATGTGGTGACCTATCCGGGGGTTGATCTGGCGCTGCGGCCCGGCACGACGGCGGAGCTGATCGAGGCCGTCGTCGGTCATCGGCTGGAAGGCGCATTTGTCTGTGGTCCCGTGGCGCACCCATCATTGGTCGAGGAGCGGATGTTCACCGAGGACCTGGCGCTGTTGGCTGCGCCCGGCGTGCCCTCGTTGGAGGTGGCGCTGGGGGACGGCGCGGTGCGGATCGTGGTATTGCGCGCGGGGTGTTCCTATCGGCAACGGCTGGAGGCGTTGCTCGCGCGCCGGGGTATCGCCATTCCGCGACTGTTGGAGTTCGGCACCCTAGAGGCGATTTTTGGCTGCGTTGCGGCCGGCCTGGGCATCACACTGCTACCGCGCGGGTTGGTCGGGCCGGTCTGGCAGGCGGGACGGGTGAGTGTGCACCGGCTGCCCGCCAGCGAGGCGCGGGTGAGTACGGTCTTCGTCCGCCGGCGCGAGGCGTTTGTGTCGAGCGCCTTGCGGGCGTTCCTCGATCGGGCCCGAGCGGCGTTCGCCGCGCCGCTGGTGGACGGGAGCTGGGAGCAGCGCCTGCCGGTGTCAGGCCGCTTCGGCCGGGGGCGTGTTGGCGCCGGGGCCAAGGGCGCGGACCATGAAGACGGAGTCGAGCCAACTTCCATGTTTCCAACCGACATTGGGCAAGACACCGGCGTGGGTGAAGCCGCAGCGCGCGTGCAGGCGGATGCTGGCGAGGGTGGCGGTGTCACCGATCACGGCGATGACGAGGCGCAGGTCGAGCGCCTCACAGCGTTGCAGCAGCGCCGGTAGCAGCGCGCCGCCAACACCGCGGCTTTGCCGGTCAGGCGCGATGTAGATCGAGTCCTCGACCGAGAACCGATAGGCGGGACGAACGCGATAGGTGCTGGCGTAGGTGTAGCCAGCCACAATGCCGTCCTGTTCGGCGACCAGGTAGGGGAAACCTTTGCTCAGGACATCGGCGCGCCGGTGCGCCATTTCCGCAACGTCCGGCGCATCGTATTCGAAACTCGCGGTGCCAGTGCGGACGGCATGCGTGTAGATGGCGGTGATGGCAGGAAGATCCGCGTCGAGGCTGTCACGAACGATCAGGGTCATGCCTTAGCGTTGCTGCGGCGCGGCACGTTCAGCAACCCGGATGTTTTTCCACATGGTCCGGCGCGCTGGCATGGCAGCCGTGCGTGATGCCTGAATTTGCCGGTGCGGTCCGCCAGGGTGGCGGGGCAAGCGCTGAATTGCGCGCGGGTTCAAAGAACTATCCGTTTCCCGTGAGGTATGCGGAACGATTGTGTCATGTCGTTGACACTACGAGGGGCGGTGACTAGAAAGCGCCTCCCGCCGCGAACCCGCTCGGTTCGCGGCGGCCCCGTCTCGGGGGCGTTCTTTGACAATAGCAGAGGCTAGGAAGGGATACGTTGGCGGCGTCCATTGGGATTGCTTGATGCATGAGTGAGAGCGTGTGTGTTTGGTGATCTGGTTGGGTTAAGGTTTGGGTTGTTTTTTTGTGACCTGTGCTTTG
>DATHNE010000030.1:0-3834 GCA_035486355.1 Acetobacteraceae bacterium
TCGCATCTGGCGATGGTGCGTGTTGCCGGCCGCGGCTCGAAGCGGCCGATCCGGACGAGATCGCTGCCTGGCAGAGCCAACGCAATGTCCTGGCACGGAACATTGCATCTGACAGGCTGATCATCACCACGCACGTAGTGCGCATGCCGGCCGCTGACGACACTTATCCGGAAGGCGTCTTCCGCAGTGCGTTCGCCAGACGCCTGGATCGCGCCTACCGCGCGACGGTGCAACGACAGCTCTATCGCAATGAGATGTTCCTGTCGGTGCTGATGCGGCCTCCCGCCGTGGCGGGCGACAGGCTCGGCGCGTGGCTGGCGCGCAAGCGGCGTGCACCGGCGGAGTCCGCGCCGCAACGGCTGCAACACCTTGAGGACGTGGTGCGCGTGCTGCAAGCCGATCTCGCGCCCTATGGCCTGACCAGGCTCGGACTGCGGCGTGAGGGCCGCGTCTTGTTCAGCGAGATCGCCGAGGCGCTCGCCATGATCATCACCGGCCATGCAGCGCGCATCCCGTTGGTGACCGGCAGGCTCGGCCGAGCGATCCACACCAACCGCATCATCTTTGGCCGGGAGACAGCCGAGATCCGCGGTGATCGCGCATCCATCTACGCCGCCTGTCTGGCGCTGCGCGAGTATCCGGCAGAGACCTGGCCCGGGCAGTTCGACCTGCTGCTGAAGGCGCCGTACTTCTTCATCCTGTCGCAGAGTTTTGGGTTCCTCTCGAAGTCCGACGCCCACGGGGTGATGACGCGCAAGCAGAACCAGATGGTGGCTGCCAGCGACAAGGCGCACAGCCAGGTGGCGGGATTGGTCGAGGCGGCGGACCGCCTGGCCTCGAATGATTTCGTGATGGGCTCGCACCACCTGGTTTTAACGGTGTTCGCTGATTCGATCCCGGCACTCGCCGCCGTGGTCGCGCAGGCCCGCAGTGACCTCGCCGACAGCGGCGCTGTTGTGGCGCGCGAGGATCTTGGGCTCGAAGCGTCCTTCTGGTCGCACCTGCCAGGCGGTGCGCGGCTCCGGACCCGGCCCGGCGTCATCAGCAGCCGCAACTGGTCCGGCATGGCGCCGCTGCATGGTTATCCCGGCGGCGCCGCGCGCGGATGGTGGGGGTCGCCGGTGGCACTGCTTCGCACCACGGGTGGCACAGTATACCTCCTGCACCTCCACGTCGGCGACATCGGCAACATCGTCATCTTCGGCCCGACGGGTAGCGGGAAGACAGTCCTGTTGCTGTTCCTGCTGGCGCAGGCTGAAAAACTCGATGTCCAGACCGTATTCTTCGACAAGGACCGTGGCGGCGAAATCCTCTCCCGGGCCCTCGGTGGCACCTATCTCGTGTTGCCGTCAGGCCAACCGACCGGGCTCGCGCCGCTCCGCGCCTTGACGCAATCGCCTGGCGACTCGGAATTCCTCATCGCGTGGGTGACCAATCTGATCACCGCCGGTGGTTACCGGGTCACACCGGACGATAGCCGCCGGATTGCGCAAGGCGTCACGGCCCTGCTGCGCTTGGCGCCACAGCATCGCTCTTTGTCTGAACTCCGCGCGTTCCTGGGGCAGCGCGACGCCGCCGGCGCGGGCGCCCACCTCGAACGGTGGTGTCGGGGCGGGGCACTGGGCTGGGCGTTCGACGGCGAGGAGGATCGCGTCAGGCTGGACGCCCCATTCCTCGGCTTCGACATGACAGCACTGCTGGACGACACGGATGTACGCGGGCCGGCGATGGCGTATCTGTTCCATCGCGTGGAGGCGTTGGTGGACGGCCGCCGGCTCGTTGTCGCCATTGACGAGTTTTGGCGGGCGCTGGCCGATCCGGCCTTCCGCGACATGGTCAACGACAAGCTCAAGACCATTCGCAAGAGGAACGGTGCGCTGATCCTGGCAACCCAGAGTCCGCGCGATGCGCTGAACAGTCCGATTGCGCATTCGATCATCGAACAGTGCCCGACCCAGATCCTGATGCCGAACCCGCGCGCGGACGAGCGCGACTATCGCGCCGGTCTCAAGTTGACCGAGCCGGAATTCCGGATGGTACGCGAAGAGCTCACGATGGGCGGCCGGCGCTTTCTGCTGAAGCAGGGTACCGCGAGCGTGGCGTGCGATCTCGATCTCTCCGGCGCACCTGACTGCATCGCTGTGCTGTCGGGCCGCGAGCGCACCGTGCGTCTGATGGAGCAGTTGATCTCCGATAGGGGCAGCGATCCGGCTGTTTGGCTCGACGACTTCCTGGAGCGCGCGCGGGAGGACGTGGCATGAGACGGTGGCTTTTCATCGGCGCCTGCGCCCTGGCGCCCTTGACGTCGGCACGGGCGGACCTGCCGGTCATCGATGGCACAAGCCTGGCGCAGTTGTTGAAGGAAGTTCAGCAGGCCGCGCAGCAGATTCAATTGCTGCAGCAGCAGCTGCAGCAGGTGATGACGATCTACAACGCGATCTCGCACGTGACCGATCTCGGCACCGCGGTCTCGGCATTGGCTATGCTTGGCATTCAGAATCCGCTGCCAGTCAATCCCTATTCGGTGCAGACCCTGCTCAGCGGCCGCAGCGGCATCACCGGCATGTCCGGCTCGATTGGCACGCTGTTCAATTCGAACTGGACAGCCAACCATGTCTATACACCGACCGGTTCGTCCTTCGAGGCGAGCCTGATCCAGCGCGGTGCCACCAGCATCGCCGGCATCCAGGGCCTGTCCGGGCAGCTCTATCAGAGCATGGCGCAGCGTCTGCCGCTGATGCAGCAGCTGCAAGACCGGCTCGCGGCTACCAAGGACCCCAAGGACGTGATGGATCTGCAGGCTCGCCTGGCGGCGGAACAGTCCTACATCCAGGCGCAGGGCGTGCAGGCGCAGACGCTCGCGATGATGCAGGTCGCGGCATACCAGGATCAGCAGCAGGAACGCGACGAGCAGCGCCAGGCAAACATCGATGCGGTTTTGGCGGAGGATCCTGACCGATGAACTGGGCTCTGTTCACAAGTATCGCGACACAGATCGAGAATCCGCTGCTCACCGCGGTGTCGAATGTCTCCGACACGCTCATCGCGGCGGTGGCAACGCCATTCCAGGCCGCACTGACCCTCTACATTGCCATGGTCGGAGTCATGATTTTCTCCGGCCGGATGTCGGAGCCGATACGCGATACCTGGGGGCGCATTGCGAAGGGTGCGGCGGTCGCGTTTTTCCTCACGGCCGGCGGTTACAACCAGTATGTCCAGAATCTGTTCCTGAACGGAATTCCAAATGACATCGTCAACACCATCACCGGGGCGACCGGCGGACACATCGGTGCGGATTCGTTCGACCATCTTTGGAACAAGGCCTTCGCCGGCGGGCTGGCAGTCTGGAAGAATATCGGAACGTTCGACTTTGGCTTGGCAATCGTGATCTGCATATACTGGTCTGCCGCAGCCGTCGCGACGGCATTTGGCTTCCTGGTGTGGCTGGTGTCTCACATCCTGCTGGGTCTGTTCGTCGCGGTCGGCCCACTCATCATCGGCATGTTCCTCTTCCCGGCCACGCGCTCGATCTTCGAGCGATGGATCGGTCTTCTCCTGTCGATGATCTTCCTACAGATCTTCGTGGTCAGCCTGCTGGTCGTTCTGATCGGCGCCGAGAACGTGCTCCTCGCCAATGTGGACTCTGCCGGCGGTGCAAACCCGTTCGCACAAGTCCAGGTGCTGTTTGGCGCAATCATCCTGTTCATCATTGCCAGCGTCGGCATTGTGCAGCTCCCAGGGGCCGCAACGGCGCTCGCCGGTGGCATGCACTTTCATGCCGACAGCCTCGCACGCGCGACATTCGGCCGTTCCGTGTCTCTCGCGTCGAATGCT
>DATHNE010000031.1:0-10015 GCA_035486355.1 Acetobacteraceae bacterium
ATCACCGAGGCGCATCGGGGACATCTGTATCAGGTGGCAGCCCGGTCCGGCGTGCCGGCGGTGGCGGTAACCCTGATCCATATCGGCTTTGTCCTATTCAGCGGCGGCGTGGCGCTGCTGTTCCTGGCCGTGGTTGGAACGCCGAAGGTCGTCATGCCGCTGCTGACCCTGGTGCCGCAGGTGCTGTGGACCGGTTTCGTCATAGCGCGGTCGCGTCAGATGGGGGTTGGCCGTTGGTAGAGCCGGGGTCTATGCCTCACTGACATGTTTGGCGTGCCAGGCGCACGCGCGTTCATCCGGGGAGGTCGTTCTGAGCGCCAGTGTTTCCACGGGATCAACGACGATCCCGGCGCCGCCCCTGGCACCGCGTGGGCGCAACTACGCGCGGCGCTATTGGGTCTTTGCCGCGCCCGCCGCCACGGTGGTGGCCGCGGTGATCGTGTTCCCGTGGGTCTTCACGCTCTATATGTCGGTCCAGGACTGGCAGATCACCGGCGGATCCAGTTTTGCCGGCCTTGCGAACTACCGGCATCTGTTCGAAGACGATCGCTTCCTCTGGGCCGTGGTGCGCACGCTGTATTTCACCGCGCTGTCGGTGATCGCCCCCGGCATCCTTGGCGTCTTTGCCGCGGTCTGTTTCGCCACCAAGTTTGTCGGCCGGGGCATCGCGCGCACGATCTTCATTCTGCCGATGATGGCCACGCCGGTGGCGATCGCCCTGGTGTGGACGATGATGTTCCACCCCCAGCTCGGCGTGTTGAATTACCTGCTCACCTCGATGGGCTTGCCGCCGTCGCAATGGGTTTACAGCGAAACCACGGTGATCCCGACATTGGTCATGGTCGAGACCTGGCAGTGGACACCCCTGGTGATGCTGATCGTGCTCGGCGGTCTGGCCAGCCTGCCCGTTGACCCTTATGAGGCCGCACGCCTGGATGGGGCCAATGCCTGGCAGATGTTCCGCCACATCACCCTGCCCCTGGTGTGGCCGTTCATCGTTGTCGCCCTGGTGATCCGGTTGATCGATGCCTTGAAGGCGTTCGACACGATCTTTGTGATCACCGGCGGTGGTCCGGGCACGGCGAGCGAGACGATCAATCTGCTGCTGTACCAAACTGCGTTCGCTTTCTATAATCTGGGTTATGCCTCCGCGATGGTGGTGGTGTTCTTTGTGCTGATCCTGTTGATCAGCCTGCTGTTGCTGAATGTCCGTCAGCGGCAGGCCTTCCAGTGAGCGCGCCAGTGAATCTGTCGGCGCGCCGCACAGGGGGCGGCATCGATCGTCGCAGGCTGCGGCGATGGGCGGGACGCGCTGGGCTGTATTTTGCGGTGCTGATGCTGATCTCGCCGGCGATCTTGGTGTTCCTGTGGATGCTGTCGTTGTCGCTGAAGAACGAGCTGGACAACACCGCGTTCCCGCCGGTGTTCATCCCCAATCCGCCGACGCTGCAGAACTTCATCGACGTTTTTCAGAAGAACGACTTCCTGACCTACACGATCAACACCGTCATTGTGTCGTTCACTGCGACGGGATTCGCCCTGCTGATTGGCGTGCCGGCCGGCTACGGCATCGCCAAGGCGAAAGCGACCAAGGCCGCGGTGCTGATTCTGATCGCGCGTGTCACGCCGGGCCTGTCCTTTCTCGTGCCGCTGTTCCTGCTGTTTCAGTGGCTTGGCCTGATCGGCACGCTCACGCCGTTGGTGATCACCCATCTCGTGATCACTGTGCCGATTGTGGTCTGGGTGATGATCGGGTTTTTCGAAGGACTGCCAGGGGAGCTGGAGGAGGCCGCGCTGGTGGATGGCGCCACGATCTGGCAGGCCTTTCTGCACGTCGCGATGCCGCTGGCGCGACCGGGGATCACGGTCGCAATGATCCTGTCGTTCATCTTCTCCTGGAACAACTTCATCTTCGGTGTTGTCCTTGCCGGCAGGACGACCCGAACCCTGCCGGTCGCGGTCTACAACGTGCTAACCTTCGAGCAGATCTCCTGGGGACCGTTGGCCGCCGCGGCGCTGGTGGTCACCGCACCGGTCCTTATTTTAACACTCTTAATGCAAAAAGAGATAGTCGCGGGGCTGACCACGGGCGGTGTGAAGGGGGGGTAATCGCTGGGTGCGCCGCGTGCCTCGGCCCAATTGCGGCGGGGAGAGTCATGGCAGCGCGATAATCGTCTTATAATGATATCATCATCGAGAATACAGTGCTGCCAAATCCATAGGAATTTGGTCTCAGGCACCGGTCTGCAACCGGGGCGCTCGGATGACCAAAACTGTCTGTGCCATAGCGCTCGGCGCCGCCGCGGCGGTGACCAGCGTTTTGCCCGCGATAGCGGACGCCTTCACCATCAACTCCACGTCGGTGCCGAACAATGTGGCGGTCACCATCAACAGCGCGGCTCCGGCGCCAGTGGTCAATGAAAACGACCTCGCGGGTGCCATATCGGCCAACGTGACCGACACCACAAGCAGCATGACGGTCTGGTGCGCGGACATCAAGGACCGACTAAGGACCCCGGGCGGCTCCACGCTCACCACGCTGAGCGCCGAGATCGGCCAGACCAACTACACCCCCCTGGATGCGACCAAGGTGAATCAGGTCAATGCGCTGCACCGTGCTGTGACCGCCGGCCTGGTCAGCGCCACAACGCCACCACATCGGCGGCATTGCAGGCGGCGATCTGGGAGGTCATCTATCAATCAAGCGACAGCACCTACAACGTCACCTCAGGCAACGTCTTCATTTGATCCGACACCAGCGACGATATTTCCGGCGTAACCGCCGACGCCAACCAGTACCTGACCGACCTCCCCAATGGGACCTGGTTGCCCAATTCCACCGATACGGTGGAGATGTTCCTGAGCAGCTCCGGAGCGGATCAGAACCTCAGCTATCTGGGGGTCACCGGCACGACCAGACAGACAGTCCCGGAGCCGGCGTCGTTCGCGCTGCTGGCGAGCGGCTTGGTGGGGCTGGCCGCCATACGTCGCCGGGCGCGCCAGCAGCACGGAACGGCCTGAGGCGGCACGAACGATCAAGGGGCGCTGCTCCGTGGAACCGCGCCAAGGGCTCGGCCTTTACTGGGGTCCCACAGGATTATTGAGGCAAGCAAAGCCCCTGGCCTTCGTCACCACCGCTCCACCGTTGCCGCTCTGCACGCGGGCAGGGGATACGGGCTTTAGCGAGCCACCAGCCGTCGCGCCGTGCGTAGCAGCAACTGCTGATCGGTCGGGGTGCATTCCCGGTATAGCCGTAACATCGCAAGTTCGTCGCCCCGCAGGCTGCGTGCCCGCGGCGGTGTGTCGTTACCCGACATCAGGTGTTCGACACTGACGTCCAATACCGCCGCGATGCGACTGAGGTTGCTCGTGACCTGGCCAGCGCGCCCGGTCTCCCATTGGGCGACCGCGCTTCGGGTGACACCGACCGCCTCGGAGAGCCCTTCCTGTGTCAATCCCCGCGCCTGACGCGCGATGCGGATCCGGTCGCCAATGGCATGCGAATCGCTCATAGCCTCAGTATAGGTCAGTCACACTAACGCTACCAGTCCCATCTCCTGGCGCGATCCATATCGGAGCACGGCATCAGGTGCGGCAACGGTATTGTTATTCATGCTGATACTGAATAGCTACCCGATTGACAGGCGCGTCCGGAGTTGATCGCCCGGAAAGACCGCCGCAGGCCGCGGAAACGTCTCTGGGCCAGCGCTCAGGATGTCTGCATCCGGCGGCTGCGCGCCGAAGGCGCCACCTGGGAGACCATCGCCGAAGACCTCGGCCTGACCCGTTGGATCGTGATCGCGCGAGACCGAAGGAGACGCGACCGCCTGCCACCGCCCACGTTTGTCGCGGTGCGCGACGACCCGGGTTGCGCTCCCTTGCCGGCGGGACATGTGCGGACCTGGGGCGCGATGAACGCCGGGACCGCGCTCGCCCACGAACCTTATCCCCTGCCGATGTTCCGGCGGTGAGGCCACGAGCGGACCTCCCCCGCAACCCCTGCCAAGGACCCGCTGATAAAACAAATACCCTTGTTGGGCTTGGCGACGGTCAAAGACGTGGCGTGCGGACCGGTCGGCGCCACGGACGTCGTGTCCCGCCTGGAAGAGGTTGGCGCGAGGCTGCTGGCTCTACGGGCACCGGTCGGACGATCAGCTGGTGAAGGCGATCACCGACCGCTCCCTGTTTCCTTGGCGCCGCCGCGATGGGTGCGGATCACAAGGCGGTTCAGCACTGGCATAGCTGGGGCATCGACATACTTGTCGCAGCCCTCGCTCGTTCCAAAATAATGCTGAGCGGGGCATTGAACGGACCCATACGCCTCGTCATGCCAGGCCCACGGCTCGCGCGAGCCGCGCGCCCGAGGGCAGGCTGAGTTTGCACGGGCGGAGGCCGGCGGCTCGGCATCCACGCCGTGGCTTTGTGCGGTAAGCAATGCTGTAGATGCCGGTGACAAGCACCGGCATCATGCGGGGGCGCCGGCTATTTGCGCCGGGCCGCGCGCGTGGGGCGGCCAGTCTGCCGCCAAGCCCACCACTCTTCCAAAATCCGCACAGGTGATGCTCGCGGCGGACCAATAATGTCCGGCGCCCGAATGACCACGTAAACCAACAACGCAACGGTTGCGGCGTTACAGACATCGCACCGGTCTACAGGGCATTTGGCCGCTGCGTACAGTCTCGCATGAGGGACAACAGGAAGGAGAGCAGTCATGCCGAACAATACAACGACCATCGGACGGCGCGGCCTGCTGGGTCTCGCCATCCCCGTTTTGGTCGCCGCCACGTCGTGGCGCACCGCGCGTGCCGATGCCGAAGCCGACGCCGCCGGACCGATACAGCGCCTCGATGCCGCGTTGCTGGCCGCGATGAAGGCTGGCAAGGGCACGGCGTTCGCGCAAAGATACGCGGCGCTGGAGCCAGTGATCGAACAGACCTTCGACCTGGATGCCGTGCTGGGGGCCTCAATCGGCTTCAGTTGGGCCGGGCTGCCGAGCGATCAGAAAGCGCAGTTGCGTGCCGCGTTCCGCCGCTACACGGTGGCAAGTTACGCGGCGAATTTTGACAATTATACCGGCCAGACGTTCCAGGTCGCGCCCGCGGTTCGCACAGTTGGTAACGGCGAGGTGGTCGTTGCCACGACAATCGTCGCGGCCGATGGCACCTCGAACAAGCTCGACTACGTGATGCGCAACACCGCTTCCGGCTGGAAGGCGGTGGACGTGCTGGCTGACGGCTCGATCAGCCGGGTTGCCGTGCAGCGCTCCGACTTCCGCGAGCTACTGAAAAGCGGTGGTACGCCGGCCTTGATGGCGGGGTTGCAGCGGAAGGTTGCCAGCCTCTCCGGCGGCATGCTGGCATGATCCGGCGACGATCCTGGGCATTGCTGTCGTAGGAATCTAGGACAAGCCGGCTGCGCGCAGGCCCTCAGGGTTATAGGGTCGGCGCCGCCGGTATCGCTCTCGGACAGCGCGTGACGGCTCGCCGAGCCGAAAAACCTGTTCCGAGTTTCGGCAGTTTTGCCGCGAGAGGTGGTGCGCTTCTTCTCTTGTCTCAGATGCTCTGGCGCGGCCGGATAGACCTTCTGCGTCGAGGAAAAATCCGGATTGGTCTTGCATCGATGGCCCTGCGCCGGGCCATCGATGCGCTTTCGTAGTCCCCGCATAGCAAATACGATAAGTCGAGTGCCAGTTCATGGAAGTAATCCAGCGGATCTGCCGGAGAGAGTCCATGGGCGTAACGAATATGCCGAATGCCATCGCGGCATTCGCCAGCATCGGTTGGCGCGAGCCTGAACAGACACCACGTGAGCGGTCGGTTCGGGTTCGCGGCGGCGGCCCGCTCGTGCCGGCTCAGCGCCTCACCCGGGTGACGGTTGAGGAACCCGCGCACATGACCGGTCAAGGTCCGGCCCCCTGCCTCCTCGGGGTCGACCTGCACGGCGCGCTCGGCCAGGTCCGGGGCGCGTTGCATGCATCAAGGAGCAAGGCGACGAAACAGCTTGAACCCTCCTCCCCTAAGCCACGCGGTGTGCCGTCTCACGTCGCGGCTGCCGGCTAGATCGTGCGCGGCGCGGGCGTGCGCCTGCCCGTTCTGAACGTGTCCGCATCGCGCCCGGGCGACGTCGTTCGTGGCTCCGACAAGGGCGCGGCGGCCAAGCAGAAGAACGCCTGAACGACGCTCTTCCGTGTGGCTTACCTCGGGCGCGGGCCACCGGGACGGGGTGTTATACCAACCGGCAGATTGAACGGCTCATTGCCAGTGCCTCGTTATGCCGGGCCCCAGGCGCGGCCGAAGGCCGCGCGGAGGATAGGCGAAGCCTGCACTGGCGAAGGCCGGTGGCCCGGCATCACCTGCGAGTTTATTCCGGTACCGTGTTCTTATCGTTGTAGCGGCACCACTCAGCGGTGACACAATGCCAGCATTCCGGTCGGCGCGCCTTGCACACATACCGCCCATGGAGAATCAGCCAATGATGGGCGTCGCGTAGCAATTCCCGCGGAAGCCGGCGAACCAGTGCATCCTCAACAGCCCGCGGTGTCTTGCCTGGCGCAATCCCGGTCCGATTGCCCAGGCGGAATATATGGGTGTCCACCGCCATCGTCGGTTCATTGAACGCCACATTCAGCACGACGTTCGCCGTCTTGCGGCCAACCCCCGGCAGTGCCTCCAATGCCTCGCGGTCCTGCGGCACGATGCCGTCGTGACGCTCCAGCAGCAGCCGGGACAGTGCCACGACATTCCGCGCCTTGCCCTGCCACAGGCCGATCGAGCGGATATGCCGCCCCACCCCCTCCACACCCAGCCGTACCATCGCCGCCGGTGTGCTGGCTTCGGCGAACAACGTCTTCGTCGCCCGATTCACCGACACATCGGTCGCTTGTGCCGACAGCACGACCGACACCAACAACGTATAGGGGTCGGCATATTCCAGCTCGCTGCGCGGTGCCGGATTGGCTCGCGCGAGCGCCTCTACGAACGCGCGCACATCGGCGAGCGACATACCGCGGCGAGATCGCTCCGTTGGCGTCTTCGTCATATCACTTGGCCCGTCAGCCGTTGAATCAGCGTATCATAGGCGGCCAGATGGTCCTTCATCGACAGATGTCGCTCGGCATAGGTCCTCGCACCGGTCCGCAGTCGCCGCGCCAGTGCCGTGTCCTCGATCACCTGCACGACCTTGTCAGCCAATCCAGCAGGATCAAAGAAATCCGCCAGCAATCCGTTCTCCCCATCGGTGACGAACTCGCGCACTGGTGCGGTATCGCTGGCGACAATGGCACCGCCGATCGCGAGGGCCTCGCGCAGGGACCAGGACGCGATGAAAGGGTAGGTGAGATACACGTGGGCATCGGATCGTTGCAGCAATCGCAAATAGGTACCGTAATCCACCCAACCCGGAAAGACGACGCGCGTTGGATCGATCCGCTCTCCCAGCTCAGCGAGGAATGTCTCCTTCCACGTCCCTTGCGGTGGGCGCCTTCCATAGCTCACGCCGTCACCGCCGACGATCGCCACGCGAATATCAGACCTTTGCCGCAACATATGCGGCACCGCCCGCATCATCAGATGGAAGCCGCGATAAGGCTCCAGATCGCGGGCGACATAGGTGACCAGTCTATCTGTGGGCGCGATGTGCATGCCCCCAATGGATAACGTTGCGCGACGCGCTGCGGGATCCGGGCGGCAAAGGTCGAGCTCGACACCCTCGCGCAACAGCGTGATTCCCTCGCGCATCCAGCTTGGATAGGTCGAGAGCTGCCACTCTGTGGGTGTGATCCCGCTACCGCCATTGGCGAACGCCAGCAGATTGATGGCGTTCTTGGCGCGCACAGCGGGGAAATCTGCGCGGATCAATGTGAACTCCGGATCAAATCCGACATCGGCCCCTTCGGTCCGATAATAGAATTCCATGTAGCCAACCAACGGCACGTCCGGCCAGACATCGCGCAGGTTGAGCAGTTCGCCCCAGCCGTGATGACCGATGATGATATCAGGCGTATAGCCGAGCATTTTCAGGTTGTGCGCGGTCGTGGCGACCGCCTCCGCCCGCCGAGCGCCGTTGTCCAGATCGCGCACGATCGGGTGCGCTTGTGCCGGGCTGGCGGCCGGGCGGCGATACGGCACCTTGCGTACGCCGGCAATCTCATTGCGGTTCGGCTCGGTAATGAACACCAGGTCATGGTGCCGCCGCGCCGCCAGGTGGTGCAGGAGATGAACGAACTGGCCGGGGCAGGTCTGGTGGACGAAGAGAAACTTCATGCGGCCGTCCAGCCCGCGCCACCATCTCGACGGTGCGCTTCGTGGTGCGATGTCACGTCAGGCCGCGTCCGCGCTTCACTCACTCTGCCGCGTCAGCTTCTGGATCAGCCTGTCATAGGCCGCGAGATAGTCCTTCATCGACAGATGTTGCTCGGCGTAGCGCCGCGCACTGGCGCGCAGCCTCCTCGCCAGGGTTTGATCCTCGATGACATTCACCAATTTTGTGGCCAGTTCGGCGGGATCGAAGAAATTGGCGAGCAGGCCGTTCTCCTCGTGGGTGATGAACTCCCGCACCGGGTCGGTATCACTCCCGACCACCGCGCAACCCATGGCCAGCGCTTCACGTAACGACCACGACGCGACGAATGGATAGGTTAGATACACGTGCGCATCCGACCGCTGCAGCAACCGGACGTAGACCTCGTATTCCAGTCGTCCTGGGAACACGATGCGCTTTGGGTCGATCTGATCGCCCAACTCGGCCAGCATCGTCTCCCGCCAGGTGCCGCGCGGGGCGGGCGCGCCGTAGCTCACACCGTCGCCGCCCACGACGACCACGCGGATATCTTTCCGGGCGCGAAGCATGTGCGGCACCGCGCGCATCATCACATGAAAACCGCGATATGGCTCGAGATCACGCGAGACGTACGTCACCAGCTTGTCTGACGGCGCGATCCGCATGTCGCCGATCGTCATCGCCTGGCGACGCACTTTGGCGTCTGGTTTGCAGATATCCAGATCAACACCCTCACGCAGCAGGATGATCCAGTCGCGCATCCAGGCCGGGTAGGTGGAAAGCTGCCATTCGGTCGGCGTCAGGCCATATCCGCCGTTGGCGAAGGCCATCAGATTAATGGCGTTCTTGGCACGAACACGGGGATATTCGGCGCGGTCCATCAGGAACTCGGGATCGAACCCGACATCCGCCGCATCGGTCTGATAGTAGAACTCCATATACCCAAGCAGCGGCACGCCAGGCCAGACATCCGGGAGATTCAGCAGTTCGCCCCAACCGTGGTGGCCGATGATGATGTCAGGCGTGTACCCCAGTTCTTTCAGATTAGACGCCGTTCGCGCCACCACTTCAGCGCGCCGTGCGGCACCATCCAGATCGCGCGCGACGATATGGGTTTGTGCCGCCGCGCTGCTGGGGCGCCGATACGGCACCTTGCGCACGCCGCCGACGTGATTGTAGTTCTGTTCCGTAATGAATACGATGTCGTGACGCTGCTGCGCGGTCAGATGCCGGACAATGTGCAGGAACTGGCCGGGGAAATTCTGGTGGACGAACAGGTACTTCACGCTGAGACCCTGGAGAGGAATGCGGACCCGTCAGATATGATCGGGTACCCGTGCGCCGTTACGTGGTCTTTCCGATGCATCCGGTGTCATACCGCCTATTCGGCACGGCGTCAGGCTTATGGGAACTGATAGATGTCATGGTGCGACCCAACCATGCCGCGCCGGAGCGCCCATCCTACCGCGCGCGCCTTGGGGCAGGACGTTGCGGAGATCGGGCAGCACTGTGTTTCGCTGGCGTGGGCTTGGGCGTTGCCTTTGGCCGCCCGGACGGCGATTTCGCGGCAGCCGGCTTGGGGGCGGGCATTTTGGCGACCGCCGGCTTGGGGGCGGCTATTTTGGCGACCGCCGGCTTCGGCGCCATCGATGCCGGCGCGGCTGGCCGGGGGGCGGCGGGCTTGGCGGCGGCTGATGGGCGCGGTGCGGCGGCTGATGGGCGCGGTGCGGCGGCTGAC
>DATHNE010000032.1:0-22135 GCA_035486355.1 Acetobacteraceae bacterium
GCAGATAACTCCTGCCGGCTGACTTCAATCGGCTTGCCCATCGCTACTCGCCCTTGCCAAGGTTGCCGGCAACAGCGAATCCTACTCACCCCGATTCGGGAATCCCCACGAGAGTCAAACGCTCCGTCGGCTGGTATTACAGCGCGTGGCGAGTGAACTGCGCGTCTGCGAGGAAGCATCCATCGCGGCGTAGGGGGACGGTGCGCCAGAAAAATGGGCCAGATGATTTCGTGCGGTCGATACGACCCTGCGCCTGGTCGCGGGCCTTGACGTACCGATGCCGAAACCAGCACCAAATATCTGTGTGCATCTGTGGCTCCAGTTCTTTCGCAACGCGACGCATGCCGCCTGCTGTAGCGCACGATCGCAGGGCGTCGATCTCGATGCGGGCGTTGTACATGGCGGTTCTGCTACTCCTTGTATCCGCAACGGCAGCGTTGGCAGAGACCGCACCATTCCACGTCGGCATCGCCCGCATCACCATCGCCGAGAAGACGCCGTTCGACGCGCTGATCTGGTACCCAACCCAGACGGAAGAAAATTCTTGGCAGGCAGGTCCGTTCCCTATTCCCGCCAGCTGAGACGCGCCGTTCGCGCCCGGCCGCTTTTCGGTGGTGCTGCTGTCGCATGGCGGAGGCGTGGGCGGTGGCGCGCCGCTCGTGCTGCGCGAACCGGCGACCGGCGTCGTGCGGCAAGGCTTCGTTGTGATCGCATCGTTCATGGCAAAGCTGGTTTGGCGCTGCGTCCGCTGCAAGTAACACGGGCGTGGGACACCGCGCTATCGCCCCGCGCTTTGCCCCTCATATCGATGCGGCGCGCCTGGGCATGCTCGGCTTTTCGCTCGATACGGCTGGCACGCTGGAGCGGGCGGATGCCATTGCGGATACGACACATCTGGTGGCGTACTGTGCCGCGCAGCCAACCGATGTGATGTCCTGCGATCACGCGCCCGATGGCGGTGGCCGCGCATCGAACCAATCGCTGCTCGCGTGACCACGATTGCCATTGAAGTCCATCGTATTGCTCGATCGGTACGCGGTGCTGTTCCAGCGCGCGGAGCTGACGGTGGTCACGATGCCAGTGCTGATCTTCCGGCCAGAGCAGAGCGAACTGCCGGGCGAAGCGCATGCCTTTGCGCTGCCAGCTGAGCTGCCGCGCAAACCCGAGTTCCGGATCATTCCGGGCTGTCACGTCATGTTTATTGATGTCTGCCTGCCCGAGCAGTGGGCGACGTCAGCCGACGGATGCCAGGGCCCGGCGGCTGCCGATCGGGCTGCCGGGCATAGGGAAATCGAGACACAAATCTCGGCACTCTTCCATACACACCTGTAATCCGCGGACGGTGCGGTTGGCGTCAGGTACGAGACGAGGCGCCCTATGGCTGATCCGCCATCACTCTTCGCAGTGATGCCAGCCAGATCGCGAATCCCTCGAACGCGAAGAAACGCGTCCAGTGCTCAATCGCATCCTCGGCGCAGTCGAACGTTGCTGACCAATGCACGAAGGCCTGGTTCGTCTCGACCAAGGGCACTACAGCAAGGGTTGCCTGATAGTTCCGCACCGGCGCGGGCTCGAGAAAGGCGTAGGTGTAGTTCCGATCGACATCAGAATGAGCGAGCAGCTGCTGACGGATCAGCCGCTCACCGGCCTGCGCGCGACGAATGTCGCCGACCTGGTCGCCCGCCTTGCCATCTTCGATGATCGTTTCGCCCACAACACCCGCCCAGGCGTAATCGCCGAACGAGCGATTGAACGCCCAAACCTCATCAGCCGTGTGATCCAGCACCACACTGTAGAAGGATCGTGCCATCCATCGCTCCATCGATTTCGATGGCGTATCAGCCGCCGGAAACCACTATGGCGCGAGACGGTCTTTCAGACCTTCCGCCTCTTGCTGTCACTGTCGCGGCAGCGGTGGCAGCGCGTCGCTACCCCTGCGCGTTGCCGAAGATCCGCTGCGTTACCTTGTCCCCCACGACAATCCCCAGCTTCGCCGTAATCCCAGCCTGCAGCTCCAGCGTCGCCCGCACCGGCCCACGGCTGTCGATCACCGCCAGACTTTCTGGCACCGTATTCTCCGCGATCGACCGGATCGTCCCATCCTGATTGATGAACACCATGTCGAGCGGCGCCAGGGTGTTCTTCATCCACATCTGCGAATCCCGCGACACGCCCCAATCAAACAGCATCCCGCCATCTTCTGGCACGCTGGTGCGGAACATCAGCCCGGTAATCTGCTGCATCGGATCGATCGCCATCTCCACGTGAAACAGGTGCTTCACGCCGTCCTTCGTCGTAATGACCAGCGTCTCCTTCGGCAGCTCCGGCTGCGGCTTCGTCGGTTCGCTACTCTGTGCCATCGCCATGGCAGGCAACAGCGCAAGTATGGCAAGCAGGTGGCGGCGATCAATCACGTTGCGGCATTCCTTGTGGGATGATGGTGGTCACGATCGAGGCATCCAGCGCCTCATAGCCATGGTATCCGATGGTGGCGTACAGCTCCGCGCGCGTCTGCATCCGGTCGACCATGCGCTGCGTCCCGCCGTCACGCCTGATCGCCGCGTACAGCTCGGCCTGCGCCTTGTTGGCAACACGCAATGACGACACCGGCCAGATCACTATCTTGTAGCCCATGTCCTGGAACTCGGCGGCGGTGAAGAACGGCGTGCGGCCGAACTCGGTCATGTTCGCCAGCAACGGCACGCCAGGCATCCGTTCCGCAAACGCATGAAACATGTCGGCCGTATTCAGCGCCTCGGGGAAGATCGCGTCCGCCCCGGCCTCCAGATACAGCTTCGCGCGTGCGACCGCGCCATCCAGCCCCTCGCTCGCCGCCGCATCGGTGCGCGCAATCACGAACAAATGCCGGCGCGCCTTCGCCGCCGCCGCGATCTTCGCCGCCATGTCATGTGCATCGGCCAGCTTCTTGTCGTTCAGATGCCCGCACTTCTTCGGCAACAACTGATCCTCGATATGCACCGCCGCAGCGCCGGCATCCTCGAAGCAGCGCACCATGTTCATCACGTTCAGTGCCTCGCCATAGCCGGTGTCGCCATCCACCAACACCGGCAACCCCGATGACCGCGCGATCTGGCGGATGAAAAAGCACACCTCGTCGACCGTGATTACGCCCAGGTCCGGCAGTCCCATCGAGGCGGTCATCGCCGCGCCCGAGAGATAAAGACCCTCGAACCCTGCCGCCTTTGCCTGCAACGCGGCTTGGCCGTTATGCGCACCGGGCAGTTGGACGATCCCTGGCTGGGCGAGCAGGGTGCGGAAACGCGTGCCGGCCGGTTCGGTCGGCAGGTCGGCGGCGACAAGATAGGTCATTCAATCGTCTCCCCAACGCGTGGGCCGGCTGATGCTGCGCAAGGCTTTACCACGGGGAAGGCCGAGAACCACGAGGGCCACGATGCAGGGGGACACACTTGGCCTTCACGGAGTGACCAAATATGCCTAAAGCGCTCCGCGCGAAGCGCATCACACGTCATTGCCACAAACCCAGGCCTGCGCGTGTCGCACCGCTTCGTGGCCCTTCGTGGTTTTCGGCCTTCTCCGTGGTAAAATCGTACTTCTCACCACACCCGCATACCCAAAACCTCAAACGAAGAACAGCAGGCTCATCACCAGGAACACCGGCACCAACACCACCGCCGCATATCCGGTGAAGGCGAAGAACCCCGGCATCCGCACCCCCCGATGCGACGCAATCGCTCGCAGCATCAGGTTCGGCGCATTGCCGATATAGGTCAGCCCGCCGAAGAACACCGCGCCGGCCGACAGCGCCCGCAGCACCACCTCGCCATGTCCGGCCGGATCGTCGCCCGCCAGTTGGAGGAACACCAGGTAGGTTGGTGCGTTGTCCAGGAAGGCCGACAGGATCCCGGCCAGCCAGAAGAACGCCAGCGGGATCGGCCGCCCCGCGGCGTCCGTCGTCAGCCGCAGCAACGGCGCCATCGGCCCGGCCAACCCCGCCCGCAACATGTCGATCACCGGCTCGATGGTGATGAAAATGGCGGCGAATAGCACTGCCACCTCGACCATCGGATGCCAGGAGAAGTCGTTGCCCTGCCGCACCGCGCGCGGCGTCACCGCCAGCGACAACACGGTCACCACCAGACACAGCGCGATGCCGGCCAGCCGCGCCGTCTCGATGTCCTGACCCAGCAGGTCGACCTCTCCCAGCGCCACCTGGCCCTGCGCGACCACACTCGCCGCCACTACCAGCACCATGGCAATGTTGGCCCAGCCGCGCAGCCGGAACCGCTCGGCCGGGGGGGCTGGCGGATCGGCGCGGCATAGAAACCGGTCCAGCAGGTAGAACGCGGCCAGCAGCCCCGCCGCCAGCAGTGCCAGCGGCGCGCCGAGCTGTCGCACCGGCCAGAAGAACGGCACGTCCTGCAACAGCCCGATATACAGCGGCGGCCCTAGCGGACTAAGCGCTCCGCCCGCGTTGCCCGCCAGCAGAATGAAGAACACCACCAGATGCACCCGGCGTGTACGGTGCGCATTGGCGTGCAACAGTGGATGGATCAGCACCATTGCCGCACCGATCGTGCCCATCACGCCGCCCGCCAGCGTCGCCAGCGCCAGCATCGCCGTGTTGCCCAGAGGCGTGCCGCGCAGGCCGCCGCGCAACAGGATGCCGCTGCCCGCCGTGTACAGCGCCAACAGCAGCGTCACGAACGGCAGGTACGCGTCCAACATCGCGTGCCAAGCCTCGGCCGCGGCCGCCCGCGGCCCGGTCACCAACGCCTCCTGCACCACCAGCACCAGCACCCAGCCCAGCGCCACGGCTGCCATGCGCCGGTGCCAGAATCGCGGGGCCAGCATTGGAAACAGCGCGATTGAGGCCAACATGCCGGCGAAGGGCACGGCCCACAGCACATCGCGCGCCGTGTGGGGCGCGGGGCCGATCCACAGCGCGGTCGGTTGCATGGCCCGGACCCTGCAAGTAACGTCCGGCCCGCGCAAGGAGAACCCAACCATGGACATGACCGGCGAACGGCGAATTGCGGCGCCGCGCGGGAAGGTTTGGGATGCCCTGAACGACCCAGCGGTCCTGAAGGCCGCCATTCCCGGCTGCGAAAGCCTGGAGAAACAATCGGATACCGCCATGAAGGCGACCGCCGCGGTGAAGATCGGACCGATCGCCGCGCGCTTCTCCGGCAATGTGCAGCTCTCGGATCTCGACCCGCCGAACGGCTACACGATTGCTGGTGAAGGGCAGGGCGGGGTGGCCGGCTTCGCCAAGGGTGGCGCCAAGGTGCACCTGGCCGACGACGGGGCCAATACGCTGCTGACCTACGAGGTCCACGCCCAGGTCGGCGGCAAGATCGCCCAGCTCGGTGCCCGCCTGATCGAGGCCAGCGCCAAACAGATGGCCGACGCGTTCTTCGATCGGTTCAGCGCTCAGGTGGCGCCGCCGCCCGCCGCGATGACCGCCGCCGAGATTATCGCGCCGCCCCCACCGCCGTCCTCGGCGATCAGCGTCATGGCGCTTGTGCCGCGCGAGCCGTTCGGCTTGCCGATCGTCGCCTGGCTGGGTGGTGTGGTCTATCTGGCGATCCTGATCCTGGTGCTTGGAAGCCTGCTGTAGTGCCGGGGTCTTCGATCGATCTGCCTGTCACGGTCGCTGACACGGCGGCACTGCTCGCTGCCCAGGGCTACATTGCCGACCACGAACTGGCCACGACTGTGCATTTGGCGCTGTCGATGCGTCGGCCGCTGTTCCTGGAGGGCGAGCCCGGCACCGGCAAGACCGAGATCGCCAAGGTGCTGGCCACAGGCCTCGGCCGCCGGCTGGTCCGGCTGCAATGCTATGACGGCATGGACCTCGCGGCGGCTGCCTATGAATGGGACCATGCGCGCCAGTTGATGGCGATCCGCCTGGCCGAGGCGGCCGGCCGCACGGATCCCGACGAATTGTCCAGCGACATCTACACGCGGAAATATCTGCAGGCGCGCCCGTTGCTGTCGGCGATCGACCCCGACCTGCCGCCGGCGGTGCTGCTGATCGACGAGCTGGACCGGGCCGACGAGCCGTTCGAGGCGTTCTTGCTGGAGCTTCTGGCCGACTTCCAGGTCACTGTGCCGGAGCTGGGGACGGTGCGGGCGAAGACGCTGCCGGTAGTGGTGCTGACGTCGAACCGCACGCGAGAGGTGCACGACGCGATCCGGCGCCGCTGCCTATATCATTGGGTCGACTACCCCGACATGGCCCGCGAACGCGCTATCCTGGCCGCGAAGGCGCCCGAGGTCCCCGACCAGCTCGCCACCCAGGTCGTCGCCTTCGTCCAGCGGCTCCGGGGGGAGGAGCTGTTCAAACTGCCGGGTGTCGCAGAGACGATCGATTGGGCGAGCGCGCTCACCTATTTGAACAGCAAGGAGCTGACGCCGAGTGTGGTGGATGAGACACTAGGTGTTTTGCTGAAATATCAGGATGATATCGCAAAAATCAGAGGCGCTGAGGCAGCCAAGCTCTTGACCGAAACCAAGCAGGCGGCCTGATCCCCGTAAGGCGGAATGCGCTTGCATTCCGCCACTCGTGGCCCGGTGGAATGCAAGCGCATTCTGCCCTACCGCAAGAACGGAAAGAACCTTGCCCCGCCGAAGGCCTCATAAGCGTACGACAGCGCCAGCTTCTGCGCGTTCGGCCCGTTGAACAGCATCGGCTTCCGCGCCGTTTCCGTGGCTTGGATCGGCGCCTCGACCACCCAACGGTCGGGCGCGTCCGGCGACGGATAGACCCGCGCAGGCTCGATCACCTCGGGAAAGGGTGTGTCGGTCGACGTGTCCAGGTTCCTCTCGACGCTATTGCGCCATGAATATTTATTGCGATGCAGCATGACACAGCGATGACGAAAAAGGGAAGCGGAATTATGCTGCTGCTGTGGTGTCGCCTATCCGCCGCCGAGCCGCGATATGCGCCAGCATCGGCGACACCGCGGCATCGTACCGCGCAAGATCGCCATCGATCTCCAAACGCGCATAGGGCGCGCGGCACGCCATTCGCGCCACCCCGCTGTGTGGCGCGATCTGGTGGCCGAGCTGATGCAACGCCTCCGGCCCGCCGGTCTTCAGCTGCGGGCACCGCAGCAGCACCTGGTCGAACACGGGACGCATGGTCGAACCTAAGCCTCCCTAGGAAGCTCCTGTCCGTAACAGGCAAAGCTGAACGATCCGTGAGCGGAGTAAACCTCTCCCGCGCGGCGGGAGAGGTAACCGGTCAAACGCGCGTCAGTCGGCGATCATCCGTCGGTACAGATGCCAGGTTGCGTGCCCCAGCACCGGCATCACCACCGCCAGGCCCACCAGCGCCGGGATCGACCCGACCACCAGCCCGGCCACGATGATCGCGCCCCACACCGCCATGATGCCCGGGTTCGCCGCGACCGCGCGCACCGAGGCCCATACCGCGGTATCGATCCCGACATCGCGGTCCAGCAACAGTGGGAACGACACCACACTGATCGCTAGCACCAGTACGGCGAACAGGAACCCTGCGCCCACGCCGATCACGATCAACGCCCAGCCCGCCGACGTGGCCACAACCTCGTGCGCAAATACGGCTGCCGAGACCGGCGCCTGCGGCCCCAAGGTCGCGACATAGATCACCTGCGCGGCGACCAGCCACAGCACGAACACGCCCACCAGCATCAGCGCCAGCAGTGAAATTGCCCCGATCGAGGGCGCCCGCAGCACACCGAACGCATCGATCCAGCGCACCGTCTCGCCCGCCTCGCGCCGCCGGCTCATCTCATTCAGGCCGATCGCCGCCACCGGCCCGACCAGCGCGAAGCCCGAGGCCAGCGGGAACAACAACGGCAGCAACCCATAGCCTGATGCCAGCCGTGCCAGCACCAGCCCGACCACCGGGTAGATCACACACAGGAAGATGACGTCGGTGCGGTTGGCCTTGAAATCCTCCAGCCCGCGGGCCAGCGCGATGCGCAGATCCTCCACCCCGATCCGCCGCACCGCGGGCGCGGCCGACCGGTCCCGTGTGGTATGCCAATACTCCGCCGGTGTCGCCGAGCCGATCGATTGCACCGCGAGCCGGATCTGATCGACTCCCCACCCTGGGGGGCTTTGGATCGTCATGTCGCTCCTCCCGAAGCCATTGTTGGCTCGAGGGCACATGACCCGGGGGCCACGGCCCGCCGAAGACCTTCATTTGGTGTGGGGTCGGGCCCGTGCCAGGGGGAAGGGGGAGGGACGCTTTAGTTCCGCAAGAATATTCACCGCGATAGGCACAGAGACACGGAGGATCCGGGGGCATAACCGTCAACGTTGGGGTGACGCAGCGACGGTTAATGTGCTTCGCGCGAAGCACAATTGACAGCATTGCGACATATAGGATGTCGAGAAGCGCGCGCGATCCTCAGCGGGCTCTGCGCCTCTGCGGTGAATATTCCTTGAGGAGCGTACACGTACCCAAACGGAGGAGAAATCCCTTCTACGCCGCCGCCTGCTCCGCCGCCGCGTATTCCTTGATCGATACCCGCCAGTGAATGCGGTCCTCCTCCGGCGGATAATCCCCCGCCGCCTTGTGCACCGAACAGCGGTTGTCCCAGATCACGATATCCCCGACCCGCCACTTATGCCGATATTCCGCCTCCGGCTGGATCATATATCTCATGAGCTCCTCGATCAGCGCATCGTTCTCGGCTTCGCTGGCACCCTCGATATACAGAATCTTTCCCGGATCGAAATACAACGCCCGCCGTCCCGTCTCCGGATGCATGCGGATGATCTTGTGCATTGCCGGCGGCAGATCGCGATCCTCGGGGTTCAGCAGCGCCTGTGCCTTGCGCCGCCCGCCATAGGTGAACGCGCCGTCCACCCCCTCCAGCCGCTGCTTCAACCGCTCCGGCAGAGCATCGTACGCCGCGTACATATTGGAAAACAGCGTATCGCCGCCACGGCTTGGGATCGCCAGCGCGTAGAGCTGCGTCGCCTTGAACGGCTCTTGGTCATAGGCACCATCGGTGTGCCAACCCTCGGCGCCGCGCCGGTAGATCGCCTGGTTCAGCTTCCCATCCCCGTCGAATTTATTGGTGCCCAGCAGGGTGATTTCCGGAATATCCGGATGCCGCGTCGATTTCGATGGATGCGGCGAGATATGCCCGAAGCGACGGCTGTAGCGCAGGAACTGCTCGATCGTCAGATCCTGACCCGGCACGACGACGACGTTGTAATCCAGCCACGCCCGATAGATCACGCCGAACACCGCATCATCGATCGTGCGGACATCAACGCCCCGGATTTCCGCGCCGATCTGTGGTCCAAGCCGATGCACGTCGACCATGGCTGTGTCCTCCTGCAGTCGCCGGTTCTGCGCCCGGCGCTCACCAACGGCCAAAGTCTGCACCCAGGGCGTCCGATTGGCGAGATACCGGTGCAGGTGGTCAGGGGGAACACGGCATGCACCGTGGACGCATCGGCCATGGACCAAGGCTCCACCATCGCGTTAGCCGGCCGCCGGCTCACTCCGTGGTGAAAACTTTGCGCTGGCGCCGCCGACACAGGCGCGCAAATGTGACCCAAGCCCACAACGACACGCTTGTTCCCGCCACGCCGCATTCGCTACGCTGTCGCCAGCCACCAAACGGAGGCAACCATGACCCAACGCATCGTGTTGGCTATCGCACTGATCCTCGGCCTCGCCGGCGCCTCACTTGCGGCGGCCGGCGTATCGGCGTCCACCGCCGCGGCCTGCGAGAACCACACCAGTTAACCAGGCGTCAGCTCCGCAGTCGTCCCCGCGGCAGATCCGCCGCGGCCGCGTTCAGTGACGCAGGTCGGCCGCGATCTGCCGCAACGCGCCCGGCGCGTGCAGCTCGACGCCACTCGGTACCACCGCGATCGTTCCTTCACGCCGCAGATGCGTGATCATGCGGCACACGGTTTCCACCGTCATGCCCAGGTGGTCGGCGATATCGACCCGGCTCATCGGCAACGTCACCATATGGCTCTGATGTTGCCGCGCCGCCATTTCCAGCAGGAAGGTCGCGATCCGTTCGGACGCTGTCTTGCGGCCGAGCAGCAGCAAGCGATCATGCGCCGCACGTAGCGCGCTTGCCCCCAGTTCCCGCAACCGCCGCGCCAGCGCCAGCTGGCGGTCGGCCTGCGCCTCCACATCATGCCGGCGGAAACGTTTCACCACCACATCGGTCACCGCCTGAGCGGCGAAGTCGTGGCTGTCGAAGTCATCGAACCCGAGGCAATCGCCCGGCAGCAGGAACGCCGCCACCTGCCGCCGCCCATCTTCCATCAGTTGCACTGTGCGCAGGCAGCCGCTGATGACCTGGTAGCAATACTCCGCCCGCTCGCCCTGGGCGTACAGCTCGCGATCACGCGGCAGCGTAATGGTCATCCCGATCAGGGCCGCCAGCGGATCCGTCACGCGCGTCGGGGTCGATACCTGCCCGGCCATTCCCATCGGCTGCCGGATCACGCTTTGCACTGCACCTGACATCGCTTGGCTCCAGCCCCTCGTTCGGCGTTGCGGTGCCCGAAACTCTAGGGAGTGTTTGCGGTGGCCATAATTCGGAAACGGACGTACGGATCAGCGCGTACGGGGTCGCCCGTACCCTGACCGATCGATGGAGCGCCGGATGCCTGAGCCCGCCCTGGTCCATGTTATCGACGATGACGACGCGGTGCGCGACTCCCTGGCCGTGCTGCTCGACTCGGCCGATCTCGCCGTGCGCACCTACGACTCCGCCCTGACCTTCCTGGCCATGGCGGCGTCCCTCAGCGCGGGGTGCATCCTGACCGACGTCCGCATGCCCGATCTCGACGGGCTGGCGCTGCAGCGGCGGCTCAATGAGGCCGGGGTGCGCCTGCCCGTGATCGTCATGACCGGCCATGGCGACGTGCCGGTCGCAGTCGCGGCCTTGAAGGCGGGTGCGGCGGATTTTCTGGAGAAACCGTTCGACGACGAGCGGCTGATCAGTGTCGTACGGGCCGCCCTGGCAGCCAGCCAGCAGGCCCAGCGCCAGGCGGCCGCGACCGCCGACATCATCGCCCGGATCGCCAGCCTGACCCCGCGCGAACGCGAGGTGCTGGACCTGTTGGTCGCCGGCAATCCCAACAAGAGCATTGCCTACGACCTCGGTGCCAGCCCGCGCACCGTCGAGGTGCACCGCGCCCGGGTGATGGAAAAGATGGGCGCCCGCAGCCTGGCCGAGCTGGTGCGTATGGTGATCGCCATGTCCCCTGCGCCCACGACAAGGCCACGCAACGGCGGTTGACCTGCGTCAATGCTGTTGTCCCCTCGCGGCGCATAAGTGCGACGCGGGTTGGCCGCGGATCGGCACGATCACGCGGATACCCCAGCGGAGCAAAGACGATGCGGAACGCGCCCCGCCCAGTGGTGGCGGTGGTAGATGACGACGATGACGTCCGCGAGGCGCTCCGCTTCCTGCTGGAGACGGCCGGATACGATGTGGCTTCTTACGACTCCGCCCAGGCCTATCTTGATCATCTTGTCGATCCCACGGCTGCCTGCCTGGTGCTCGATCACCACATGCCGCAGATCACCGGGGTCGAACTGCTCACTCAGCTTCATCAGCGCGGCGCCGGTCTGCCGACTGCCTTGATCACCGGATCACTGTCGCCAGACCTGGTGCGGCGGGCCAGGGCGCTCGGCGTGGCGCGGGTTCTGGAGAAGCCGCTGGCGGACGATGCTCTATTGCGCTTTGTGCAGTGTGCCACCTCCGGCACGGTGTCGTGTTAGTTTGATGCCGACGTTGCGTTGCGTGTGTGGGATGGGGGACGCGATCGCCTGAACAGTGCGGCGTACTCGTGGGGCAGGGGACAGGGATGCCGAATCGGTTTGACGCCCTTGGGGGGACGGCGCTGCTGCGCTCCATCCTCGAGACCGTGCCGGATGCGATGGTGGTCATCGACCACCTGGGTGCCATTCTGCTGTTCAGTGCGGCAGCGGAACGCCTGTTCGGTTACACCACCGAGGAGGTGCGCGGCCGTAACGTCAGCGTGCTGATGCCGTCGCCCTATCGTGAGCAACACGATTCCTACCTCGCCCGCTACATGACGACGGGCGAGCGTCGGATCATCGGCATCGGCCGTGTCGTGGTGGGCCAGCGCAAGGATGGCGGCACCTTCCCGATGGAGCTGGCGGTGGGCGAGGTGCGCCACAACGGCGACCGGCTGTTCACTGGTTTCGTGCGCGACCTGACCGAGCGCCAGCGCACCGAAACCCGCCTGCAGGAACTTCAGGTCGAGCTGCTGCACGTTTCGCGGCTGTGCTCGATGGGGCAGATGGCGGCGGCGCTGGCGCACGAGCTGAATCAGCCGCTGACAGCCACCGCGAATTACGTGAAGGCGGCGCAGCGGCTGCTGGGCAGCACCAAGATGAACCCCGAGCGGCTGCGCCAGGCGCTTGATCTGGCTGCGCAACAGACGCTGCGCTCCGGCGAGATTATCCGCCGCCTGCGCGGCTTCGTCGCCCGGGGTGAGGTGGACCGGCATCCCGAGCCGGTCGCCAGGCTGATCGAGGAGGCCAGCGCGCTGGCCCTGGTCGGCGCCAAGGAGCGCGGCATTCATGTCGATCTCGGACTGGATGCCGACGTGCCGCCGGCGATGGTCGACCGCGTGCAGATCCAGCAGGTGCTGTTGAACCTGATCCGCAACGCCATCGAAGCCATGCATGGCATGCCGCGACGCAACCTGACAGTCGGCATCGATCGGGCGGAGGACATGGTGCAGGTCAGCATCGCTGACACCGGTCCCGGCGTCGCGCCAGATGTGCAGGAGCGGCTGTTCCAGCCCTTCGTCACCACCAAGACCGACGGCATGGGCATCGGCCTGTCGGTGTGCCGCACCATCATCGAGGCGCACGGCGGGCGGCTGTGGATGGAGCCCAATCCCGTTGGCGGCAGCGTGTTCTGCTTCACCGTGCCGGCGGCAGTGGAATAGACCGCGAGACCCGCGATCGTCGGGATAAGGCCGGCCATGGCGGACCACGTGCTGGTTTCGCTCCACGCCACCGGCCCGCTCCAGGGGGGTCGTGTCTCGGCTTGAAATCTCAACGCGATGTCGCTTCAAGAAAGGGGGGTTTCCTCATGGCTGATGCCCGATGCAGTTGCGGCGCCGTCGCACTGACGCTTTCAGAATCATCAATAGTGGTTGTCGCCTGTCATTGTCTTGCGTGCCAACGGAGAACCGCCGCGCCATTTGGCGTTGGCGCCTTTTATCCGGTCGACGCCGTCGCCATTTCTGGAACCCCGAAAGAGTTCATCCGCGATGCGGCAAGCGGCGGGAAGGTCCACACCTACTTTTGCCCAAACTGCGGATCAACGGTCTATTGGACGGCTGACAACCTGCCGTCGCTGATCGGCGTTGCTGTCGGCACGCTAGCAGCGCCAACATCCCAGGCCCCGGGTAGATCGATTTTCGAGCAGTCGAAACATCAGTGGGTTCAGATCAATGGTGCGGTCGAACATTTTCAGCAAAGCAGTGTGGCAAAGCATTCAAACTGAGACACCAACCCGCCGGGGCGGGACGCTTGCCCTGTGGCCCGTCTTTCGCTATGAAGGCCGTATGCACCGAGGCTCGCAGCCCCGTCGCCTGATTGCCCGCGCACCTGCGCGTGTTGCGCTGCGCCTTGTGTCTCTCGGCCTCCTCCTTCGACTTAGCCGCCCCTGAGCGCTGCGCCGGGTCATTGACGCCGGCTTCGCTCAGGGGATTCCTGAGGCTGATGTCGTGCGTAAATCCCGAGGAACCACGCCCCACAAGGGAATAATCCAATGAGTATCAACCATCCCAGCTTCGGCAAGTTGGACGACAACCGAATCATCTTCTTCGACACCACGCTGCGTGACGGCGAGCAGTCGCCCGGCTTCTCGATGAACCTCAATGAGAAGATCCGCATGGCCGAGGCGCTGACTGAGCTGGGCGTCGATGTGATCGAAGCAGGCTTCGCCATCGCCTCCCAGGGTGATTTCGAATCCGTGAAGACCATTGCCGAGACGATCGGCCAGCGCGCCGACACGCCGGTGCTGGCCAGCCTGTCGCGCGCGGGCCAGATGGACATCCTGCGCTCGGCCGAGGCGCTGCGTCCGGCCAAGCGCAAGCGGATCCACATCGTCATCGCCACCTCCGACCTGCATATGAAGTATAAGCTGCGCATGACGCCGGACGAGGTGGTGCAGGCGTCGGTCGACAGCGTCACGCTCGCGCGCAAGCACGCCGACGACGTGGAATGGTCGGCCGAGGACGCGACCCGTTCGGATCCGGATTTTCTCTGCCGCGTCGTGGAGGCGGCGATCGATGCCGGTGCCACCACGATTAATCTGCCGGACACCGTCGGCTACGCGCTGCCGGAAGACATCGAGGCGATGTTCAGCAACATCCGCAACCGCGTGCCGAATATCGATCGCGTGATCCTGTCGGCGCATAACCACAACGATCTGGGCTTGGCGGTGGCCAACGCGATCGCCGCGGTGCGCGCCGGCGCGCGGCAGATCGAGTGCACCATCAACGGCATCGGCGAACGCGCGGGCAATGCGTCGCTGGAGGAGATCGTGATGGCGATCCGCACCCGCCATGACGCGATTCCCTACGACAACGGGGTCGTCACCACGAACATCCTGCGCACGTCGAAGCTGCTCTCGACCATCACCGGGTTCGACGTGCAGCCGAACAAGGCGATCGTCGGGCGCAATGCCTTCGCGCACGAGTCGGGCATCCATCAGGATGGTGTGCTGAAGCTGGCGGCGACCTATGAGATCATGACGCCGGAGAGCATCGGCTGGGCACGGAATTCGATCGTTCTGGGCAAGCACTCGGGACGCGCGGCGTTCCGCGACCGGTTGAACACGCTGGGCTACAAGATCGGCGACAACCAGTTGAATGACGCGTTCCGCCGCTTCAAGGATCTCGCCGATCGCAAGAAGGTGGTGTTCGACGAGGATATCGTTGCGCTGGTGGATGATGAGGTGGTGCGGGACCACGAACGGGTCCGCTTCGTCTCGCTCGATCTGCATGCCGGGTCAAAGGCGCCGGCGCGGGCGGAGCTGGAGCTGGAGGTTGACGGGGTGGTGAAGGCGGCGACCGCGAGCGGTGATGGGCCGGTGGATGCGACGTTCAAGGCGATCCAGCAGATCTTCCCGCATACCGCGAACCTTGTGTTGTTCTCGGTCGGCGCGGTGACCGAGGGCACGGATGCGCAGGCGAAAACCACTGTCCGGCTCGAGGAAAACGGCAAGATGGTGGACGGGCAGGGGGCGGACACTGATACGATCGTCGCCAGCGCCCGCGCCTATGTGCACGCGCTGAACAAGCTGCTGGTGAAACGCGTCCGCACGGAACCAGCCGCACTTTCGGCGTAAGCCCCCGACACCTCTCGCACTTCGCGGGAGAGGTCGACGAGCGGAGCGATGCCGGGTGAGGGTGGTGCCACGAAACCCTCACCCGCTGCGGCGCGGCGGCCTCTGCCAGAGGGAGAGGCGTACGAAGCCTCAGCCCTTCCACCCCGTCATCGGCCAAATAATCTTCGCGGTCCCGGGCGTCACCGGCCACACCGTCGCGTACGCCGTGCCGTGCATCTGCGTCAGATAGGTCGCCCCCAGCACGTTCTGCCCGGCCGCATCGAACTTCACCCCATCATACCCGGTGACCATCTTGCTCTTCGGCAGATCCGTCGCCTGCAACGCCGCCTGCAGCTTCGTCGGATCGGTCGACCCCGCGCGGTTCAGCGCATCGGCCAGCACGAACGTCGCCTCCATATCACGCGCCGAGGCATCATCCATGTCGCGCCCGACCTTGGCCTTGAACGCGTCATTGATCCGCGCCGACAGGCTGCCCGCTGGCCCCAGGTTCCACGTGCTGCGGCTCATCAGGTTCTGGGAGATGCTGCCCACGGCCGGAATGAACGACAGGTCGTTGAACCCAGCGTCATCGGCGAGGATCATCGGTGGCAGATAGTCTAGCGACTTCATCGTCCGCATGAACAGGATCGCGTCCGACGCATAGCTGATGAAGATCACGACCGTCGGGTTGGCCTGCTTCAATTGCAGCACCTGTGCCGACACATCCGCCCCGTTCGCGTTGTAGGCGATCCGCACCGCGAGGGGGATCTTCGACGCCTTGATCGCCGCCTCGATCGAACTGCCGACCTGGCTGCCGTAATCGGTGTTCTCGTTCACCAGCGCGATGCTGTCGACCTTGTGGCCCGCCGCGATCATGTCGCCCACGAACCGCATATAGGTCGCGGCGAAGTTGGCGCCGATCGGTGTGACGCGGAAGGTGAACTTGAAGTTGCGCTCGGTGATGTTGTTGGCCACTGAATCACTGACGATGAACGGCACGCCATACCGCTCGGCCACCGCCGTCGCGGTCAGTGCGGTCGATGACTGATACGATCCCAACAGCGCCGCGACCTTGTCGCCAGTGATCAGCCGCTGCGTCAGGCTCTGCGCCACTGCGGGATCGCCGCGATGATCGACATACACTGCCTCGATCGTCGCGCCCCCCAGCCCCGGCAATCCGCCCTTCGGATCAAACGTCAGCTCCGGCAAGGTTGGATGCGGCGTGTTCACCACGTCCAGTGCAACTTCCACCGCGGTCTTGCCCTGCTGCCCGGCCGAGGCCGAGCTGCCGGTGAGCGGGAACAGCACGCCGATCTTCACCGGTATCGCCGCACGCAACATGGGAACGCCCAGCGCGGGAAGCGCGGCAGCGGAGGCAAGGACGGTTCGGCGACGAATCATGAGGGCGTTCCTGTCTTGGCTTAGGTTTCGGTTGGGGCGATGTAACCAGCGGCGCGATCGGCACGCAATGCAGCCTCATCGCGCGAGGCGGGATCACCATGCCCGCCGCCGCCAGGCGTGGCGAGCAGCACGGTGTCGCCTTGCCGCAGAATGTATTGCCGCTTCGGGTCCACTGCCGCACCGTTGATCCGCAGTACGCCGGGTGCGCCGGCGTCACCACCCTCAAGGCCGAACGCCGGAAACACCGTGCGCTCGGCAAGAAACGATACCGCGACCGGACGGGCCGAACGGGACTCGATCATGATCTCCTGCCCCAGCCCACCGCGATGCCTGCCGTCACCACCACTGCCTTCGCGGAGTTTCTTATAATGGAACCGCAACGGTGCGATATGCTCGCTGATCTCCACCGACGTCGACGACACATTCGACGGCCACGACAGGCAGCTCTGCCCATCACTCTGCATCGTTGCGCCCATGCCGCCATTGAAGAAGAACATGTTGGCGTACGGCTTGCCGTCATCGCGCAACCCGGATTGGTTCATTCCCCACATCGGCGACCCGCACGCCGCCATCACCCGTTCCGGCACGATCTGTCCCAAACAGCCAAACACCAGCATCGGCAGATAATGCCCGATCAGCATGCGCGATCCGCCCGAGGCCGGGAACACCGGATTGACGATGCAGCCATCGGGCGCGCGGATGCTGATCGGACGGAACGCGCCTTCGTTGTTCGGCAGCGTCGGGCTGGTGCAGACCTTCACGCCATACACCGACATCGCGTACGTATAGCACAGTGCGCAGTTGATCGCCCGATCCACCTGCGGATCGGTTCCGTCGTAATCGATCTCGATACTGTCGCCCTTGATGGTCAGCGCCATGCGGATCGTCACCGGCTGGTCCAGCACGCCGTCGGTCTGCAGTTCGCTGTGATAGGTGCCGTCCGGCAGCGCCCCGATCGCCGCGCGCATCGCCTGTTCGCAGCGTCCGTGGATCTCGCCGGCCAGTGCGCGCAGGTCGTCCAGCCCGTAGCCCTCCATCAGCGCGCCGACCCGTTCCTCCATCAGATCGAGCGCCACCACCTGTGCCCACAGATCGCCTATCGTCTGGTCCGGCGTGCGCACATTCTGCCGGATCAGCGCCACCAATGTGTCGTCGGTCACGCCGGCCCGCATCAGCTTCATCGGCGGGATCTGCAGCCCTTCCTCGAACACCTCGCGCGGCTCGGGGCTGCGGATCTTGCCGCCGATATCCGGCGCATGGGCCGTCGAGGCACTAAACGCCACCAGCTTGCCAAGGCGGAAGATTGGCTTGGCGACGGTGATGTCCGGCAGATGCCCGGTGCCGAGCCATAGATCGTTGGTGATCAGCACGTCGCCCGGTCGCAACATCTCGTGCGGGAAGAAGCGCAGGAAATGCTTCACGGTGGCGGGCAGGGTGCCGATGAAGCTGGGAATGCTCTCGGTCGCCTGCACCAGCGACTGGCCAAGATCGTCGGTGACAATGCAGGAGAAATCGTAACTCTCCCGAACCAAGGTGGAGAACGACGTCCGCACTAGCGCCGCCGCGGCCTCATCCACCAGCGAAATCAACCGCCGCCAGAGCAGCTCCAACGTCACGGGATCGAACCCCGACACTACCTCATCTCTCCCACTGCGCGGGAGAGGTCGGCGAGCGCAGTGAAGCCGTGTGAGGGTCGTGCCGCGCGCACCACCCTCACCCGCGTCGCTCCGCGCCGCGACCTCTCCCACTTCGTGGGCGAGGTGCACCGCGCATTACACGCCCCGTTCATGGCATCACCACATCGATCGTCCCGTCATCCAGCACCGTTGCCCACCCGCCCGGACCAATCACCAACGTGCTCTCGGTCTCCTCGAACACCGCCGGTCCCTCGACCACATCGCCGGTCCGCAGCGCGTAGCGGTTGTACACCGCCGTCTCCACCAACCCATCCGCCTCGGGAAACCACACGGCACGCGTCTCCTTCCGCGCGGCGCCAGCACTGCGTTCTTGCCGTAACCGTCCCCCACTCCCCGCCATTGGCGCTGACAGCGCTAACCGCAGCGCCACGAACTGGATGGCCGCCCCCGGTGGTGTGCGCCCGTACAACGCGCGGTACGACGTCTCGAACGCCGCGCGCACTGTCTCGGTGTTCAATTCCCCCGCCAGCGCCACGGTGATCTCCGACCCCTGTCCAACGTACCGCATATCCGCCCGACGCTGCGCCGAGGCCTCCGCCAGCACCGCGCCGGTGGCAGCCACCACCACCTCGGCCCCCGCGCGCAGCCGGGCGAAGATGGCCGCGATCTCGCCCCAATCCGCCCGCGCCAGCGGCACATTCAACGAGGTCACGCGATCCACCCGTGCCGGCGCCATAAGCATGCCGATCGTGCTGCCGACCCCAGCGCCCGGTGGACACACCAGCCGTTTCACCCCCAGTTTGCGCGCCACCTGCCACGCATGCACCGGCGCCGCGCCACCCGTCGCCATCAGTGCATACTCATGGGGGATGCGTCCGCGCTCGGCGATCGCCACCCGCGCCGCGCCGGCCATGTTCTCGTTCACCACATCATGGATGCCGTAGGCCGCACGTATTGCCGGTATACCAAGATGATCCGCCAGCGTTCCCACCGCCGCTTCCGCCGCCGCCAGATCGATCTGCATCGCCCCGCCCAGGAAGAAATCGGCGTTCAGATATCCCAACAGCAAATCGGCATCCGTCACCGTCGCGGTATCGCCGCCGCGCCCGTAACACGCCGGCCCCGGCACCGCACCGGCACTGTCCGGCCCCACATGCAGCGTGCCCAGCTCGCTCCGCCGCGCGATCGATCCGCCACCGGCCCCAATCTCGATCAGCTCGACCGTCGCGATCTGGATCGGCAGACCCGAGCCGCGCAGGAACCGTTTCGCCCGCGCTGCCTCGAAGCCCCACGCCACAAGCGGTATACCGTCGTCGACCAACGCCAGCTTCGCCGTCGTGCCGCCCATGTCGAATGCCAGCACGCGTTCCAGCCCGGCATTGCGCCCGAACCACGCGCCGGCCAGAGCACCCGCCGCCGGCCCGCTCTCCAGCAACTGCACCGGCGCGCGCTTGGCCTCGCCCAGATGCGTCAGCCCACCGGACGACAGCATTAAAAAGAATCCGCCGCCAATCCCCAAGCTCCGCAACCGCGACTCCAGCGTGTCCAGATACTGTTCCGCCAGCGGGCGCACATAGGCGTTCGCCACCGTCGTGCTGGCGCGCGGATACTCACGGACTTCGGGCGCGATGTCGGATGACAGCGACACTGAAAGCCCCGGAAAGCGCCGCGCCAGCGCCTCCGCCGCGTGCCGCTCATGCACCGGATTGGCATAGGCATGCAGGAATACCACCGCCAGACTCGCGACGCCGCCGGCCACCAGCGCCTCGCCTTCGTGCAGCAGCGCCTCGACATCCAGCGCCTGCTCGACCGAACCATCCGGCGCCAGCCGTTCCGCCACCTCACGCCGCCACGGCCGCGGAACCAGCGGCGGCGGCATCTCGATGAACAGATCGTACAGCTCGTATTTCCGTTCGCGCCCGATCTCGAGCGTGTCGCGGAAGCCCGCCGTCGTGATCAGCCCGGTGCGCGCGCCCTTGCGTTCGATCAACGCGTTGGTGAACAGCGTCGTCGCATGCACCACGCGGCCGAAACGCGCGGGCGCGAGCTGATGCCGCTCCAGCAATTGCCGCACACCCGCGACCGCGCCATCCGCCGGATCATCGGGCGTGGTGCTGACCTTACCAATCCAGGCCTGCCCGCTCTCGGGATCGAAGGCGACCAGGTCGGTGAAAGTCCCGCCAATATCAATTCCAAGCGAAAGCGGGGCGGCCATGACCTGTTCCTGACGGCAAGACTACGAACCTAGGCGGCGCGGATAGCCGCGGTCAAAGTGCCACCACAGAAAAGTGGCCCGGCCGTTTGCACGGCCGGGCCAGAGGAAGGTCCGGGTTGACCTGGGCCTCGCGGCCCGGGCGATCGGCGCGGGTGTTGGGGCAGCGCCGATCACCCGACATATTGTCACACCCTGCCGCACGAGAAAGGTGTGATGTGCATCACACCTTTCGTGATGTCACGGAAACAAGCCGCGCACGTTCTTCGCATTGCGCACTTTCTCCACCCCGATCGCCATTGCTGCGGTGCGATGCGCGACCTTGTCCCTCTCCGCCCGCGTCATGACCTGGCCGAAGGCACGATCGAGGACGTGGGACAGCTTGTCCATCACCTCCGTCTCATCCCAAAAGAACTGCTGCAGGTCCTGCACCCATTCGAAATAGCTGACGACGACGCCGCCAGCGTTGCACAGGATGTCAGGGATCACGAAAATATCGTCACGCCGTTGGTTCAGCACCTCGTCTGCCTCGGGCGTGGTGGGTCCGTTCGCGCCTTCCGCGAGTATGCGGCACTGCAACTGTCCCGCCATGCGCGCGTCGATCACGCGTTCCAGAGCGGCCGGTACCAGCACATCGCATTTCTGTGCCAGTAGCTCCGCCGGATCCGATGCCAGTTGGTTGGAAAACCCTTTCAACACACCGTGTTTGGCCATATGTGCCAGCAGCGCATCGACCGGCAGGCCTTTTGGATCGAAGTAACACGCGGTGTGATCGGACACGCCCAGGATCTTCAGCCCACGCTCGGCGAGCGACGCCGCGGCCACGCTGCCGACATTGCCGAAGCCTTGCACCACCGCGGTCGCACCATTTGGAGCAATACGCAATTGCTGCATCGCGCGATCCGCAAGGTATGCCACGCCGCGCCCGGTCGCCTCGCGCCGTCCCTCGGTGCCGCCCGAGGCAACTGGCTTGCCGGTAACGATCTCGGTGACCGTCTTTCCTTGGTACATCGAGTAGGTGTCCATGAACCAGGCCATCACCTGCTCGTTGGTTCCCATGTCGGGCGCCATCACATCGATGTGCGGGCCGACGAAGGGAATCATCTCTTGCATGTAACGGCGTGACACCGCTTCCAGCTCACGCTTGGAGATCGCATAGGGATCGATCGCCACGCCGCCTTTGGCACCGCCATAGGGCAGCCCCGCCAGCGCGCATTTCCAGCTCATCCACACCGCGAGTGCCGCGACCTCGCCGATGTCCAGGTTGGGGGAATACCGCGTGCCGCCCTTTGTGGGCCCCAGCGTCAGATGATGCTGCACGCGATAGCCCTGGTATACCGCCGTGCTGCCGTCGTCGCGATGGATCGGGCACGACACGGCCACCGCGCGTTTTGGGTACAGCACGCGGTCGCGCTCATCCTCTGGGATCTCCAAGTAGTCGGCGATCACCTGGAACTGCTGGCGGGCCATCTCAAACACCGGCCCGGTATAAATGGTCATAGGCGGTCTCCTGTTGCCCGCGATCGGACGGGCGTTGCAGCACTGCG
>DATHNE010000033.1:0-2322 GCA_035486355.1 Acetobacteraceae bacterium
TCGGTGGTGTTCCTGACCATGGCGATGTTCGGCGGCTACCGCTCCTTGGAAGGGATGCTGCTGGCGACGGCAATTCTTGGTGGTGCGAGCGAGTACCTGCGGCCTTTCGGGCAGTTCCGCCTGGTGGCCTACGGGGCGCTCCTGGTGCTGAGCATGATGTTCTTCCCGCGCGGCTTGCTCGCCGCACTGCCGATCCGGTGGCGGCGCTGATGCTGGATGTCGAGGCCGTTCAACTCAGCTTTCGTGGCGTGCGCGCGCTGGCCGGTGTCAGTCTCGCGCTGCGCGAGGGCGAAGTGCTCGGCATCATCGGTCCGAACGGTTCCGGCAAGAGCACGCTGTTCAACGTCATCACCGGCATCTACGCCCCGGACGGCGGCTCGGTACGGTTTCGCGGCGAGGCGATCACCGGGCTGGATCCGCGTGCGATCGTTGGGCGGGGCATCGCACGCACCTATCAGAACAAGCGGCTGTTTCCCTCGCTGTCGGTCCTGGAGAACGTGCTGGTTCCGGCGATGCGGACCGAACGTGGCGGCCTGCTGGGGGACATGCTGGGCCTGCCGGCCGCGCGTGCAGGATGGCGCGCGGCACGTGCACGCGCTGCGGAATGCCTGGAGTTCGTCGGGCTGGGCGCGACGGCCGCTGTGGGCGCCGGCAGTCTCGCCTACGGCCAGCAGAACCGCCTGGAGCTTGCGCGCGCGCTTGCCCTGGAACCGCAATTGCTTTTGCTCGATGAGCCGGCGGCGGGCCTGACGCAGGACGAGCGGATGGAGATGCGCGGGCTGATCGAACGCATCCAGGCGCGCGGCGTGAGCATTGCGCTGGTCGAGCATGACATGCGCGTGGTGATGGGCCTGTGTTCGCGCATCGTGGTGCTGGACCATGGCGAGGTGATCGCGGCCGGTGCGCCTGCCGAGATCGCGCGCGATCCCGCGGTGATCGCCGCCTATCTGGGTGCGCCGGCCGATGGTTGAGCCATTGCTCGCACTCGAGAACCTGACGATCAGCTATGGGCGCGTGCGTGCTGTCGATGGTGTTACGCTCACGGTCGGGCCGGGCGAGGTCGTTGCGATTCTCGGCTCCAACGGTGCCGGCAAGAGTTCCATTGCCCGGGCGATCGTCGGCCTGACCAAGGCGACCGGCAGCGTTACGTTCAACGGACAATCGATTGCCCGGCTGCCGCCGCATCGGCGTGCCGCGCTCGGTATCAGCTATGTGCCCGAAGGACGCCGTGTGTTCGCCGACCTGACGGTGCGCGAAAACCTGCTGATGGGCGCCTATCTCGCCCCGCTCGAGGCGGGCGGACGGATGCGCGAGGTGCTGACGATTTTTCCCCGGCTTGCCGAGCGCGCGCAGCAACTGGCCGCGACGCTATCGGGGGGAGAGCAGCAGATGCTGGCGATCGGACGGGCGCTGATGCGGAAGCCGGAGTTGATGGTGCTGGATGAGCCGTCGCTGGGCCTGTCGCCGGTGCTGGTGCAGGTGATCTACCGGGCGATCGCCGACTTGCAGAAGCTGGGCATGACGATCCTGCTTGCGGAACAGAGCGCGCATATCGCGTTGCGTCTCGCCGACCGGGCTTATGTGTTGGAAACCGGGAGGATCGTCGTCGAGGGCGCGGCTGGCGCGCTGCTGAACGACATGCGGGTGCGCGAGGCGTATCTGGGTGGGGTGTAGTTGCTGCTGGGCTATGGTCATTGCTTCGTCGCTCTGCTCCTGGCAATGGCAGGAGAGCGCGCGTGACTCGCATCCCATCTGCGGTGGGTGATATCTGCCGATAGCCGGGCTGGCATCTCGCGGCAAGGAGCAATCGAAGGCGGACGCGGATGGTCAGTAAGTATAGTTTGTCGCTTCCGTGATCGGCCCGGCCAGGGCGCCAAGCCCGGGTGTATAGGGCGTGAACGGATAGCTCACCTGCACATTCATCGTGATGGGCCCGGAGCCCGAACCCCCGCCCGGGGTGACGCACAGAGTGACGTTGTTGGCGTCCAGCAACGGAGCGATCGTCGCAATCTGGGGCCACCAGTTGTTGCTGCACTGCCCCCAGTCGAAGTTCCCGCCCATTGTGGCTACGCGCCCAGCCTCGCCCATCAGGCCGACCAGCGCCTGCACCGTGTAGAGATACCGCGCGATGTCGATCGTTCCCAGCAGCAGCCACAGGAACGCCGGCAGGATGAACGCGAGCTCGATGCTGCTCGTGCCCGGCTTACCGAGCCAGGCGCGTCGCTTGCTACTGGACACGGACGACATAGGTGGCGGAGTTCGCGGCGACCGCACTGAAGTAGAATGGCGTGGAGGGGTTGGTGGCGCAGATCGTCACGTAGG
>DATHNE010000034.1:0-75060 GCA_035486355.1 Acetobacteraceae bacterium
CACTTCGCACTCGGCGCCATCATGCTGCGGCGCGGCTGGATGAGGCGCTACCTGCCCGAAGGGACAGCACGCGCGCTGCCGCCAAGCCTGATCAGCGGCGCCGGTCAGGCCTGGGCGTTGCTGATGTTCGGCTTAGGCGCGGTGAACCTGGCGGTGGCATTGACGCTGCCATTGTGGGTTTGGTCCTGGTTCATTTCAATCGGCGCGCTAGGCGCCAAGCTGATCATGCTGCTCGCCCAGTACGTGATGTTCCGCCGCGCCGCAGCCGCGCGCACGCGCCAACACCCCGGGATCACCGCCGCCGCGTAGCGCGGAACGCGCTGCGCATTCCGCCACGCAGGCTACAACCGGTTCCGCACGAACACGCCGTTTGCCATGATCGCATCCAGCCGCCCGCCGTCGCTGCGGAACACGCCCAGGTCGCGATACGGATCGCCATCCACCACCAGCAGATCGGCGAACGCCCCCGGAACGAGTTCGCCGAGCTTGCCCTCCTGCCGCACGATCTCGGCATTCACCAGCGTGGCGGAGCGGATGATCTCCTGCGGCGACATCGCACCTGCGCGCAGAGTGAACTCGGTGCAGTGATCGGTCTGCAGCTGCCCCAGCAGATCGCTGCCGAACCCGATCTTCACCCCGGCGGCGCGGCAGATCTCCAACGACCTTAACCCCGCCTCCAGTACCAGCTCGTTCTTCGCGAGACTGTACGTCGATAGCCCATAGTCCGGCCCGCGCCGCTTCAGCGCATCGTAAGCCACCAGCGTCGGCACCAGATACGCCCCGCGCTCCGCCATCAATTGCGCCGTCGGCGTATCGATCAGGTTGCCATGCTCGATCGTGCGCACGCCACCGCGTACCGCGCGTTCAATCGCCTTGGCGCTGTAGGCATGCGCGCAGACATAGCTGCCCCAGCGCGTCGCCTCCTCCACCGCCGCCTCGATCTCGTCCATGCGGTATTGCAGGCTTTCCAGCGGATCGGCCTGCGACGCCACGCCGCCCGAGACCATGATCTTGATGTGGTCGGCGCCCTTGCGCAGCTCGTCGCGCGTCGCCTTGATCACCTCCGGCACGCCATCCGCCACGCGCGCGGTCCAGTTCAGGCCAGAGCAGCACGCACAGAACACAGTGGATTGCGTACGCAGACGGTGATCGGCATGCCCGCCAGTCTGGCTCAGCGGCTGCCCGGCGATGAACAGCCGAGGCCCAACAAACAGCCCCTGCTCAACGGCCGCCTTGATTCCCCAGTCCGCGCCGCCGGTGTCGCGCAGCGTGGTGAACCCGCGCTCCAGCATCGCCCGCATCTGCACCGAGCCCTTGGCAGTCAGCAGCGTCAGCGGTACATCGGCGAGCAGCCGCAGATTCACCTCGGTCAGCACAATGTGGATATGCGCATCGATCAGCCCCGGCATCAGAGTCCGGTTGCCAATCGGGATACGCTGTGCCGACACGCACGTGATCGGCCGATCGGAAACCTCTTTGATCACGTCGCCCTCAACCAGCACCTCGATGCCGTCGAGCAACTCGTCACACCGCGGATCAAGCAACCGGCCGCCACTGAACAGAAATGAACTCATGCGCACCCCGTAGCCCTATCATTGCGAGGGGCGCAGCGACGCAGCAATCTCGCGCCAACGTGGCACCAACGGCCGATGTGCCCTCTCATCGAGATTGCTGCGTCGCTGCGCTCCTCGCAGCGTGATTTACCCGTCCATCTTCAGCGCGGCCAGGAACGCCGACTGTGGGATCTCAACCTTACCGAACTGCCGCATGCGCTTTTTGCCTTCTTTCTGCTTTTCCAGCAGCTTGCGCTTGCGCGTCACGTCACCACCGTAACACTTCGCCGTCACATCCTTCGACAACGCGCTAATCGTCTCGCGCGCGATCACGCGCCCACCGATCGCCGCCTGCACCGCGATCTTGAACAACTGCCGCGGGATCAGATCCTTCAGCTTCACGCAGATCGACCGCCCACGCGCCTCAGCCGCCGATCGATGCGCAATGAAGCTCAATGCATCCACCAGATCGCCATTCACCAGAATAGAGATCCGCACCAGATCGCTCTCGGCATACCCATCCATCTGGTAATCGAAGCTCGCATACCCGCGCGACACCGACTTCAGCCGATCATAGAAGTCGAACACCACCTCGTTCAATGGCAGCCGGTACACCGCCATCGCTCGATTGCCGACATAGGTCAGGTCCACCTGCTCCCCACGCCGATCGCTGCACAATTTCAGAACAGTACCGAGATAATCGTCCGGCATCATGATCGTCGCGCGGATCCACGGCTCATCGATGTGATCGATCACACTCCCATCCGGCATATCCACCGGATTATGCAGCTCCTGCACCGTCCCGTTTGTCAGCTGCACCCGATACACCACCGACGGCGCCGTCGCGATCAGATCCAGATCGAACTCGCGCGTCAGCCGCTCCTGGATGATCTCCAGATGCAAGAGCCCCAGGAACCCACAGCGGAACCCGAACCCCAGCGCCGCCGACGTCTCCGGTTCGTAATGAAAACTCGCATCGTTCAGCCGCAGCCGGCCCAGGCTCTCGCGCAGCTTCTCGAAATCATCCGCATCCACTGGATACAGCCCGCACCACACCACCGGGATCGACGGCTTGAACCCCGGCAGCGCCTCGGCCGTCGGGGCGCGGTCGTCGGTGATCGTGTCGCCGATATTGCAATCCGCCACCGTCTTGATCGCCGCGGTGATGTAGCCGATCTCGCCCGGCCCCAGATCGTCGCTGGGGATCATCTTGGGCGAGAACACCCCGACCTGCTCCACCTGATACGCCGCGCCGGTCGACATCATGCGAATGCGCTGCCCGCGCTTCAGGCGCCCGTCCTTCACCCGCACCAGCAGCACCACGCCCAGATAGGGGTCGTACCAGCTATCGACCAGCAGCACCTTTAGCGGTGCCCCGCCATCTCCCCGCGGTGGCGGCAGCCGCGTCACCAGCGCCTCCAGCACGCCCTCGATATTCAGCCCCGTCTTCGCGCTGATCTCCACCGCGTCCGACGCATCCAGCCCGATCACGTCCTCGATCTGCTGCTTCACCCGCTCCGGCTCGGCCGCCGGGAGGTCGATCTTGTTCAGCACCGGCACGATCTCGTGGTTGGCGTCGATCGCCTGGTAGACATTCGCCAGTGTCTGCGCCTCCACCCCCTGGGACGCATCCACCACCAGCAGGCTGCCCTCGCACGCCGCCAGGCTGCGCGAGACCTCGTAGGCGAAGTCCACGTGCCCCGGCGTGTCCATCAGGTTCAGCTCGTACACCTGCCCGTCCTTGGCCTTGTAGGTCAGCCGAACGGTCTGCGCCTTGATGGTGATGCCGCGCTCGCGCTCCAGGTCCATGTTGTCCAGGACCTGGTTGGTCATCTCCCGGTCGCTCAGCGCGCCGGTGACCTGGATCAGCCGGTCGGCCAGGGTGGACTTCCCGTGGTCGATATGGGCGATGATCGCGAAGTTGCGGATATGGGCGATCGGCGTGTCGGTCATGGTCCGTCGGGGTCAGGGGTGGGGCGCCTCCGCCAGGGGTCAGGAGCGCCGACGCTGGACATAGAGGCTCAGGGCGCCGCTGTCATCCAGGGTTCGCCGCGCGGCAGGGCGGCGGCGTGGGAGAGGCCGCGCCCACGGTGCGCAGGGTCGTGTCACAACCCGGACTCCAGGCCACCGCCCCGCCACCTAGACACAACGATCGCAGGCCAAGCGCCGCGCCGCGTATCACCATGGCGCGCCCTCGCCCGCCATGGTGACTTGAGCCGTATCGCTACTTCGCGGACGTGACGGCGATGCCAACGACACGAACGAAAGTCACATCCACCTTGTCGCCGGATCTCAGGCCAGAGGCGAATGTCTGCATCTCCGGGGTCAGAAGTTCCCGCGCCGCTGTGGTGCCGGACGGCAGCGTGAAGGTCACAATCTTGGTCGTCGGGTCGTAGCTGTGGAACAGCACCCGGACGCGCAGCGCGTCGCCGACCCCGCCGCCCGGCTTCGCACCCGGCGGGGTGCGTCCGGCAAACTCCGCCCGCGCGACAACCGGACCGGTGCCGTCCGAGGGCGCCAGTTGTGCAAGGACGCCCAGGTTGAGGGCGACCGTGACGTGATCGCCGGGCATGACCTGCCCAAGATTGCGCGCCTCCGGACCGATCTTGACGGTTTCCAGCTTGCCCGCTTCGTCGCGCAGCAGCACTTGACGCGCTGTCATATCGACACTCTCAACGGTCGCGCGCAGTTCGGCCCGGACGAACACTTCAGCGCCTTTCGGCGCGGGCTGGGGTGCGGCGAGCGCGGCGGATCCCGCCCAGGCGGCGACGCCCATCGCGGTCAGCAATGCGGCAATAACGTGTCTCATTATTTCTGGTCCTTCTGTGACGGACGGCACTGCGGGCGTTCGCGTGCCGTAAGGGATGCCAGGGTTGGCGGGGGTTGTTACGCCATCACAGCCATCTGGGATACCCTGGCGGGCGTTGCCGGCATCATCGCCAAGCGCGCAGCGCCACGGCGATCTCCCGCCAGGGGCACCCAACGCCGCACATCTCTGACAGGTCCATGGGGTTCTGCCTCCCGGATGACAGAACGCAGCCAGTACCAATGTCAGGCCGCGGCCCACGGATTGCCGATGCGGCAAGCCGCATATCAGAAATTGAAGGTCGCCCAAGCGCCCGTCCAGGTAACGTCGTGGCCACCTGCTGCGTGCAGAAAGCCATACGCAATAAAACGAACGACTGGGACATTGACGTCGAGATTTGCAGTCGCCTGCCACTCAGTCTGCAGGTTCAGAGCCTCCCCCAGAAATCGCTTCGTGTTGGCGTTACCTGGTATTACCGGCACACCGGGTGGTTGATAGAAGCTATCGTGGACGTTCTGGCGCCAGAGAATGTCGACAGCGGCCATGAAGGCCAAATCGGCTCGCGGCTGCACTTGCGCGTAGGGATAGATGTCCATGTAATTCATCGGCGCCTGAATAGTGGCCTCGTTGAAGTGGTTGTTCTTCGGAAACAATGGGTAAAACGTGCCTAACGCCCCCGTTCCGCAACTGTTTCCCCCGCTTACGACATCCGCCTTCATCGCCAGGCGCGGCCTGCCCCATATGGATGCGATCGTGGTGCCGGTATCAGAGAATAGCGCAAAAGTGCTGATGGGCCGGGTACCGAAATGACCAAACTGATAGATGCCTTCGAAATTGTAATCGATCGGGCCCGCCGTGCCGAACAGGCGGATGCCAAGGAAATAGCGCTGCTCGTTCGCGATTCCCGCGTCGAGCACGGCATTGGTCCGGTCCAGACCCAAGATATAGAGGTCGGCAGACAATCCGGGAATCACGGCAACGGGCGCCGTGGAATAGACCCCAAAGAATTGCTGATCCTGGTCCGGCGTATCAGCGATACCAACCTTCTTTATTGAGAACCGGTCGCGTCCAGAAAGCGTCGACCCGAGCGTCCCCCAGCGTGGCCCATGCGCACGCACCATCGAAACTCTGGCGAATATCCGGCCCTTCTCTGATATCGACGAGCCGGTTCGAGCCGAACATCATCTCCCGGCGTCCGACGCGCACATTGACTGTCGTATCTGCGCTGGTGGGAAGGTTGATTTCCATAAGATATAATATCACCGGTAACGAGAATCCCATGAGCGACCCGTGCCGCAAGCGCTCGTGCGACCGCGCCGACGTCGGCAATCAGCTGTTCCTTCACATCGGCGTGGATGTGGACGCGATGGTCGCGCTCCTGGCCGAAATGAATGTCCGAAAGGTGAATGAAGACTGCAGGCATTTTCCCCTCGTCAATGCAGTGCGAACGCACCTTCCGACGTGATGCAGGTCTCGGCGAACTTCAGACCTCGATATTTGGGGCCAATTGGATTTCGGTTTGAGAATCGAACCGGCGCTATCTCGGATGGCGCGGTTGCCGCCGTCCCGAGCATTCTTTGCATCTAGCTGGTCCCTCCGTTTCCGCCGGCGGTCGGTAGAGGTTCCGTTCCTTCACCCAGGATAGCGAGATATCCGCGGTAGCCAAATACACGGCCCCGCCGTCGGCCCGTTACCTCCTCCACGATGCCGAGACGCACCAGATCGGCCAAGGCCGCGTTGACGGTCGGCGCCGTTAACCCCGTCCGCTCGACCAGGAGATTGGGCGTGAGAAAGGGGTTCTCCTGAAGAAGCTCATGCACCCGAAGTGCCGATCCAGCCCGATCGCTCTCCGCCGTGATTCGCTCACGGTCACGCTTGAAGAGATCATCGATGCGCGTTGCCGCATCGAATGCCTGATTGGCTATCTCCGCGATGCCATCAAGGAAGAACTCAAGCCAGGCTTCCCAGGCGCCACGTTCGCGCACTTCCTGGAGCAGACGATAGTAGTCGGCGCGGTGCGTCTTCAGATAAAGGCTGAAGTAGAGCAGCGGCTTGCGCAGCACGCCGTGCACGCAGAGATACAAGGTGACCAGAAGGCGACCGATGCGGCCATTGCCATCTAGGAAAGGATGGATGGTCTCGAACTGGACGTGAAGCAGGCCCGCCTTGATGACCGCCGGCAGCCGCGACTGATCCTCGTGCATGAAACGCTCTAGGGCGTCGAGGCAGGCGTCAAGCTCATTCAGTGGAGGCGGTACGAACAGGGCATTGCCAGGACGGGTGCCCCCGATCCAATTCTGCGATCGCCGGAACTCGCCAGGGCTTTTCGTCCCGCCACGACTGCTTTGCAGCAACCGAGCATGCATCTCGCGGATCAGCCTGAGCGAAAGGGGCAACGTCTCCAACCGCTCAAGGCCGTACATCATGGCGTCGACGTAGTTCGATACCTCACGGATGTCGTCGATCGGCTGCCCGGCCTGAGCCTCGGTCTCGAATCGGAGCAGATCGGTGAGCGTCGATTGCGTACCCTCGATTTGCGATGAGAGGACGGCTTCCTTCCTGACATACATGTAGAGGAACAGCTCCTGGCGCGGCAGGAGCGTCGTGATCCCGTCTAGGCGCCCAAGCGCCCGCTCCGCCAAGCTGAGCCGGTCGAGGAGCGCGAGTACGTCGATGGGCGGGGTCGGTGGAAGCGGCGGGGGAGCAAAGGCACGGACGACCTCCCCAGCAGTGGGGGTCGCGACAAAACGGCCCAGCCGCGGGTTAGTGTCGGCCATGGGGAGGATATGCCGGGAAGCCGCTGTTAAAGCAATTGCCATCTCGCTTTAATAAGCACCATGCCTATTTAAGCCGGCTTAAATAGGGACTGAGCGCAAAGAGTCTGTCAGTGGCGACCGAACCAGCAGGCAGCAGCAGCCACAATTCATCAGCCTGCCGCCAGGACGATGCCAGTCCGCCTCCTGCGACCGGCCTTCAGCTGAAAGCCCGATTTAACCGCATCCAGGCACGCAGGCCCTGACAGTCCCTTCCTCCGACGACGCTAGGACCGCATCCAGACCATCGGTCCGCGTTCGCTCGCCTACAGGCAAACCGCCACTCGCCGCGATCAAAGCCGGACTCGCGGCCATGCGGCGGCGCGACTTGTCTGCTGCGTCGCTTAGGGGCCCTGCCCTCGGCGCGCGGCAAGGGATTTCCACCCGAAATGACAGGCAAATTTGCCCAAAGGAAGGCGGGCATTTTTGTTGCGTTTCCGGTTCATGAGACCCCCCCTTGCCACTTGCACACCCCGGTCTCGCCGACGGGCAGGAAAATGATCGAGCGTTGTGAACAGGTCACGATGCAGAATCATGTCGGGCACCGGCGCGTCGGTCATGCTTCAAACTCCATGGAGAGCGATCGGTGATACGCGGATCATTCTGTCTTCTCGGTCTCAACAGAGGTCGGCATTGCCTGGGCGCGTGAACATCACGGGAGTGCACGCCTCAGGTGCGAGGTCAGCTTGGAGTGCATGACTTCACCGTCGATGCCTCGCTCAAAGACCTCGTCGCTGGCATTTGCCCACTGGGGAGGCAACCAAAGATGTGCGGCCGAACCTGATGGGGCCAAGCCTGCGCAAAGGCTTCTTTGTGCCAGAGTGTCTTGACCATCGGAGGGATCTTCTCGCCACCAGGATACCAAGCAAACCGATCAATGCGATCACCGGCGGTGCCGGTGACCGGACATTGACCAGACCGTAGATCACCCCGACCAGCACGCCGGCGGCAAGCGATAGAAGATGGGCTTCGTCGTTCCCCCGACGTCGCAGGATGCGGTGTGCGTGCCTGAAACTCAGGCGGCCTTCGTCGCCGGACCGGCTTCGGAAGCGTGCTCACCCAACGCCCACTTCGAGAAGCGCACCTGGATGCCATAGGGCGTATGCTGGCGCAGAATCTGCATCACACCTTCGTAGGTCTCGGTGCGCGCCCAGTCCTGCTGGAGTTCGAAGATATACTGCATCGAGGTGATAGGGACCGCGCCAGCCTGCACCAGCCGATCGATCGAGCGCTGATGGGCCTCCGGCGAAATGTCACCGCACGCGTCGGCCGCGACATAAATCTCGAAACCCTCCTTCAGCATGTCGAGAGTCGGGAACATCACGCAGGCTTCCGTCCACAACCCGGCGATCACCACCTTCTTGCGGCCAGTTGCAAGAATCGCCGCGCGGAAGTTCGCATCGAGCCAGGAGTTCATAGACGTACGGTCGATGACGGGGATCTCGGGAAACAGGCCGGTCACCTCCGGCATGAAGGGACCCGAGAAAGAGGCCGCAGCGACCGTCGAAATCACTGTGGGTATCTTGAAGAGTTTGGCTGCTTTCGCCAACACCTGAACGTTGTTGAACGTCACCAGACGATCGTGTGATTGCACGCCCTGGTACATGGCTGGTTGAAAGTCGATCAGCGCGATCGCACTGTTTTGGGGAGACAGCATTTCCAGTTCGGACATCGCCAGAGTACCTTTGCCAATCATTCGATCCACGCATCTTATGGCGCCACCCTGTCGCCGGTCTTGTCGATAGTTGAAGTGATTTGGATCATAAAAAATCTCCCATGCCGACGGGTGAGTGTTCGATTTCGACATGCTGCCCGACCGCGCCGGGATCACCGATCGCTTCGTCCAAAACACGTACCCAACGACAAGACCGATCAAGCGGCATTTTGAGTGATGAGCGGGCGAAGGAATTCGAACCCCCGACCCCAACCTTGGAACGTTGTGATCCGCCATGCGGTGGTCGTTCGGTAAAGGAGACTCCATGCCCGGCATCCATGCCTTGCCTTCGTGCAACAAGAAAGCCGTGGATGCTGATGGCAAGCATCGGCACGACGGTGTATTGCAAGCACCATGATCACTGCCGTCACGCGCGACCGCCCCATCGTCCCCGGACGCGCCGCGCTCTTGGTGATCGACGTGCAGAACGGTTCCTGCAACGCCATGCACGCGGAAACGATGCCCGAATTCCACGCCGTCGCGACCACCCGCGTGCTCCCCAACATCACCCGCCTGCTATCCGCCTTTCGCGCCGCGCGGCTCGAAGTGATCCACACGGTCATCGAGAACCTCACCGCCGACGGCCGCGACCGCAGCCTCGACTACAAGCTCTCCAACTTCTTCTATGCAAAGGGCTCCTGGGAATCGCAGCCCCTGTCCGAGGCTGCCCCCTTCGGCGACGAGATCCTGCTGCCGAAAACGTCTTCGTCCGTCTTCAACTCGACAATGCTCGACTACCTTCTCCGCAACATCGGCATCGAGGATGTCTTCGTGGTTGGCTTCCTCACCGACCAATGCATCGACCACGCGGTGAAAGACGGCGCCGACTGCGGCTACTACATGACCTGCATCCCGGACGCCTGCATGGCCGAATCCGAGACCCGCCACGCCGCCGCGCTGAGTTGCTTCAAAGGCTATTGCCGCATGCTGGACACCGCTGGCACGCTGCGGCTGGTCGAGGCGATGTTGCCGCACCGGTGACTCGAATTGTGAAGATTATGTGAGACTGCGCGCCGGACCAGGACGACGCGCCGCCGATGCGGGCACAGTGGGGACCGATCTGGAAACCACCGCATGAACCGTTACGTGACAGCGGGACTGACGGCGCTGGCCGGAGCCGCCTTGTTCGAGGCGGCGCTGGTCCCAGCCATCGTGCTCGGTGGCGCCGCCCTTCTGGCGCCCAGCACCCTGCCCAAACTCGGCCGGCGCGTGCGCCCCATGCTCGACACGATCAGCCGCCCGCGGTCCCAGCCCCAGCCGCGGGTCTCGCCGCCGCCTCTCGCCAAGCCAGCGCTGAACCTCCGCTCCCGTCTTGGCGTTCCGCAGGCCCTGGCCAAGACGGTCACCTTTCGCGTCGTCGTCACGACGCTCGACTTCACCTCGAATTACGTGGTGCTGGGCGATTTCGCCACCGCGGCGGGCCTGTCGACCTTCGCCCTGGTCGCCGGCCCAGTATTCTATTTCGTTCACGAAACATTTTGGAACTACTATTCGGATGCATCTGGCGCCTCAATCGGCCTTCCGTTCGTGCAAGCCCTGCGCTCGGGCGCCAGGCCGGGAGGGAAAAGGATCATCATCAGCCGGGCGCTCGCCAAGACCATCACCTTCCGCACCGTCGCCACGGTGGTGGACTTCACCACCATGTATGTGGTGATCGGCGACCTCGCGACCGCGGCCGGGCTGTCGGCCTTCGGCTTCGTCGTGGGACCGTTCGTTTATATCGGCCACGAAAAGGCCTGGGAACGTTTCAGCGGCCCCAAAAATCCCCAAATGTCATCGCCGGGCCTGGCCCGGCCACTCATAGCTGTATCACCACCCCCCGCAACGATCGTCGCTGGCTAGTACACCTCCGCGTATCGATCACACAGTTCTTCCGGTTCCAAATCAGTCAACGTCGCCAGTTCCGACCGCTTGTGTCGCAGATACGCCTCCAGGAACACCGGCCCGAGCCACCCGCATACCGTGTCGTTCCCCGCCATCGCCGTCAGGGCCGCCTCCAGCGACCCCGGCAGGGCCGGTGCCATCGCATCCGCGACCGGCAACGCCATCCCCCGCGCAATCCCATCCGCCCCGGCAAATACCACCGCCCCCAACGCCATGTACGGGCTGGCCGAGGCATCGGTCACCCGGAACTCCACATTGTATTGCCGCGCGACGTCGGCCAGCCCCGGGCCAGCGAATACCGGGCACACCCGCAGCGCGGCTCCACGATCCTGCTGCACGATATTCACCTCGGTCGGCGCCCAGCGGTTTGGCACCAGTCGTAGATACGAAACCGGAGACGGCGCGGTGATCGCCGCGATCGCCGGCAGATAGTGCAGCACGCCGGCAAAGAACTGCTGCGCCAACTTGCTCAGGCCCAGGTGCGCACCCGCTTCATACGTCACCGGCGTGCCCGCTTCATCCTGCAGGCTCATATGAATATGCACACCATTGCCGACACCTTCGGCATTCGGCTTCGGCGAGAAGATCACCCGATGCCCCAGCCGATGTGCCACCGCGCGCGCCATCTCGCGCGTGATCACCGCGTGATCCGCCGCTGCCAGCGCGGCCGCTGGCGCCACCGTCACCTCGTACTGCCGATTGCCATATTCCGGCAGGAACGAATCCGGCACCACGCCCGCGGCACGCATCGCGGCAACAAACGTCTCACCAAAGGCTCCCTGGCGCCGCCACGCATCCAGGCTGTACGCGTGCGCCGGGCGATCCTCGGTTCCGGTGTAGACGAACTCCTGCTCAAATGCCGCGATCAACCGCAGCCCCGCGGCAGCCTCCAACGCCGCCAACGCGCGGCGCAGGAAATCGCGCGGGCAGCACTCCCAGGGGGATCCATCGGTATTGCGCATATCGCCCAGAAAGAAGTGTTCGGGCGCCGAACCATCGGCAAAATCGACCCGCACCTCGGTCGCCACATCCGGAACGATCATCAGATCTCCGCCGGTGCCAAATGGCGTATCAAAGATCGGCCCAAACGCTGACATCATCAGATTGGAATGCGTCCAGCCCACGCCCTTGTTCCGGCGCGCCTGGATTTCCTGCGCGGGAAACCCCTTACCGCGCACGTGCCCCGAAATGTCGCAGGTCCCGACGAAAACCAGATCCTCGCGCAACATCGCCGCCCCCGCTGTCGTCAATCGTCACATCGTGAAAAGGTTCGCCGACCCTATCGGTGCGGCATCGTGACCGCAAGGATCGTCCGCTCTACAGCCCGATATGATCCGCCAACTGCGCGGCGGTGAAACTTTCGGCAAAACTGCCCGGAATTGTCGGCAGCATGGTGGCGTTCCATCGCTGCCATTCCGCGGTCATCCGCGCATAAACCTCCGGCAGCCGGGCCGTCAGATTCGCACGCTCCCGCGGGTCGCGCACCACATCGAACAGGAACGTGTTGTCACGGATCTTGAGGTATTTGTAGTCGCCATCCCGCATCGCCGCCTGGTCATTCCACTTATAGCGCCAGAACAACGCTCTCGGCCCCGCGGCTGCGCGTCCCTCCAGCACCGGCAACAAATCCATCCCATCGGACGGATACGCCGGATCAGCCGCCGCTCCAGCCGCTGCCAGCAGCGTCGGCAGCCAATCCATCGTCACCATCACCTGATCGCAGTCGATCCCCGCCGGCAAACGTGCCGGCCAGCTCATCACCGTCGGCACGCGCAGCCCACCTTCCAGCAGCTCCGTCTTCACGCCGGAGAATGGCCAGGTATCGGAAAACCGCTCGCCGCCATTGTCGCTGGTGAACACGACAATCGTGTTCTCACCCACCCCGTGCGCGTCCAACGCCTGCAGCACCCGGCCCACCTGCGTATCCATCGCCTGCACTATCCGGCCATAGGTGCGCATGGTACCGCCATCGTAATGGCGCAGATTGCTGCCGCGCAGCCGCTCCGACTCCGCCTCATCGCCATGCGCCACCCACGGCCAGTGCGGTGCATTGAAATGCAGGCTCAGAAAGAACGGCCGCCCGGAGGACGCGAACGCGCCCACCGTCTCCACCGCCTTGTCGCCCAGCAGGTCGGTCAGATACCCGGCCCGCTCCACCGGCACGTCGCCATCCCACAGATCCGGCGCCCCGCGCGCGTTCAGGTGGGTGAAATAGTCGGTCGCGCCACTGCGGATACCCCAGAACCGGTCATACCCGCTGCGCAATGGTCCAAACCGCGGTGGCATGCCGAGATGCCACTTGCCGATCAACGCCGTCGCATGCCCCGCCGCGCGCAGCAGCGACGGCAAGGTGGGATGCTCCGGCGGCAATCCGACATCGGCCTTGCCGGCCAGTGGCTCCTCCAGTCCCAGAGGCAGCCGGTACTGATACCGCCCGGTGATCAGCGCCAGACGCGTCGCCGAGCACACCGCCGAATTCGCGTAGGCCTGCAGGAACCGCACCCCGCGCCCGGCGATGCCATCGATATGCGGCGTGTCGTACTCGCGGCGCCCATAGCAGGACAGGTCGGCGTAGCCGAGATCATCGGCCAGAATGAAGACGATGTTCGGCCGCAGCATCACCGCAGCGTCGCCCCCGTCGCCTTCGCGACGGCCGACACCACTTTCTGGCACGCCGCCTCGATGTCCGCGTCGGTCAGCGTGCGCTCGCGTGGCTGGAACGTCACTTCGATCGCCAACGACACCTTACCCTCGGGCAGCCGATCGCCCTGATAGCGATCGAACAGCACCACGCCGGCGATCAACGCGCGATCCGCCCCACGCGCCGCGCGTACCAACGCATCCGCCGTCACCGTTGCGTCCACCAGGAACGCAAAATCGCGCCGCACCGGCTGGAACGACGGCAAATCCGGCATCGCCTTCTTCCGTCGCTTCGGCTCCGCAACGGCATCCAGATCCAGCTCGAAGGCCACCACCGGTCCCACCAGGTCCAGCGCCGCCAGAACACGGGGATGCAGCTCCCCGAACGTCCCCAGCACTGTCTTCGGTCCCTGCCGCACGCATGCGGAACGACCCGGATGATAGAACCCCGGCGCATCCGGCGTGATCATCACCCCTTCGAGCGGCGCGCCGACCGCGGCCAGCGCGGCCCACAGATCGCCTTTCGCGTCCATCACATCCACCGGCCGCGACGACGCGATCCAATTGCGTGGCGTGCCGCCCGCGCGCAGCCCCGCCGCGATCCAGCGTTGCCCCTGCGGCGCGTCGTCCACAAACGCCGGCCCGATCTCGAACAGGCCCACATCCGCAAACCCGCGCGACGCGTTGCGCTTCGCTGCCAGCGCCAGCGACGCCACCGGCGTCGGCCGCAACTGATCCAGATCGGCCGCGATCGGATTGGCCAGCCGCAGCGTCGCCGGCGTCGCACCGAACAGCGTTGCCTCCGTCGTCGCCATGAAGCTGAACGTCACGCACTCCGCCAGCCCCGCTGCCGCCAGGGTCCGCCGCGCCAGCTCCTTGCGCACCTGTTTCGCCGTCAATGTCGCCTGCGGCACCGGCGCAACCCGCGGCAGCGACACCGGCGGTACGACGTCCAACCCACGCAGCCGCAGCACCTCCTCGATCAGGTCACATTCCGGCTCGATCACCGCACAACCTTCGGTGACCTTCGCCACCACCTCCGCCGACAGATCGGATGCCAGGTCCAACACCACCGGTGCGGCGACATCGTTGCGCCAGGACGGCACCGAAACGGTCACCGTCTCCGCATCCCGCGCCCGCAGCCCGAAACCCAAACGCTGCAACGACTCCACCGCCTCATCCGCCCCGATCGACGACCCGCCCAGCTCGGCCACGCGCCGGAACCGCATCGTCGCGTCGCGCTGCCATGCCGGCATTGCGCCGGCCTCCATCACCGGCCCCGGCTCGCCGCCGCACAGCTGCATGATCATCGCCGTCGACGCCTCGACCGCGTCCGGCATCAGCGCGACATCGATCCCGCGCTCGAACCGCTGCCGTGCGTCGGAGACGATCTGATGCCGCCGCCCGGTCTGCGCCACACGCACCGGATCGAACAGCGCACACTCGACGAACACGTCGGTGGTGGTCTCATCGCATCCTGTCGTCTCACCGCCCATCACGCCGGCCATCGACGCCACACCGCCCGTGTCGGCAATGGCGCAGTCCTCGGCATCCAGCACGTATTCCTTGCCGTTCAACGCCAGCAGCGTCTCGCCCGCGCCGTGCCGTAGCGTCAGCACTTCACCACGCAGCTTGCCGACATCGAACACATGCAATGGCCGGCCGAGATCAATGGTGAAGAAGTTCGTCACATCCACCAGCGCGTTGATCGGCCGCAACCCAACCGAGATCAGCCGGTCCTGCAGCCATTGTGGACTCGGTCCATTCTTCAGGTTGCGCACCGTCCGCCCCAACACCCAAGGGCACGCCTCCGGCCACTCGACCTTCCAGCGCGGCCCACCATCGAACACCGGCGCGATCTTCGCCGGTGCCCATGGCTTCAACGAACCAATCCCCGTCGCCGCCAGGTCGCGTGCCACACCGCGCACACTGAAACAGTCACCGCGATTGGGTGTGACGCTGATATCGATCAGCGGATCATCCAGCCCGGCCCAGGTCGCATACGCGACACCCACCGGCGCATCCGCTGGCAGATCGATGATGCCGGAGTGATCGTCGCCCAGCCCCATCTCGCGCGCCGACAGCAGCATGCCCGCGCTTTGCACGCCACGGATCTCGCCCACCTTCAGCGTGATGCCCGTGCCGGGAACGAAACTCCCCGGTGCGGCGAACACCGCCTTCATCCCTGTGCGCGCGTTCGGCGCACCACATACCACCGACACCACGCCGTCGCCGGTATCGACCTTGCAGGCCCGTAGCCGGTCCGCATTCGGATGCTGCACCGCCTCGATCACATGCGCGATCCGGAACGACGCCAGCGCCGCCCCCCGATCCTCCACACTTTCCAGCTCTAGCCCGATCCGCGTCAGCGTGTCAGTGATCTGATCCAGCGTCGCATCGGTCTCCAGATGCGTCTTCAGCCAGGAGAGGGTGAACTTCATCGCTCACACCCCCTCATGCAGCATGGTCGGCGACAGCACGCTGAACCCGTAATGTCGCAGCCACCGAATATCACTGTCATAGAACGGCCGCAGATCCGTCATCCCATGCTTCAGCATGGTGATGCGCTCCACACCCATCCCCCACGCGAACCCCTGCCATTCCCGAGGATCGATCCCGCAGTTCGCCAGCACCCGAGGATGCACCATCCCACTACCCAAAATCTCCAGCCAGTCACTGCCTTTTCCCAACTCTCCCGTCGTCCGGTTCCACCCGATGTCCACCTCCATCGACGGCTCGGTGAACGGGAAATAACTGGCCCGGAACCGTACCGGCAGCGTCGCGATATCGAAATACGTGCGCAGGAAATCGATCAGGCACCCTTTCAAATGCCCCAGCGTCATGTCGCGATCGATGATCAAACCCTCGCACTGATGGAACATCGGCGAGTGCGTCGCGTCATGATCGGCGCGATACGTCCGCCCGATCACGATCACTTTGATCGGCGGCTCCTGCGACAACATGGTGCGGATCTGCACCGGCGAGGTCTGCGTGCGCAGCACCGGCGGCGGCAGATTCCCCCGAGCCGGCAGATAGAACGTGTCCTGATCCGCCCGCGCCGGATGATGCGCCGGAATATTCAGCGCGCTGAAATTGTGCCAGTCGGTCTCGACATCCGGCCCCTCGGCGACCGTGCACCCCATGGCGCCGAAGATCGCCGCGATCTCCTCCATCGTGCGGCTGATCGGATGGATCAGCCCCGCCGGCATCGGCCGCGACGGCAAGGTCGGATCGATCCGTTCCGCCGCCAGCCGCGCATCCATCGCGGCGTTCTCCAGCGCGACGCGCCGTGCCTCGATCGCCGCGGTCAGCGCGTCCTTCAACTGATTCAACGCCGCCCCGCGTTCGCGCCGCTGCTCGGGCGGCGTCTTGCCCAGGTCGCGCAACAGCGCCGTCAGGCTGCCGCCACGCCCCAGCACGCCGACGCGCACCGCGTCCCACGCCCGCAAATCCGTGGCCGCCATCAGCGCCATCTCGGTCTCGGTCTTCAATGCCAGAAGATCATCGGTCATGCTGTCTCACACGCAACGAAAAGGGGTCGCCCTCGCAGGCGACCCCTTGCTGTCTCACCCGTTTCGACCCCAGGGCCGACCCTGGGGCGAAAACGAACTCAGAGGGCGGCCTGCACCTGCTTGACGATCACCGCGAAGCTCTCGGCATCGTCATAGGCAATCGCGGCCAGCACCTTGCGGTCCATTTCGATACCGGCCTTTTTCAGCCCGGCGATAAATCGCGAGTAGGTCAGCCCGTGCTCACGCACTGCGGCGTTGATGCGCTGGATCCACAAACCGCGGAATTCGCGCTTCTTCACCCGCCGGTCGCGATAGGCGTATTGCAGCGACTTCTCCAGCCGCTCCCGCGCCGCGCGATAGGTGGTGCCAGTGCGGCCGTAGAAGCCCTTGGAGGCTTCGAGAACCTTCTTGTGACGGGCGTGGGTGGTCGTGCCCCGTTTCACGCGTGCCATGATGCTGTCTCCCTACCGCAGCCCGTACGGGGCCCACTGCTTGACGGTCTTGCCGTCCATCTCGGTCAGCACCTGGCTGCCGCGATTGCTGCGCTTGGCCTTCTGGGTCCGGTTGATCAGCCCGTGGCGCTTCATGCCAGGGCCCGCCAGCACCTTGCCGGTCGCGGTGATCTTGAATCGCTTCTTGACCGACGACTTGGTCTTCATCTTGGGCATTTTGGTCTCCTATGGTGGCAATGCCCCGAGCACGGAAACAGTCCGGGAGGCAGAGCGTCGCGGCCGGGCATGCCCATATGAAGCCCGGGCGCGCGAACGAGGGCGGGCTTATAGCGGCGGGCCCCACCGGGTGCAAGGCGGTGGAGCCCGCCGCTCTGCCAGCAAGGGTCACCGCAGCGGCGCAGAGCTTTCCGCGAAAGCTGCGGCGCCGGGGCGAGGCATAGTGCTTTTGGCGCTTCGCGCGCAGCGTATCAGACGCGATTGCCGGGCCCCAAGGGCCGTGCACGTCCCGCGAAAGCTCTGCGTCTCGGTGGCTTTGCGGTGAACCTTGCTGACGGCGTGCGCGCCGGCCGGATCGGCTGGGCGGGCGAACCGGGCATTTGCCTCCCGCAGGTCCCGGCCCATACGCTGCGCCGACGCCAACAGAACAAGAGGAAACCATGCCCACGCGTATCGGCATCGCCGGGATCACCGGGCGTATGGGCCACCTGCTGGCCGAGGAAGCCCGCGCCAGCGGGGCGGAGCTGACGGGCGGCGTCGGTCGTGCCGGCTCGAACAGGCCAGCGCCCGCCGGAGCGACCCTGTTCCCCGACCTCGCCGCCCTGGCCGCCGCGTCGGACGTGGTCATCGACTTCACCAACGCCGCCACCGCCCAGGCCACCGCCGCCAGCCTCGCCGTCTCCGGCACGGCCTGGGTGCTCGGCAGCTCCGGCCTGTCCGACGCCGACGAGGCCGCGGTAGCCGACGCCGCGAAGCGCCTCCCAGTGGTCTACGCCGCCAACTTCTCCGCCGGCGTCAACCTGGTGCTGGCGCTAGCCGAACGCATGGGCGCCACCCTGCCCGCCGAGCAATACGACGCCGAGATCGTCGAGATGCACCACCGCCAGAAGGTCGACGCTCCCTCCGGCACCGCCATCGGCATGGGCCGCGCGGTCGCCAAGGGCCGCGGCGTCGCCCTGAACGACGTGATTGAAAGCGGCCGCAACGGCCACACCGGCGCGCGCAAGACCGGCGCGATCGGTTTCGCCGCGCTACGTGGTGGCCAGGTGGTGGGCGAGCACACGCTGCTGTTCGCCTCGGGCACGGAACATATTGCCCTGACCCACCGCGCCTTCGACCGCCGCGTCTACGCCACCGGCGCTGTGCGCGCGGCGCTGTGGCTCAGCGGCCGCAAGCCAGGCCTCTACTCGATGATGGATGTACTCGGCATGTGACAATGATGGCTGGCGCCGCCACTCCCAAGGGTTGCCCTGACGCACTGATCGTATACCGTCCCCACATCGGACCCGCTCGGGCCGCAACGATACAAAGCAGTGAGGGGGAGCCCGCCAACCGCCGCGGATCATCCCTCATGGGGAAGGAGTCCGCGCTATGCCCACCACGCGTCGCCGCTTGCTGTCCGCCACCACAGCCACGCTTGCGCTGCCCTTCATCCGCCCCGCTCGCGCCGCGGCCGCGGTGCAGATGATCAGCCACCGTTTCCCCGCCCTCGAATACCTCGCCGAGAAAATGCGCACCGCCATTCCGGGCGTCGAGGTCAACACCCAGCTCATGCCCTTCGACAAGGCGCTGGAACTCGCCACCATCGCCTTCTCCTCGAAGTCCAGCACCCCCGACATCATCTACGCCAACGACAGCACCTTCCTCACCTTCGCGAAGAACGGCTGGATTCGCCCGCTCGACGATCTCTGGGCCAAGCACAAGGACGAATTCGCCCTCGACGACTTCACAAAGAAAGTGGTCGAGGAACACACCTATCAGGGCCATATCTGGAGCGTCCCAGCCACGGTGAACACGCTGCTGTTCTTCTACCGCAAGGATCTGTTCGACCAGGCTGGCAAGCAGCCCCCCAACACATTCATCGAGTACCGCGACCTGGCGAAATCCTTCAACTCGCCGCTGCGGTCCGGCACTGTCAGCTGCCTGCGCCCGGTCGACGCCGCGCTGAACGAGTCATCGTGGTACATCAACGCCCTCGCCGACGGCTGGTTCGATAACAAGTGGCATCCGATCTTCAACAACGCCAAGGCCGTCGCCGCGATCGAGATGCTGAAGGAGATCACGCGCTACGCGCAGCAAGGCTTCACCAACGCCGCCAACGACGAATGCTCGATCGCCTTCCAGCAGGATGCCGCGACAATGGGCGTGCAATGGGCCACGCGCGCGCTGTCGATGGACGATCCCGCCAAGTCGCGCGTCGTCGGCAAGATCGATTGGGCCGTCCCGCCGCAAGGCCATCAGTCGATGGGCGGCGACGGCTACTGCATCTCAGCCTTCAGCCAGCAGGATCCCGACCTGCTGTTCCGCATCCTCGCCACCGCCACCAGCAAACAGAATCTGAGCGGCGCAGCGGGGCTGATGGTGCCCACACGCACCTCGATCCTGGAGGCTCCGGAGATGAAGCAGAAATACCGGTTCTTCCCGGCCGCGTTGGCAGCCACGCAGGTCGGCACACCCGCCCCCAAGCTGCCCGAGTTCTTCTCGGTCGGGCAGTTCATCACCCAGCGTATCAACCAGGCGGTCACCGGGCAGATGACCGTGAAGGCCGCGCTGGACGCCGCTGCCACCGAGACCGAGACCTTCCTCAAGGGGCATGGCTATTACCTATGACGTCCGTGCCGTAGCCATCGCCCCCGCGCGTCGAACCGGCCGTCGCAAGCGGCATCACGGTTCGGCGTCCAGTGCCTGGCTGTTCCTGCTGCCCAGCGCCGCGATGCTGCTCACGGTACTGCTGGTACCATTGGGCTACGCGATCTGGCTGAGCCTGTTCGATTACGACCTCGGCGCCGGCATCCACACCTTCATCGGCCTCGGCAACTACGACGCCCTGCTGCACGATGCGCAGTTCTGGGAATCGCTCGGCCGTACCGTGTTCATCGTAGGTTGCGCGGTGACGCTGGAATTCTCGCTCGGCCTGCTGATCGCCTACGGCCTGTATCGCCTGACCTTCGGCGTGCGCACGCTGAACCTGCTGCTGTTCATGCCCAACGTGATCACGCCCGTGGTCGCGGCGTTGTTCCTGCGCTGGATCTTCGTCAGCCGCTGGGGCCTGCTGTCCGGCATCCTGATCAGCCTGGGCATCTTCCCACCTGATTTCCTCGGCGATCCCGACTGGGCACGCTTCACCGTCATCCTGGGCGACGCCTGGCAGTTCACGCCCTTTATGATCCTGGTGCTCTATGCCGGCCTCAACACCGTCGACCAGGCGCAGATCGAGGCCGCGCAGATCGATGGCGCCGGCATCTGGATGTTGCTATTTCGTATCATGCTGCCGTCGATCCGCCCGCTGGTCATGTTCGTGCTGGCGATAAGGCTGATGGATGCGTTCCGCTTCTTCGACCAGATCTATGTCCTGACCGCCGGCGGGCCCGGCACCGCCACGGAAACGATCACGCTCTACACCTACGCGCTCGCCTTCCGGCTGCTGCAGGTCGGCAAGGCATCGGCACTGGGTGTCATCACATTGTTGCTGGTGGCCAGTGCGATCGCTGGCATGATCATGGCATTGTATCGGCGCGAGCGGGGGGCATTCTGATGCGCCGGACACGCACGCAGACCGCCCTGTTCCTGCTGCTGTGCAGCTTCACCGCGGTGACGCTCACGCCAGTGATCTGGGCGGTGCTGACGTCATTCAAGCAGCCGGTTGACGCCTTCGCTGTGCCACCGACGGTGATCTTCACGCCCACCTTCACCTTCCACTATCAGGTCTGGGTCGAGAAGGCGTTCTGGCACTATCTGATCAACAGCGTGGTGATCTCGGTCAGCACGGTGCTGGTCTCAGTCTCGATCGGCACCATGGCGGGCTACGGTCTGTCACGCCTGCGCAGCCGTGCCTCGCGCGGTGTGCTGTTTGCCATCCTGTCGATGCGCATGTTCCCGCACATCCTGCTGGCGATACCGTTCTTCGTGCTGGCGAAATCCCTTGGCCTGATCAACACCTATCCGGCGATGATCCTGGCGCTGGTGGCAATCAACCAGCCTTTCACCATCTGGCTGATGCGCAGCTTCTTCCTGGACGTGCCGCACGAACTGTACGAGGCGGCCGAGATCGATGGCTGCAACGCCTGGCAGGTGTTCCTGCGCGTCGGCCTGCCGGTGGTGCGGCCCGGCCTGTGGGTCACCGCGCTGTTCAGCCTATTGCTGGCCTACAACGAATTCCTGCTGGGCCTGGTGCTGACCGGACCGGCGACCAAGACGTTGCCGGTGGCGCTGTCGGAATACGGCGCCGAGGACATCAACTATTGGACCCTATCCGCCGCCGCGGCTGTGGGAATCATGCTGCCGATCGTCGCCTTCATGATGCTGCTGCAGCGCCATCTGGTGCGCGGGCTGTCGATGGGCGCGGTGAAGGGATAGCCGACGTCCCTTGCGACACGCGCAATGCAGTGCGGGCGCGGATCAGCTTATTTTAGCACGGACGCCGAACGGAGAGACGGAGGGCCACAGGAGCCAGAGTGGTCGCACCGTCCGCGACCAGGCCAGTATACGCCGCAGGCCATCGATCAATCGCGGGGCGTTAAAGTTGAACAGCAGCCTGACATGAATGCCGCTCATGCGCAGATAGGTGTAAGGCTGCGCTTCATGCGCCGGTAGCGCCGCGGCAACCGCCTTGATCTGCACAATCACCTCGCGCGCCACGACAATATCGGCGCGGAACCCATCCCCAACCGCCTCTTCCTTATACATCACCGGAACGCTCACCCGCCGCTCATACGCCATCCCCGCCCCCCACGGCTGACGACACGAGCATGTCGCGTACACCGAACCCAACATCCCCGGGCCGGTGTGCCGATGCACCTCAATTGCCTGCCCAATCACTCGTTCCGTCAACTCTTCCGCGAGCAGCATGCGCAAACCCTCCGCGGCCCTCCGTCATGCCGCCCTCCCATCATGTCAAGATTCAACATTCGGTAAACGCACCGGCCCCAAATCGTCCGCCGCCCAACCGGCCTCCCCCACTCGCTTGACACCCCCCCACCCCGCGTCATCATCCCGTCATCGGGGGAAACCACATGGCCGCTCTGGACCGTTGCTACAACATCGCCGACCTGCGCGCCGTCGCGCAGAAGCGCCTGCCGCGCGGCGTATTCGAATTCGTCGATCGCGGCAGCGAGGATGAAGTCGCGCTGCGCAACAACCGTGCCGGCTTCGAACGGATCCGACTGAAGCACCGCGCGCTGGTCGACGTCTCCAGCCGCTCGATGGCCACCACCTTGTTCGGCAAGCCCATCTCCATGCCGATGGCGATCGCCCCCACCGGCGCCGCCGGCCTGTGCTGGCACGAAGGCGAGCTGGAGCTGGCGAAAGCGGCGGCGAAGGCGGGGATCCCCTTCACGCTCGCGACCGGCGCGATGACCTCGATGGAGAAGATCGCCGAGCAGGCCGGCCCCAGCGCCGGCGGCCGCCTGTGGTTCCAGCTCTATGTCTGGAAGCGCCGCGACCTGTCCCATCAGCTCATCGAACGCGCCAAGGCCGCGGGGTTCGAGGCGCTGATTGTCACCGTCGATACCATTGTTCCCCCGAACCGCGAATACAACGACCGCAATGGCTTCCTGCTGCCGTTCTATCCCAACCTGCGCTTCACACTCGACATCATGCGCCACCCCGGCTGGATGGCAAATGTGCTGATGAAATATCTGACCACGATCGGCATGCCGCGCAACGAAAATTATCCGGAACCGTATCGGACGCGCGTCACCTCGCGCGATCCCGAACGGGCCGCGGTAATGCGCCAGGATTCGCTGTCGTGGGAGGACATCACGATCTTCCGCAAGATGTGGCCCGGCATCCTGATGCTGAAGGGCATCAACCGGCCGGACGACGCGGTGAAGGCGCTGGAGCACGGCGTCGACGGCATCATCGTCTCCAACCATGGCGGACGGAACATGGACAGCGCGGTGGCCACGATCGACGCGCTGCCGGACATCGCCGATGCGGTGGCGGACCGAGCCACGGTGCTACTGGATTCTGGGGTTCGCCGCGGCTCTGACATCGCCAAGGCACTTGCGCTCGGCGCCAAGGCCGTGCTCACCGGGCGTGTCACGCTCTATGGCACCGCGGCAGGCGGTGCGGACGGCGCCGGCAAGGCGATCAGCATCATCCGCAGCGAGCTGGATAAGACAATGGCGTATACAGGGTGCAACTCGGTGGACGAGATCACCACCGATATCTTCTTCGGCGACAGCCAAGGCAATCAACGCCGCGACCGTGTGGGAGCTATGGCATGAGCGCGCTCGATCGTTGCTACAGCATTCCAGATCTGCGCGAGGCGGCGCGCCGCCGCCTGCCGCGCGGCGTGTTCGAATTCGTCGACCGCGCCAGCGAAGATGAAATCGCCGTCCGCAACAACCGCGATGCCTTCCACAAAATCCGCCTGATGCACCGCGCCCTGGTCGACGTCTCCGGCCGCAAGACCGAGACCGTGCTGTTCGGCAAGCCCGCCGCGTTGCCGATGGTGATCGCCCCCACTGGCGCCGCCGGCCTGTGCTGGCATGAAGGGGAATCCGAACTCGCCAAGGCGGCGGCGAAGGCGGGCATTCCGTTCAGCCTCTCCACCGCCTCGATGACGGCGATGGAAAAGATCGTCGCCAGCGGCGGCCCCGCGGTCGGCGGCCGGCTCTGGTTCCAGCTCTATGTCTGGAAGCAGCGGGAGTTGTCGCATGCGCTGATCGAACGGGTGAAGCAGGCGGGGTTCGAGGCGCTGATCGTCACGGTGGATTCCCCGGTCGGACCCAACCGCGAATACAACCAGCGCAACGGGTTCGGCCTGCCGTTCACGCCGACCTTGCGTTTCATCCTAGATATGATGCGCCACCCGTTATGGGTGCAGAGTGTGCTGCTGAAATACTTCACCACGATCGGCATGCCGCGCCACGAGAATTATCCGCCGGAGTACCAGAAATCGATCCTCAGCGGCGTCGGCTCCCGCGAAGCGCTGCGAGCGGATTCGCTGAACTGGGACGACATCAAGCGCTTCCGCGACATGTGGCCCGGTCCGCTGATGCTGAAAGGCATCAATCGCGTCGATGATGCGGTGCGCGCGGTCGAGGCCGGCCTCGACGGACTGATCGTCTCTAACCACGGCGGCCGCAATATGGACAGCGCGGTTGCCACGCTCGACGTGCTGCCGGACATCGCCGAGGCCGTCGGCCATCGCACCACGCTGATTCTGGACTCCGGCGTCCGCCGCGGTTCCGACATCGTCAAGGCGTTGGCGCTGGGCGCGAAGGCGGTGCTGACCGGACGCGCGACGCTCTACGGCACCGCGGTCGGTGGCGCCGAGGGCGCCGGCAAGGCGATCAGCCTCATCAAGAGCGAGTTCGACAAGACGATGGCCTACACGGGATGCCGATCGGTCGATGCGATCACCGCCGACATCCTGTTCGGCGAACGCGGCGCCAACCGCTGGCGCGACGCGGCGGATTGACGCTCTGCCCACGCGAACGCGTCATGGCCCGCGAAGGGGCGCCGCCCACGTCTTGCGGGGCGAAAACAAAGAAACGCGTGGATGCCCGCCACCGGCCGCCGCCGGTGCAGGCTCCGCTGGTATGAGGTCTCGGCTCCAACGCGGCCTCGGCGTCATTTCCCTCGGTTGATCGCCTGACCAACCGCGAGGCCCACGCCCAGCATCATCGCCGCCGTCGCCAGCGTCGTGATCGTCATCCCGATCACGATGCCGGCCACCCACGGTGACGGCGTCGGACGTCCCGGACTGATCGTGTCCCTGGCGCGTGATGTCATTGCGATGGCGTCTCCTCGTGCAGCCACACACTGCACGCCGACGCGGCCGATGCAACACCACCCCAGCCCCGACACCAGCAAATTGCCAAGGAATGCACGGCCGCGCACGCCCTACAGGATCGCCCGCTCGATCAGCTTCCGCCCTTCCACCAGCCGCTCGCACCCCAACGGCGATAAGTCCAGGCTGGTGTAGCCACCCGCAGCAATCAGCTCCGCCACCCCGCGCCCGGTCGCGGGTGAATGCTGGATCCCATGCCCACTGAACCCGGTGGCAAAGATCAAATTCGGCATCGCCGGATGCGGCCCCACCACGCCGTTATGATCGAACAGGTTCATTTCGTAGTACCCTGCCCAGGAGCTGGTCAGCTTCAGCTCCTCCAACGCCGGGATACGTGCCGCCAACACCGGCCACATTAGCTCGGTGAACATCTCCTCCTCGATCTCCAGCGGCGGCTCGTCCGGATCCGGCTCATCCTCCCCGGGTGACCGGCAGCATAGATAGTACGCCCCCTCTGGCCGCATACAGATGCCCGACGGATCGATCACCATCGGGCAACCCGGCAGAGGCGTCTTGCACGCAATCACGAACACCATCCGCTTCTTCGGCCGCACCGGCAGGTCGATCCCGACCCAGCTTGCGACGCGCGCCGACCACGGGCCCGCGGCGTTCACCACGATATCGCACGGTAGCTCGGCCCCATCGGCCAGCCGCACTGCACTGACACGCCCGCAGGCCAGCGCAAACGCCACCGCCTCCTGCGCGACATAGCTCACCCCCAGCGACCGCGCCTTGCGCCGGAACGCCGCCAGCAGCGCCGGCCCATCGAACCAACCCTCCTGCGACAGCCCCAGCGACGCCTCCACCACCCCGTCGGCGGTCATCCAGGGAAACCGCGCCACCATCTCCTCTGGCGACAGCAGGGCGACGTCCGCCCCCTCCTGCTTCTGCACCGCGTGGTTGGCGCGCAGCACCTCCAGCCCCGACTCGGCGGCCATGAACAGATAGCCGCTGTGATGCAGCCCCAGCGCCGGCCGGTCGGCATCGACCTCCAGGCGCTCGCCCCCCGTGCGCAGGAACTCGAACCCGTAGTGCGACATGGCGATGTTCAGCGGCGTGGAGAATTGCTGGCGAATAGAACTGGCCGAGAGCGAGGATGACGCGATGCGGTAGGTCGGATCCCGCTCCACCACGGTGATCTGGCCGTCGAACTGGGGGTGGCTGGCCAGATGATAGGCGATCGAACTGCCCACTGCCCCACCACCGATGATCGCGATCCGTCGCATGCCACCTCCTGCCGAACACCGCATATATCAGCAGCGCGAGGCCAGGTCGTGCCAGCCTTGTTCGTGCGATCTGGTCACAACGCCCTGGGCCGGCTATCCGTCCGCCAACAGCACGTCACGCCGCCGCCAGGAAAGGGCACCCGATATGAACAAGACCGAGATCGAGCGGGTCCAGGCCTATATGCGCCGGCTCTTCGGCTCTACCCGCATCCGCGTGGTACCGCCGCCGCGCCCCGGCCTGTCGGTGGAGGTGGCGATCGACGATGAGGTCATCGGCACGGTCTATCGCGACACCGACGATGGCGAGGTGTCGTATTCTGTCCATCTGACGATCCTCGAGGAAGACCTGCCCCCAGCCGCAGCGCCCGCGGCCCCCGCCCGGGGCCGCCCCTCCCGTTAGCCCCCCAGCCACCGAGCATTGCGAGGCGCAAAGCGACGGCGCAATCGCGTGCCGATGTGGCACGGATTTGCTGCCATGCCGGCAGGCGGACCTGTCGCTAATACTCTCGGGCCTCGCAACCCCGCTCCTGCCCCGACATCGGATCGTGCTATCGGTTATCCCACGACCCGAGGGAGACGCCGATGATCAAGTCGCCGACCAAATACCCCGACCTGGAAGATCCCCAGGCGCGGCCGCGCTACACCGGCATCCCCAGCTTCTTCCGTACCCCGGTCGCCGACGGCCTTGATGGCGTCGATATCGGCCTGATCGGCGTGCCCTACGACGGCGGCGTGACCAACCGCACCGGCGCGCGCCATGGCCCCCGGGCCGTGCGCGACCAGTCCAGCCTGATGCGCCGCCTGAACGCCGCGACCGGCATCGCGCCGTTCCACGATGTGCGCGTGCGCGACCTCGGCGACTGCTGGATCGAACAGCCCTTCGCGCTGGAAGACGCACATGGCGAGATCGGCGCTTTTTACAAGACCGTTATTGCCGCCGGCGTGACGCCGGTCAGCGTCGGCGGCGATCACTCCATCACCCTGCCGATCCTGCGTGCGGTCGGCGCCGCACGGCCGGTCGGCATGATCCACATCGATGCCCATTGCGACACCGGCGACGACTACCTGGGCTCGCGCTTCCATCACGGCGCCCCGTTCCGCCGCGCGGTGGAGGACGGCGTGCTCGACCCCACGCGCGTGATCCAGATCGGCATCCGTGGCACGACGAACGACCCGAACATGTGGGGCTTCTCGCAAGACAGCGGCATGCGCGTGCTGGGCATGGACGAGTTCCACGACAAAGGCTGGCGTTTCGCCGCCGACGAAGCCCGGCGTATCGCGGGCAGTGGCCCGACCTATCTGTCTTACGACATCGACAGCCTGGACCCGTCGCAGGCGCCCGGCACCGGCACGCCGGAAGCCGGCGGCATCACCGCGCTGGAGGCGCTGCGTCTGCTGCGTAGCCTGCGTGGTGTCGACTTCGTCGGTGGCGACCTGGTGGAAGTGGCGCCACCCTTCGACGTCGGCGGCCTGACCGCGTTCAACGGCGCCTCGATCCTGTTCGAGATCTTGTGCCTGGTGGTCGAATCCTGGCAGCGCCGCCGCAACGACGAAGTGGCGTAACTCGTACGCCCCTCTCGCTACGCGGGTGAGGTCGCGCAGCGAAGCGACGCGGGTGAGGGTCTCGCCGTGTGCACCACCCTCACCCAGCCTCGCTTCGGTTGGCGGCCTCGCCCGCATGCGGGCGAGGCGTACGCACCATCCAGCGGCCGCCGCCCCGTCACACCAACAACATCGCCTGCTTCGTCAGCACCCCATCCGCATCGCGCAGCTCGTGCACAATGGTAAAATGATCCGCCCCCGGCACGGGGATCAGCGCCCCCGGCAGATGCGCCGAGGCCCGCTTCGCATGCAACGCCCGACTATCCCCCACCAGCGGCGGCAGCTCCGCCGTGCCATAGGTAATCGCCATCGGCTTCGCCGTTTCCGGCAACCGCAGTGGTGACAGCGATACGATCTCCGCATCGGTCAACTGCAGCTTCTCATTCAGATACGTATCGCGGATCGGCCCCAACTCGTACACCCCCGAAAGCGCCAAGCCAGCACTGATCCTTTTGTGTCCCAGGCACATCGCCGTCAGATGCCCGCCCGCCGACCAGCCCGACAGCACAACCTTGCCGTTGATCCCATGCGCCGACCCATGCTCCGCCAACCAATCCATGGCCGTATTGATCTCCGCCACGATCTCGGTCAGTGTCGCGTCAGGCGCCAGCGTGTAACCCGGCAGCGCCGCCGCCCATCCACGCGCATACGGCCCCCCGATCAGGTTCGCGAACTGATCCTTGCTGTTGCGCTGCCAGTAGCCGCCGTGGATGAACACGATGCACGGCGCGTTCGGATCGGCCGCCGGAAACAGATCCCACGTATTCCGCTCCCTCGGCCCATAGCGCAGATCCAGATGCTTGGGATGCGCCGCGCGAAACGCCGCCGATGCCGCCCCGCGCGCCGCGTTCAGCTCCGGACTATTCTTCACCGCATCGCTGTTGTTGTACGCCGCGTCGCGTTCCGCGCGGCTCATGCTGCCCCAATGGTTCATGCCGTCACCTTCAGATACCAATCCATGATCTGCCGCCCTTGCCAGAACAGCGTGCCCGGCCGCGCCGCCATGTGCGCCAGCGCCTTCTCGAACCAACCGATCCGATGCGGCACGCCACTGATGTATGGATGCACCGCCAGCCCCATCACCTTCGCACCCTGCGTCTCCGCCTCTTCATACAGGCGATCGAACTGTGCGACCGTGCGGGCAAACAACTCATCCGCGCGATGATGCTGGATCATCATGATCGGAATGTCGTTCAGCTCCACGCTGTAGGGCATCGTCAGCATCGGTCCGTGCGCGGTGCGGATCTCGCACGGCAGGTCGTCCACCACCCAATCGGCACAGTACCGAATACCGGCTGCAGCCAGCACGTCCGGCGTCTGCAGCGTCTCCGTCAGCCCCGGCGCCAGCCAGCCGACGATCTCATGCCCCGCCGCCGCGCGCAGTGCCGCCACGGCATCGCGCACCATCGCCCGCTGATCAGTGACATTGTGCGTCGCGGTCTGGTGGAACCCGTGCCCCATGAACTCCCAGCCCGCATCCCGCGCCGCTTGCGTCACGCGTGGATACGCCGCCGGTACCGCGCCATTGATCGTCATTGACGGCGAGATGCCATGCGTGTCCAAGGCCGCCTTCAGCCGCCAGAATCCAACCCGCATCCCGTATTCATGCCACGCCCAGTTCGGCAGGTCCGGCAGCACCGAGGCGCCCTGCGGCGGCGTCAGCACCTGCCGCGGCATCGGGCGCGCGCTGTCCCAGGTCTCGACATTCACCACGATGAAGACCGCGACGCGCTTGCCGTCTGGCAACGCCAGGCGCGGCCGGTCGATGCTGGCGAGATAGTCAAGGCGCTGCGCGGGGGTCATTGGATCGGCCATACACTCATTGTGGCCGGCTTCGGCCGCCGCCTCAATCGCGCAACATCGTCGCCAGCATCGCCAAGGCCAGCGCGGAGACGATGGCGATCATCGCGACGCCGAAGGCATGGGCATAGACCGGCTCGCCCGTCGCGCCATGCAACGTGGCGAAGAACAGGCTGCCGATTACGGCGACACTGACCGAGGCGCCGATCTGCAGCATCGTATTGATCACGCCCGACGCGACGCCGGCCTTGTCCGGCGGCATACGGCTCAACGCGACATTGTACAGGCGTGGCAGCGCGATGCCCTGGCCGAAACCGGCGATGAACACCATCACCGCGACCAAGGAAGGCAACCATTCGTACGCCACGCCAACACCCACGGCCGCATAGCCTGCGACCTCGATCACCATGCCGATAGTCAGCAGTCGTGCCCGCAGCCGTGCCGGCGCAGGTGCCGAGGCCATCGATCCCACGAAAAACCCAATGCCATAAGGCAGAAACGCCAGCCCGGTGAACAGCGGATCAGTGCCACGTCCTTCCTGCTGATACAGGCCGAACAGCAGATAGAAAGGCGCGGTGAAAAAGAACAGCGACGCAACGATCACGCCCCGGCGGAAGCTGCCGATGCGCAGCAGCGCAAGATCGAACAGCGGCGCGCCGCCGAGACGTGACAGCCGCGCTTCCCAGGCCACGAACGCCGCCAACAGGAACGGGGCGGCCATCAATGCGCCAATGGTCCAGGCGGGCCAGCCGCGTTCATGCCCTTCCACCGATGGCAGGATCAGGCAGGCCAATGTGAGCGACAGCAGCGTGATGCCGCCGATGTCAGGCCGTGTGCGGCGGGACGTGCTGGTCTCCGGCACCACGAACCAGGCGATGATCAGCACAATCACGCAGATCGGCAGGTTCATCAGGAAGATGCCGCGCCAGCCCAGGCCAAACGGGCTCCACGCCACGATCGCACCGCCGCCCGCCTGACCGATCGCCGCGGCCAGGCCCATCATCAGGCCGTACGCCGACATCGCACGCGCCAGGCCACGGTCGTCGTCGAACAATGTCGGCATCGCGCCCAGCACCTGCGGCACCAGCAGCGACGCCGTGGCACCCTGGCCGATGCGCGACAGGTCCAGCACCCAGGTTGATGTGGCGAACCCGCACAGCGCGCTCGTCATGGTGAAGCCTGCCATGCCGATCAGGAACATCAACCGCCGCCCGTAAAGATCACCGAGGCGGCCGGCAGTGGCGAGGAACACGGCGTAGCTCGCGGCATAGCCGGAGATGACAAGCTGCAGCTGCGCCGGCGTGGCGTGCAGGGTCTCGTGGATCGACGACAAGGTCACGTTGACGATGAAGAAATCGGCCGGCGGGAGAAAGCCTCCGGCGAGCAGCACGATGCAGGCAAGCCAGCGCCGGGCCGGCGACGGCCGCGTCGCGATCGCGGTGAGTGACACCCGCGCTTCCTCCAGGGTCGAGGCCGCTTCTATGCCCGGCCCACTGAGCGCGCGATAGTGCCGCGCCGAAGCCGGGGAAATTGCCTATGCCCATCGTCCTGCAGGAATCGCTGCGCGGCCTGTTCTACGCACCGTTCTATGTCGCCCTGACGCGCGGTGCGTACGCGGCCGAGGGCGTCGACGTTCGTTTTGCCCCCACGCCACCGCCCGGCACGGTGGTGAACGGGTTGTTCGACGGCAGCATCGATGTCTGCTGGGGCGGGCCGATGCGCGTGATGGAAACCTACAAGCTGCGCGCGGACTGCGACCTGGTCAGCTTCGCCGAGGTGGTGACTCGCGATCCCTTCCTGCTGGTCGGGCGCGAACCACGTCCGGACTTCCACCTGTCCGATTTATCGACCGTCAGGCTGGCGACGGTGGGTGAGGTGCCAACCCCCTGGATGTGTCTGCAAGAAGACCTGCGCCGCGCCGGCATCAGGCCCGCGCGCATCAACCGCGTCTCTGGCCGCACAATGGCCGAAAACATCGCCGCGCTGCACGCCGGCACGGTCGATGTGGTACAGCTCTTCGAGCCGTACGTCTCGACACTGCTGGTTGAGAGCGGCTGCCACATCTGGTACGCCGCGGCGACACGCGGCCCGACATCCTACACCACCTTCTACGCCCGCCGCCGATTGTTGCGTGACCGCCGCGACGACCTACGCCGCATGGTCCGCGCCATCCATCGCGCCCAGCTCTGGGTCGCAGCGGCCAGCGCGGCGGATATATCCGAGGCGGTTTCGGTCTATTTCCCCGACGTACCACAAGCGATCCGCACTGCTGCCTGCGCGCGCTATCAGGCGCTCGGCATCTGGGGCACCACGCCGGTGCTGCCCCGCGTCGGTTACGACCGCCTGCTGTCCAGCCTGGTCTCCGGCGGCTTCGTCACAGGCACAACATTCGAGACCGCGGTCGACAACTGCCTGGCGGAAGAGGTGATGGCCTGACCGGTACCGACGTACCTGACCGGCATTGTGGCCGGAATACTGCCGATCTCCGCCCTATGTTGCGCGGATGACATGCGCGCGTATCACTGCCTCTGTCGTTGTGGCGCTCCCCCCGTGCAGAACCTGGCCCATCGTGCTTCCTGCCAGTCACGCGAAAAGACGCCACCATCAAAGCCTGGGATCAAACATCTGGCGCGTTGTTGGGCGGTGTCGTCATGCGGCGTGCTGCGCCTCGATGATCTGCTCCGAGCACCGCGATACACTGGTGAAGCACGTGATCATCGCACTTTCCAGCTCATTGGCCACCGCAACCGGCACGCGCAGCGGGTTCACGATCACCCGGTCATTCGTGTGAAACTCGATGACGTTGATCCCGCCGAACGTTGCCGTGCACGGGTCCTGCTTGCCCCCCGTCAACCCCAGGTGCCGCGGCACGCGGGCGCGAATGGTGCCGGTCATGCCCCCGACCGTCGCAGGATCGGCCCGACCACGTCCAGCAGATTGCCGCCGGCGAACTTGCGGGCCGGCACACCAGCCGCGGCCGCGGCGGCCAGATCGCTGTCCTGATCGCCCACCAGCACCGCGCGCGCCGGGTCAATCTGCCAGGCGCGGATCAAGTCCAGTAGCATGCCGGGCGCCGGCTTGCGCCACGGATGCGCCGGATGACGGTATTCCTCGATCGTTGCGTCTGTGTGGAACGGGGCGAAACGCAGGTCGTCCAGCGTGCCGCCCGCGCGCCGGATCTCGTTGGTCATCCAGCCGTGCAGCGCTTGCATCTCGGCCTCGGTGTAGAGACCGCGTGCGATACCCGACTGGTTGGTGACGACGAAGACATGCCAACCGGCCGACGTCGTGGCGCGGATCGCCTCGCGCGCACCTGGCATCCATTCGAAACGCTCACGCGAGCCGACATAACCGTGATCGACATTGATCACACCATCACGATCCAGGAACAAAGCCTGCCGGCGCAGCACGCGCGGCAGCTCCTGATGCGCGCGCGCCAGATCCTCGGGGATGCCGATATCGCGGAAATAGCCCTCGCCCACCGTGCCGCGCAGCACGCCGCGCGCGGCCAGCCGCGGCATGACGTCGGCTTCCAGCGAACAATTCCCGGTCAGCCCGTCCAGCAACCGCCGGTCATAGACATAGACACCGGCGTTGATCGTGCCTGCCGTTCCCGGCGGCGGGCGCTCACGGAACGCCAGCACACGGTCGCCTTCCAGCTCCACCACGCCATAGCGCGAGGCATCCTCGATCCGCCGCAGCGTGATGCGGCCGATCACTGCCGGCTCATCCGCCGCCGCATCGGCCAGCAACCGCGCCAGGTTGAAATCGAATAGCGAATCACCGTTGCACAAGAGGAATCGATCCGCGAGCTTCTCGCGCGCATAGAACACCGCCCCGCCGGTGCCCGCGCGTTCAGGTTCCTCCGAGATGACGATCCGCGTGTCGCGCGGCAGCAGCGCGGCCAGTGCCTGCACCTGCTGCTCGACCTGATCAGACAAATATCCAGTCAGCAGCAGGAACTCCTCGACCCCGAAGCGAACAAACTCCCGCATCAGCCAGGCCAGAAATGGACGATCGCCGATCGTCAGCATTGGCTTTGGCGTGTTGGCCGTCAGGGCCCCGAGCCGGGTGCCCAGCCCACCGACCAGGATCGCACATTGGCGGATGGTGACCGTCATCGGCCACCGTACACCTCTCCTGCACCGCGGGAGAGGTCGCGGAGCGCGGCGACGCGGGTGGGGGTGGTGCGCGCGGCACGACCCTCGCCCGGCGACGCTTCGCGCGCCGACCGCTCCCGCAAGCGAGAGAGGCGTCCTGATACCGATCCGATATGTGCCATCCGTCCTACCGAGCGATGGGCTGCAATCCCGCGCGAAACCGCGCGGCGAGCTGGCGATAGGTCTCCGAGTTGCGGTCGTAGCGACGCCGCTCTTCCTCGCTCATCACGCGGATCGGTTTGGCCGGAATCCCGGCCCAGAGTTCGAACGGTTTGATTACCTTGCCCGGCGTCAGCACCGCGCCGGCCCCCAGGAAGCCGTCCTCCTCGACAATCGCGCCATCCAGCACGATGGCGCCGTTGCCGACAAAGGCACGGTTCCTCAGCGTGCAAGCGTGGATGATCGACCCGTGGCCAATGGTGACGTCATCGCCGATATGCGTGGCCAACGCACCGAAATCGACATGAATGATGGTGCCATCCTGCACATTCGTGCGCGCGCCGATGCGGATAATGTTCATGTCACCACGTACCAGGCAACCGAACCACACGCCGCTTTCCGACCCGATCATCACATCGCCGATCACCGCCGCGTTGGGCGCGATGAAGGCGTCAGCCGCGATCGTCGGAACAACGCCGTCGAGAGCGTAGATCGGACCGGTGGTCATTTTGTGTCATGGCCGGGCTTGACCCGGCCACCCACGACGTTGCTTGCGCCACGAAGACAAGTCGCGCATGGCCGTCCCCGGGCCAAGCCCGGGGACGGCCACGACACCAGGCTACGCATGCGCCGGCTCGCGCGCCGTCGTCGCCCCTGTCTCCAGCCCCAGCATCAGCCCGATATTCTGCACCGCCGCGCCAGATGCGCCCTTGCCAAGATTGTCCAACAGCGCCACCAGCACCGCCTGCCGATATGTCTCGTTGGCGTAGACCCGCAGCTCCAGCAGGTTGGTGTCGTTCAGCGCCTCTGGCTCCTGTTTGCCATCCGCGGTCGGCGGCACGACGCGCACATATGCGCAACCCGCGTAACGCTTCGCCAGCACATCGTGCAGGTCCGCGCCGCTCGGCTTGCCATTCAGCGTCTCCAGATGCAGCGGCACCGACACCAGCATCCCCTGTCGATAATGCCCCACTGCCGGCGCGAAGATCGGCCGCCGCGTCAGCCCGCCGTACTTCTGCGTCTCCGGCAGATGCTTGTGCTCAAGGCCCAACGCGTACAGCTCGAACGGCGGCCCACCCGCACTGTCATGCGCCGCGATCATCGACCTGCCACCCCCGGAATAACCCGAGATCGCATTGATTGTGATCGGATAATCCGGCGAAATGATCCGCGCATCGACCAGCGGCCGGATCAGCCCGATCGCGCCGGTGGGATAGCAGCCCGGATTCGCGACCTTGCGCGCTCGCGCTATCTTGTCCGCCTGGCCGCGCTCCATCTCCGGAAACCCATAAGCCCAATCCGGATGCACCCGATGCGCTGTTGACGCATCCAGCAGCTTCGGCGCCGCGTTGCCCAGACTGTCGGCCAGCGCCGTCGACTCTTTCGCCGCGTCGTCCGGCAGGCACAGCACCACCAGATCGACCTCGGTCATGACATCGCGCCGCGCCGCCGGATCCTTGCGGTGCTCCGGCGCGATGCTGCGCAGCGTCAGGCCAGGGTGCGCCAGCAGGCGGTCGCGGATACCCAGCCCCGTGGTGCCAGCTTCGCCATCGATGAAGACGCTCGGTTTGTTGGCCATGACACTCGCTCCTTCACGGTCGCGGTTATCGTCGGTTTTCGAAAGCCTGAAAAGCAAAAGGGCGGGCCCTGACGGACCCGCCCTTCGCATGACACAAGGGTGATGCCGTCAGCGCTTGCTGAACTGGAAGCTACGTCGCGCCTTGGCGCGGCCGTACTTCTTGCGCTCCACCACACGCGAGTCACGGGTCAGGAACCCGGCCACCTTCAGGATGCCGCGCAGGTCAGGCTCATAATGGGTGAGCGCACGGCTGATCCCGTGGCGCACCGCGCCGGCCTGGCCCGATAGCCCGCCGCCAACGACGGTGCAGAACACATCGAACTGGTTGTAGCGATCAGCCACCAGGAACGGCTGCGTGATCAGCATGCGCAGCACGGGACGGGCGAAATAGGTCGCCGCCTTTTTGCCGTTCACATTGATCTCGCCCTTGCCGGGCTTGATCCACACGCGGGCGACGGCGTTCTTGCGTCGACCGGTCGCATAGGACCGACCGAGCGCATCGCGCTTCGGCTCGACCTTGTCCTGTGGGGCGACGCCAGCAACGATGGCGGCCGGGGTGGCGGCGACCAGCTCTTTGAGGTCAGCGAGTGTACGCGTGCCGGACATCTGCCTCAGCCCCTCTTGTTCTTCGGGTTCATGGCGGCAACGTCGAGCGTCTTCGGCTGCTGCGCCTCATGCTTGTGGGTCGGGCCGGCATAGATGTAGAGGTGTTTCATCTGCACGCGCTGTAGCGGGCCGCGGGTGATCATCCGCTCCACCGCCTTCTCCAGCACCCGCTCCGGATGGGCGCTGCCCAGCCGCTGACGGATCGACCGCCCCTTGATGCCGCCGGGATAGCCAGTGTGGTAGTACAGCACCGCCTGATCCGGCTTGTTGTTGCCGGTGATGCGCACCTTCTCGGCGTTGACGACGACGACGTGGTCGCCACAGTCGACATGGGGCGTGAACTGGGGCTTGTGCTTCCCGCGCAGCCGCATGGCGATGACCGAGGCGAGGCGGCCGAGCACAACGCCGTCGGCGTCGATCAGCACCCAGTCCTTCTTCACCTCCGCTGGCTTCAGCGACTGGGTGGTTTTCAGCATCTTCTGTCGGGTCCGTATAGAATGGCGGCGGGTTGTGGTCGGAAAGCCAGGCAAAGTCAAGCGCACGTCGTGGTGGTATTATATTACCACAGCTTTGTTCGTCGCCGGATACGCCGGACACCGCCCGCACCAACCCGCCGCGCGCGCGACCAACCCGCCCGGCGCGCCGACCAGCCCGCGCGCCGGTACCGACCTGCGCCTGCATCAAATTGCCGCTGTCACGGCTGATATGGTTGAGCGGCAGGCGGGTCGCGTTAGAGGCACCCACCGGTGGTGCGGCACATCGCGGTCAGCCTGACCGTGGTCGAGTTGTTGCGCACGATCTGGACATTCCCGCCGCTCTCCTGGAACGTGCTCGCACCACCATCCTACCGCAGGGTGCCAGTCTGGTTGCCGATGCCTTGCGGCGTCAGCGATGTGGGATTGGTGGATCCGTTCGCCCGCAGGCGAACCGCGGATAGCGTGGCCACGTTACCCGCATAGGCGGAATGAATCTCCGAGCCGACGGTATAGAAGCTGCGCGCCGCGAAAGTTGGGCTTGCAAGGCCCACAACAAGCAGACAGCTCAACATCATGACATGTTTCGACATTGGATGCCTCCCTATGCGTCACTGAAGCACCGGAGCGACGCCCACGTGCGCAGGACGTATCGCCCCCGCACCGGGCAGGCCCGATCAGTCGGTGAGAATTGCGTGTTATTTCGCTATGAACGATAGTGAAACAAACGTTAACCGGGACGCGCCAGACAACACCAGGCGCCGCTCACCGCAGGAATGGATTGCCCGCCCGCTCCGCCCCGATTGTCGATCCCGGCCCATGGCCGCACAGGAATGCGTAATCATCCGGCAAAGGCAGTAACTTGGACTTGATCGCCGCAATCAGCGCGGCATGGTCGCCATACGGAAAGTCCGTGCGCCCGATCGATCCCTGGAACAGCACATCACCCAGAATCGCAAAATGGTTCGCATGACTAATGAACACGATATGCCCCGGCGTGTGGCCTGGGCAGTGCAGGATGTCGAAACGGTGATCCCCCAGAGTGATCGTCTCGCCTTCACTCAGCCAGCGGTCAGGCTGCACGTTACGCACGCCGCCGACGCCGTAATTCGCAGCCTGCGCTTCCAGCCCCTCCAGCAGGAACGCATCGCGCTCATCCGGCCCTTCGATTGGCGGCCCGGCTTCGGGTGCGACACGCGCAGCGAGTTCGTCGCGCAACGCGGCCGCCCCGCCGGCATGATCAATATGCCCGTGCGTCAGCAGGATCTTCACCACACGCACGCCGAGCTGATCGATACCGGCAAGCAGGCGTGGCACATCGCCACCCGGGTCGACGATCAACGCGTCCTTGCTGTCCGCTTCCCACACGAGCGCGCAGTTCTGCTGGAACGGCGTGACCGGCAGCACCGCGACCTTCAGATGTCCCATCGGATCAGTGCAGCTTCGGCGCTTTCAGGAACTTCACCCGATCCGCCGACCGCACCGTCAGGCTCATCGTCGTCGCCTCGCGCTGCAGCCGCAGCCGCACTTCGGCGCCCGCGCTGCCGGACGCCCAGACCCGCCGCCACAGCGCGGCCAGATCGCCGACCTCCTCCTGATTGACCGACAGGATCCGATCCCCGGTCCGCAGCCCCGCCTGCTCGGCCGGCCCATTATCCGCCAGCCCGCCGATCACCAGCGCATCATCCGCCTCGGTCGCGTACATCCCCAGCCACGGCCGCGCCGGCCGGTTCACCCGCCCATAGCTCAGCAGGTCCTGCATGATCGGCCCCAGCAGGCTGATCGGCACCACCATGTTCATGTCCAGCCGCCGGCCGCCCTTCTCCCCCTGCTGCAGGATCAGCGAGCCGATCCCCACCAGCTTGCCATCCACGCCGATCAGCCCGCCGCCACCCCAGAACGGATGGGCCGGCGCAGTGAACAGCGCGTCGTCCAGGACGTATTCCCAGTAGCCGGCGAATTCCTGCCGCCCGACCAGCCGCGTCTCCACCGAGTGATGCTTGCCACCCCCCGCAGCGAACACCACCTGATCGCCCACTTTCAGCCGGTCGGAATCACCGATCTCCAGCGATGGCGTCTCCAACCGTCCCAACGCCTGCACCAGCCCGAACCCGCTCTCCTGGTCGTATGCCAGCGCATGACCCGGCACCGCGCGCCCTGCCGAGGACGTGATCCAGATCGTCTCCGCCTCAGTGATCAGATAGCCGATCGTCGCGACCAGCCCCTTGTCGTTCAGCACCACGCCGCTGCCCGCGCGCTCGGTCCCCAGCGTGTTCGCCGTGAACGCGTCGGCGGGGATGAAGGTCTTGAGATTGACCACGGCGCCCAGCGCGCGCTCGAGATCGAACGAGTAATCGCTCGGGTCGGGCTGCAGGTTCGGCGGAATTTCCCAATCTTCGTTTTTCATGCCCTGGCATCTTCCGTTGCTGGCGGCGTGGGGCAGCGCATCGTATTCGCGGCCGAAGTCTATCGAACCCCAGTATATTGGACCTTCCCACTCGAGCGCCACTACCGCGACCGAAGCGGCACAACGCCGGTCAGGCTTCCGGCTGCACCACAACGGCGAGCCGGACGTTTTGCAATGCCCCTTCCCGCAGCAGCTTCACCTCGATGTCGCGGCCGATCCGATCCGGGCTGAGGAAGGTGCGCAGCGTACGGGGGGCGTTGATACTCTGCCCATCCAACGACAGCAGGATATCGCCGGTACGGAGGCCGGCCCGTTCCGCCGGCCCGTTGGTGGCAAGGTTGACCACCATACGGCCGGCATCCTGCCGTGCGATCGGGCGCATCGCCTCCGGTACCGCGATCGGCTGCAACGACACACCGAGCCATCCGCGCCGGCCACGGGCGACAGCGACAGCAGGTGGCAGCACGGTGGCGATGGCGGTGTACGACACCACCTGCGCCTGGCCCGCGGCGCTGGACGTCGCCATCCCCAGCAGCGCGCCGGTTGCATCCAGCACGGTTCGCCGTCATCCAGACTGTTGGCCGGCAGATCGAGCGCCAGCGTGTCCGCCGTGCCACTGTTCAGCGCAGTGCCGCGCGTGGAATCGACGCGGTGGATCACTGCCAACCGCGCGACTGGATTGGCATCCGCCGTCGCACCGAGCGCCACCGCCAGATTGCCGACGCGCGCCGGACCGGCGGTGCGGATCACCACGGAACCGGCACGGGTTTCCAGTCGAAGTGCCGCGAGATTATTCGCCGTGTCGCGCCCCGCCGGGCGTGGGGCCACCAGGATGCCGCCCGCCAGTACCACAGTGTAACTGTCGCGTGCCGGCAGCAATTGATCCGCGGTGATCACCAGGTCCGGCTGCCAGATGATGCCGCTGATATGCCGACCAGGGGTCGTACGGATAGCCGCCAGCATCGGTGCCGTCTGGTCCACCAAGGCAGCGATCGCATCCGACAGCCCCGACAACATCTGCGCCGCGCTGCCGGACATCAGCCTCTTCCCGTTCCCCTCGTCATGCAGCCAAACGTAACCAAGGATTGTGAGGTTGCCCAGACGCTCGGCTCAATGAACGATATTGCGCTCACAATTTTCGCACCCTGCTGGTTGTAACACGGCGGACCGTCAGGCTCTGTGGGTCAGCAGGTGGTCCCGGTAGCGCATCCGCAGCGTGGTCTTCTGCAGTTTGCCGGTCGCGGTGTGCGGCAGCTCGTCGACGACGACAACTGCATCCGGCAGCCACCACTTTGGCACCTTGTCGGCGTAGACGCGCAGCACATCCTCGGGATCGACCGCATGGCCGGGCCGCGGCACCACCACCAGCACCGGCCGCTCGCCCCATTTCGGATGGCGCGCCGCTACCACAGCCGCTTCGGCCACGTCCGGATGCGACACGGCAATGTTCTCCAGCGCGATCGAGCTGATCCACTCGCCGCCCGACTTGATCACGTCCTTGGACCGGTCGGTGATTTCCATCAGCCCGTCAGGGTCGATCGTGGCGACGTCGCCCGTGGCGAACCAGCCATCCGCGTCCAGCGCGCTGCCCGGTTTGTCGCCGTAATAGGCACTGCACACCCAGGGGCCGCGCACCTGCAGGTCGCCGAACGCCGTGCCATCCCACGGCAGCTCCGTCCCGTCACCATCTACGATCTTCATATCGATGCCGGGCGCCACGCGGCCTTGTTTCAGCATGAGCCGGTTGCGCCGGGTCTGGTTCAGGTGCGCATGCGCGGGCTTCGGCGCGTTGTAGGTGCCGAGTGGGCTGAGCTCGCTCATGCCCCAGGCATGTTCGACGGCGACACCATACTCTGCGCTGAATGCGTCGATCAGCAAGGGGGGGCACGCGGCGCCGCCGGTCAAGACCCGACGTACGGTATCAAGCTTGCCGCCCGTGGCGCGCAGATGCGCCAACAGCCCCATCCAAACCGTGGGAACACCGGCGGTGAAGGTAATCCGCTCCTCGTTCAGGAGAGCGTGCACGTTGGCGCCGTCAAGGTGCCGCCCCGGCAGCACGACAGAGGTGCCGGCAAGCGCGGCGCCGTAGGGGATACCCCAGGCGTTGACGTGGAACATCGGCACCACGAGCAGAACGCGATCGACCGCGCGCAATGCCATCACGTCCGGCAGCGCAATGGCGTAGGCGTGCAGCGTGGTGGAGCGGTGTGAATAGAGCACCCCTTTCGGCCGCCCCGTTGTTCCTGACGTGTAACAAAGTGAGCTGGCCGCGCGTTCGTCGAATGTTGGCCAGATGAAATCGTCATCTGCGGCGTCCATCAACGTCTCGTAACAATACAACGCCATGCCCGTCGGCAGCCTGACCTCCGGCATATTGGCCGCATCGGTCATCATGATGACCGCGCGCACGCACTCCTTGATCTTGGGTGCGATGGTCTCCAGCAGGCTGACGAATGTCGTGTCGGCGAACAGCACCGAATCACCGGCGTGGGTGACGATATAGGCGATGTCCTCCGGATGCAGCCGCGGGTTGATCGTATGGCAGATCGCGCCCATGCCGGGGGCGCCGTAGTACACTTCCAGATGCCGGTGACCGTTCCACGCCAGCGTGCCGACACGGTCCTGCGCCGCGATGCCCAGACGCGCCAACCCGCGCGCCAGCCGCCGGGCACGGCTTTCCAGCACGGCATAGGTGTAACGGTGGATGGCACCCTCGGTCGTCTTCGACACGATCTCGCTGGTCGCGTGATGACGCGCGGCGTGGCGCAGGATCGAGGAGATCAACAGCGGTTGCTGTTGCATCAAGCCTTGCATTGTTGTTGTCCGTTTCCCCGGCCGGCGGCGCTTACCGCGGCACGTTGACGAACCTAAACGGACACGGTCCTGAAAACCAGCTTATGTCGGCGCGGCCTGCTCCGGTCCCGGGAGCGTGACATCCTCATACAGCTCGGCCAGGGGCAGCTCGATCCCGATCTCCGGTATGGCAAGCGTCACGTCACCGGAGACCACATGGCCGACCCAGCCCTCACCATCCCTGGTGAACCGCGTGGCAGCCGGACGGTGCTGTTCCAACATGACGGAGCGCTGGACCGACGGCGTGTCGCGATACGCTTCGTTCTTGATCATCCGATCGGTGGTCGCGGTACTCGGGCTGAGCACGGCGGACACGACGACCGGATCATTCACGACCGTTGCATTGGTTCCGCTGGCAAGCACACGACAAATGCGTCCGGGTAGCGGATGCTGCCGGCAACGGCGATGTTCACATGACTTGGAAACACCTGGCGGGGTTGGCCGCGCAAGCGGACGCCGAGCGCGATCATCGGGTTGCGCTGTGTGGCACCGTGCGTTGCCCTCCCCGGTCATCGCGGTCGGCGCGAAACCGTCAAACGCGTGGCGCAGCGCCTGCCGCTCCTGCCAGTCGAGGAACGCCTCCACCGTCATGGGCGTGCGCTGAATGACATTCATGCCGCTGTCGTGGCAGGAAGCCGGCCGGATCGCATCACCCGCCGGCCCGCAGCACCGCCAAGTCGCAGCCCTGATCCGCCTGCAGCACCTGATCGGCGACGATACGATCCCACCCACGCGCCGGCTTGGCCGGCGGCTGCCAGGCCGAACGCCGCCGCGCTAACGTCGCCTCATCCACCAGCAGGTCCAGCGATCGTTTACTGACCGACAGCCGGATCCGATCTCCGGTTTCCACCAGCGCCAGCGGCCCGCCCGCCGCCGCCTCCGGCGTGATGTGCAGCACGATGGTGCCGAACGCCGTGCCGGACATGCGGCAATCGCTCATCCGCACCATGTCTTTCACCCCGGCGCGCGCCAGCTTTTGCGGGATTGGCAGATAGCCCGCTTCCGGCATCCCCGCCGGCGTCAGCGGCCCGGCGTTCTTCAGCACCAGGATATCGGCCGGCGTCACATCGAGGGCCGGATCGTCAATGCGATTGGCCAGATCCTCCAACCCGTCGAACACCATGGTGCGGGCCTCGGTCTCGAACAGCGACGGCGTCGCCGCGCTGCGCTTCAGGATTGCCCCACGCGGCGCCAGAGACCCGAACAACGCCACCAGCCCACCCACCGGCGATACCGGATTGTTCCGTACCCGGATGTAACGCCGATCGACGAACGCCGGCTCTTTCAACCGATGGCGCAGCGATGCACCCGTCACATCGATCACGTCCTGATGCAGTAGGTCGCGCAGTTCCCACAGCAACGCCGGCATGCCGCCCGCGGAATGGAAGTCTTCCATATAGCCTTCGCCGGTCGGCTTCAGATCCACCAGCACCGGTGTCGTGTCCGACAGCTCATTCAGCCGCTGCAGATCGATATCGACGCCGCGCCGCCCCGCGATCGCGGTCAGGTGGATCAGCGCATTGGTCGATCCACCCAACGCCAGTAGCACGCGCAGCGCATTCTCCACCGACTCCCGCGTAATCACCTGCGACGGCACGATCCGCAGATCCACCAGTTGCATCGCGATCGTGCCGGCCTCCTCGGCCGCCCGCAGCCGATCCGCATGCACCGCCGGGATCGAGGCTGTACCGCTCGGCATCATCCCCAGCGTCTCAGCGATGCACGCCATCGTCGATGCCGTGCCCATCACGCCGCACGTCCCCGCCGTCGTCGCCAGCCGCCCCTCGATCTCGCCGATCCGCTCCGGCGTCACGTTGCCCGCGCGATACTGTGCCCAGTAGCGCCGGCAATCGGTGCACGCCGACAGCCGCTCGCCCTGGAACGGCGTCGCCAGCATCGGCCCGGTCACCAACTGGATCGCCGGGATGTCCGCCGACGCTGCCGCCATCAACTGCGCCGGCACCGTCTTGTCGCACCCACCCACCAGCACCACCGCGTCCATCGGCTGCGCGAACAGCATTGCCTCGGTGTCCAACGCGGCAAGATTCCGGTAGTGCATCGAACACGGGAACAAAGATGGCTCGCACAGCGACACCGTCGGGAACGGCATCGGCAGCCCCCCCGCCGCCAGCACGCCCCGCTTTACCGCCTCGATCAGCTCCGGCACTGTGCGGTGGCAGTTGTTGAACGCCGAGCCAGTGTCGACGATGCCGACCACGGGCTTGTCCAGCATCGCCTGGGAATAGCCCATCGACTTGGCGAAGGACCGGCGCAGGTACAGCGCGAAATCGCGGTCGCCATAATTGGATGTGTTGCGCGCGAGACCGCGCTTCGGAGCTGATTGGGTCATGCCCGCATGCTAGGCGTGGCACGGCGCCCGGGCAATTTCGACCATCCCCACCCTGTGATCTGCATCACGCCGCAGCCGGCCGATCCGCCTTATGTGTATCCGCAAGGGTGCCGACAGTTTGGGGACAAGAGGATGAAAACTGTCCTGGGGCAGCAGCGCGCCGACCTGCGCTGCCTGAGCGAGCCGTCCATGATCGAGACACTGGACATCGACCATCTGGTCGATGAGTTGGCTGACGGCACACCGCCGAGCTTCCTGACACCGGAGCGGCTTTGTGTGCAGGATCTGGTCGTCGTGGCGACCGAGCCGGGATCGGGCCGCTACCTCGGCCTGCTGGGCGCGCATCAGGAGACCGCGGGCGGGCAGTCCTACCTCCGCCTCGATATCGCATGTGTCGCACCGATGTGGCGGGGACGACGCCTGATGTCACGCCTGTTGGCCCGCGCGGCGGCCGCGCGGACGCGGGAAACGCCGGTGCTGGCGGCCCGCACGGGAACCCCGGCCTGGTTTCGCGCACTCCGGCATTTCGCCTTCCAGATCGACGGTGCCACGTTCCATCCCGCGCCAGCTGGCTCTGCAGTCACGCTGCGCACCGCCGCGGCCGCCCGGCAGATCGCCACGGTCCTGTCTCCCGAGCATCGCTATGACATCGCGACCGGCGTGCTGCACGGCAAACGGCCGATGCCCATCCGGACGCTGCCACGGCACAGCTCGGCCGACGCCTGGTGCGAGGCGGCGCTAGACGCCGCACCGTTGGTCTCCGAGCGGCTGCTCGCCGTGATCGACCTGCGCGGCGTGAACAGAGCGGCGTTGCGCGCGCTGGCGGGGTGACAGCCGATAGCGGCTTCCGTTATCACAGGCGGCAGACCAAGAGAGGGTCGGATCGTCGTGGCCGTCAGACGTTTACTGGGCGCGGCCCTGCTCGCCGGACTGGCGAGCTGTGGGTCGAATTACTCGCCCAATACCTATTCCAGTACCGCCGTGCAGCAGGCGAACCCTGTTGATCAGGGCGTGATCGTCGGCGCGCGTGAGGTCGCGGTCAGCGCCGACACCACGGTCGGCGCGGTGACCGGTGCCGCGGCGGGCGGCGTCGCAGGTTCCCAGGTCGGCGATGGCGTCACCAGCGCGTTCGGCGCCATCGGTGGCACGCTGATCGGTGGTCTTGCGGGCAGCGCGGCGCAGCATGTGGAAGGCGACACCAAGGCCTATGAGTATATCGTGCGCAAGACGAATGGCGACCTGATCAGCGTCACGCAGCAGGACAAGGAAGAACTGCAGATCGGCGTGCACGTGCTGGTGATCGCCGGCAAGCAGGCGCGCATCGTGCCCGATTACACCGTCACGCTGGACCCGCCGAAGACCTTGGTGGTGGCGACCCCGCCGTCGGTACCCGTGCCAGCGGTTCCCAGTACCGCGAGCGTTCCACCGATCCCCGAACCGACGGTGCCGGTGCCGGCCGGTCCCGGCGCCGCGCCGCCACAGACACCACCGACAGCAGCGCCGACAGCAGCACCAACCGCAGCACCGACACCACTCATGCCACCGACCCAGCCTCCGACACAGGCCGGCACGCCACCACCCTGACCTGAACGCCTCGTGCGATCTATTCCGCCGCCTGCGCCGCGCGGTCACGCTGATAGCGGTTCACATAGAGCGGCAATCCCAGATTGCCGCGCAGCGTCGTCGCCTCATACTCCGTCCGGAACAATCCACGTCGTTGCAGTTCTGGCACCACCAGTGTGGCGAAATCCTCCAACCCATCCGGCAGGTGTGACGCACAGATATTGAACCCGTCCGCCGCGCCAGTCTCGAACCATTCCTGCATGTCGTCAGCCATCTGCTTGGCGGATGCCACCAGCACGCGCCCGGAATTGCCCGCCGCGACGCTTTCGTAGAGTTGCCGGATCGTCCAGCCCTTGCTCTGGGCCATGCGCACCACACCTCCGCCGATGCTGCGCACGCGGGCGTCGTCGCGCGGATCCGGCACCGGCCCATCCAGATCGTAGCCGGACAGATCACCACAATACGTATACAGCAGCATCAGCCCGGCCTTCGGATGGATCAGCTGGCGCATCGCGTCGTATTTCGCCCGCGCCTCTTCCTCGCTGCGTCCCACGTACGGCGTGAACCCAGGCAGGATCAGCAGCTCCTCCGGCCGCCGTCCAGCCGCCGCCACCTTGCCCTTCAGCGTCGTGTAGTATTCCCGCGCCGTGCCGATCTCGAACGGCATCGCGTAGACCACATCCGCGAATTCCGCCGCGATCGCCTGGCCCTGCTCGGCCGCGCCCGCCTGCACCAGCACCGGCCGCCCCTGCGGGGTCATCGCCGAACTCAGTGGCCCTCGCACCTTGAAATGCTTGCCGGCATGGTTGAGCACATGCAGCTTGTCGGGATCGTAATAAAGTCCGCTTTGCTTGTCGCGGATGTAGGCGTCTTCCTCCCAACTATCCCACAGCCCGGTGACAACGCGCGCAAACTCTATCGCGCGCTCATACCTCGTGTCATAGTCCAGATGCTGGTCGCGGTTGAAATTGCGCGCCTCCTCATCCGACCACGACGTGACGATATTCCACCCCGCGCGTCCGCCGCTGATATGATCCAGCGAGGCGTATTTGCGCGCCACATGGAACGGCTCGTTGTAGGTGGTCGAAGCAGTGGCCACAAAGCCGATATTCGTCGTCTGCGGCGCCAGTGCCGAGAACAGCGTCAGCGGCTCCAGCTCCGCGTTCATTGCCGACCGCGCCAGCGCGCCCGGCGGCTCGTCCTTGTTGCGCACGCCCAGACCGTCGGCCAGGAACACCATGTCGAACTTCGCCTGCTCGGCGATGCGCGTGGTGTTGAGGAAGTAGCGATAATCCAGCGGGCCGGCGGACGGCACGTCCGGATGGCGCCACGCGGCGATGTGATAGCCGTGATAGCGCATCGAAAGCCCAAGCCGCATCTGGCGGGTGGTGGTCATCGTTATGTTTTCCCCATCGGGCCCTTGGCGGATAAGCATGGCATATGCGGCTCCCAGAGGCGACGGTTGTCGCGCGTGCCACCCATGCCGCGGGCGCCGCCGTGGATCGCCATGACCGCCGGGCTTGCCGGTTCTTTCACCCCCCGGGTGACGCGCGCGATCAGTGCGCCATCTGTGCGCCGCCGCCCAGCTTGACCTTGCGCAGGGTCAGCGCCAGCGGCACCGCCGCGAGCGAGATCAGCATCAGCACCCAGAAGGCATCCATGTAGCCAAGCAGCGACGCCTGCATCTGCACCTGCTGGCCGATCCATTGCAGCGCCTGCTGATGCGCGTCGATCAGCGCGCTGCCCTGGGTGACAAAGTAGTGCGTCACCTGCTGCAGCGTGGTCTGATACGGCACGCTGGATGGGATCGCATGCTCGATCAGCCGGCTCTGATGGAACTGCTCGCGATGTGTTAGCACATTTGACACAAGCGAGGCGCCGATCGATCCACCCGTATTGCGCGCGGCGTTCAGCAAGGCCGAGGCCTGGTCGGTCTTGCCGGGCGGCAATCCGTCATACGACGCGGCGGTGATCGGCAGGAAGATCAAGGGCAGCGCGACGCCCTGCAGCATCCGCGATTTGGCGAAGAACCAGAAGCCGAGATCGCTGTAGACATTGGTGAGTTGGTACATCGCCAGCGCCATGATCAGCGCGCCAATGGTGATCAGGTATTTGGGTTGGATCTTCGTCGACAGGCGGCCAACGACGAACATCATCAACATCGTCACCAGGCCGCCTGGCGACAGCATCAGGCCAGACCAGGTCGCGGTGTAGCCGAAATCATTCTGCACCAGCTGTGGCAGATACTGCGTGGTGGAGATCAGGATGGCGCCGGTTGCCAGCATCACCACGAAGCAGGCGCTGAACTGCCGGCTGACCACCATGCGAAGATCGACGGTCGGATTGCGGTGGGTGAGTTCCCACGGGATCATCAGCGCAAAGGCCAGCACGCAGACCACGAAGGCATGGACGATGAAGGACGAGCCGAACCAGTCATCGTCCAGCCCGCGGTCGAGCATGAGCTCCAGGGTGCCAAGGAAGGTGGCGACCAGTGCGAAGCCAATCCAATCGAATGCCGCGCCCCGCTGGCGCTGCCGGCGGCGTTCCGCCGCCGCGCCCGCGGGCTCGCGCAACACCGCCATGATCGCGCCGAGGGCGAATACGCCAACAGGGCCGTTGATCAGGAAACACCAATGCCAGGACCAGTTGTCGGACAGCCAGCCACCGAGCGTCGGGCCGACCGCAGGCGCCACCACGACGGCGACGCCGAACAGCGCGAAGCCCTGGCTGCGCTTCTCCGGCGGGAAGGCGTCGGCCAGGATGGACTGAGCAACCGGCACCATGCCGCCGCCACCCAGCCCCTGCATAATCCGGAACAGCAACAAGGAATCCAGGTTCCAGGCAAACCCGCATAGCACGGAGCTGATGGTGAACAAGCCGAGGCAGATCATGAAGAAGGTCTTGCGGCCGAGCATCCGGGCAAGAAAGCCGGTGGACGTCACGATGATGGCGTTGGCGACCAGATAGGTCGTCACCACCCAAGAGGCCTCGTCCTCGCTGACCCCAAGGCCGCCGGCGATGTAGTTCAGCGCGACATTGGCGATGGTGGTGTCCAGCACTTCCATGAAGCTCGCCAGCGCAACCACCAGGGCAATCAGCCATGGGTTTGGCGCCAGGCTGGGGCGGGCGGTGGCGGCGCTCACAGCCGCGCCTCCAGCCGCTCAAGCAGTGACGGAGCCGGATTGATCCGCACGGTGGGTTCCACCGACATGCCTGGGCCAAGCGCGACATCGGCCGGCGGATTGTCGATGATGATCTTCACCGGGACACGCTGCACGATCTTGACGTAGTTGCCGGTCGCGTTCTCGGCGGGCAGCAGGGAGAACGCGGTGCCGGAGCCGGGCTGTACGCTGGCGACGTGGCCGCGGAAGCTGCGGTCCGGGTAGGCATCGAGATCGATGGCCGCGCGCTGGCCAGGACGCATGTGGTCGAGCTGCGTCTCCTTGAAGTTGGCGGTAACCCAGATGTCGTCCGGCACGAACATCGCGAGGCCGGTGCCAACGGAAGCGTATGCGCCGACGCCCGCCGAAAGCTGAACGATGCGCCCGGGTTCGGCGGCGGTCACCGTGGTGTAGGAGAGGTTGAGCCTGGCTTGGTCGTGCTGCGCGACAGCCTGTTGCAACGCAGCCTCGGCACTGTCGTGCTGCGCCTTGAGCGCCGCGAGCTGGCGCACCGCGGCGGTGAGCGCGGCTTCGCTAGAGCGCACGGCCGCCTCTTGCTGTTGGCGCTGTGACAGCCATTGCTGGGCACTCTGGACCGTTCCGGCACCGGTGCGGGCCAGGTCGTGGTAGCGGGCTTCCTGCTGCTGATCGAAGGTCAGGCTGGCGCGGGCCTGTTCGATCTGCGAGCTCGCCTGGGCCACCTGCGCCTGCTGGACTGCGGTCTGCGCGGCGATGTTCTCGATGTTCGCCTGCGCCGCGGCCACCTGGGCCGCCGCCTGCGCCAACGCGACGCGGTAATCGCGCTCATCGATGCGGGCGATCACCTGGCCGGTGACGACGTGCTCGTTGTCGGTGACCGGAACGGCGGTGATGTAGCCGGCGACTTTTGGTGCGATGGAGTACTGGCGTGCCGCGATGAAGGCGTCATCCGTCGTTTCGAAATGCCCGGCGTTGTCCAGGTAGAGCCAGCCGCCGGGCAACGCGGTGGCAGCCAGCAGCAGGCCCAGCGACATGATCACGCGACGCCGGGCGCCGGGCGCCCGGCGTCCAATTGCGGGCGGCACGGGTGCGTCGGCCGGAAGGCGGGGACGCGGGAGATCCTCCTGCAGCACCGGATCCCGTGCTTCAGCCAGCCGCCTTGGCGGCACGGACCTGCGGCCATCCGGAAGGTCCACGGGGTCCGAGCATGGCAGGGTCTCGACGGCCTCATCATGTTCTTGATAGGTCATGACGCGCACTTCAGTTTGTTTGGTGCCATACAAATTATGTTAGGACGCTAACCAAATCAATCCTGCTCACGGCACCTTGATCGGTGGCGACCCGGCGTCCGGTCGCATGGCGAAACGCGTTGACACGCAAATAGTTAGGGCCCATACAGATCGCCCTGCTGCCGCGTGGGTTGACGGAAACCGCCATGAAACGTCCGGCATCCTCGTCGCTGCCTCTCAAGCCGCCCCAGGCGGTGATGGAGGTTCTTCGCAAGCGGTTGTCGGAGCGGGAGCTGCTGGCGCTGCAGGCCGTGTTCGCGCTGCGTGTCACCGCGCAGCAGGCAGAGAATGCCGTGACGGAATGGATGGCGGGCACCGCGGGGTCGCCAGCGCGCTTTCAGATCTTGATGCGGTTATGGGCAGCTTCGGGGCAAGGTCTGCCGCACAAGGACGTCGTGGCGGCGCTGGGGGTTACGCGCGCGACAATATCCGGGCTGATGGCTGCGCTGGAGCGCGACGGGCTGGTGCGCTCCGTGGCGGGCAAGGAAGACCGTCGCAATCAGCTCGCGACCCTGACCTCCAAGGGCGAGGCGGCCATCGAAAAGGCCACCGAAGCGAATCGCGGACGCTTGCGCGCGGCGTTTGCCGCACTGCCGGCGGAGGATCTCGCGACGTTCATGACGTTGCTGCAGCGTGTCCGGCAAGGCTTTGCCACAGAGGGGGAAGGCACGTCCGGCCGCGGGTGAATTGGGATGCGAGGTGCGTTCAGGTGCTGCGGCCCGCAGAGGCAACCGAAATGACAGTCGGGGCTGGTCGACCTAGGCCAATGCGACAATGCGGGCCGCGCTGCCATGGAACGGTACCGCGTGAGGCGATCCGGCCCTGCTCGACGGCAATATCAGCGATCTTTCGCCCCCGAACGACCCGATTCCGCCGTTCTCGGATGTCCTCGCGACTTTGCCGGCGGACGGTTGGCGGCCATGCTACGCCTGCCACGCTTGGGGGGCGCGGCATCTTGTTGCTGGTGGCCTTCGGCCGTCTGGCCTGGGCGGCCTCCGGCATCTTCATGGTGCGCCCCGACGAACAGGCGTCGTGCTGCGCTTCCGCCGCTGGGTCAGCACCGAACCACCCGGCCTGCAGCACCGGCGGCCCTATCCGATCAGCGCCGTGCTGCTGCCGAAGGTGGCCGACGTCAACGCGCTACGCCGTGCCATCGGGGGCGCCGGCAGTGGTGCCAGCCGCATGCTGACGGGCGACGAAAACATTATTGAAGCGGATTATTATGTCCTGTGGAAGATCTAGGCCGTCGGTGCCGTGCTGTTCCCCGTCCGGGCTGTCGAGGGCATGGTTCGCATGGCCGCCGAAATCGCGGTGCGCGGAGTGATCGGCCGCAACCCGATCCAGGCCGCGCTACCCGACCGCCCGCAGCAGATCGCCACCGATGCGCAGGACGAGCGGCAGCGCCTGCGCGACGCCCAGGGCGCGGGCATCCTGGTCATCCAGGTGCCGTTGCAGCGGGTCGATCCGCCGGCCGAGGTGACCGATGCCTTCAACGACGCGCAGCGTGCCCGCGCCGAGCGGGTCCGCGCGCGCAACGAAGCCGCAGCGTGATGCGGTCATGGGCGACATTTGCCGCTACGTTGCCGACGCCGCTCGGCATCGTGGTGATGGATGTCCGCATTCGCCGCGCCGACCTGCCGCCCGAGACCAGTCAGACGATCTATGATCGCATGACCTCTGAACGGCGGCGCGAGGCGAAGGAGCTGCGCGCCCAGGGCTTCGCATGGGCGCAGGAGATCCAGCCCAAGGCGGATCGCGAGCGCATTGTCAGCCTCGCCGAGGGCAGCTCCAGGTGCGGGTCTCGCGCAGCCAGGGCGATGCCGCCGTCCGCCAGCGGTTTGCTGACGCGTTCAGCCATGACCCGCGCGTCGATGCCTTCTATCGCGCCATGCAGACCTACCGGCACGCGATGGCGGACGCCGGGCCGCCGCTGGTGCTCTCGCCAGAGTTGGAGCTGCTGCGCTATTTCAATACCGGGGCGCCGTACGGGCCGCTTCCGCCATCGAAACCATGACGGCGTCACCCCGGATGGACGGCGACAGCGCAATGGCACGCTTTCCGCCTCGCATCACCTGGCAGCAACTGGCCTTCACCATCGGCCCCGGGCTGGTGGTGATGCTGGCCGACACCGAGGCCGGCAGCGTCATCGCCGCCGCGCAGGGCGGGGCCGAGTGGGGCTATCGTCTGGTGCTGCCGCAGTTCCTGCTGATCCCGGCTCTGTTCATGGCGCAGGAGCTGGCGGCACGGCTGGGTTTGGCGACACGGCAAGGGCTGGCGGAACTGGTGCTGCGGCGGTCGGGGAGATGGCCGGCAGGCCTACTGCTCGCGACCCTAACCGTGAGTTGCATTGGCGCACTGGTGACCGAACTCAGCGGCATCGCCGGCGTCGGGGAGCTGTTCGGCATCCCGGCCTGGCAGTCCGTGGCACTGGCAACGGCGGGCCTGCTGCTCGTGGTCTGGACTGGCAGCTATCGGTCGATCGAACGCATCGCGATTGTGGTCGGCCTGTGCGAGCTGAGCTTCATTGTGCTGGCATGGCTGGCGCGGCCGGATGTCGCGGAGCTAGTGGCGCAGGCGGTGCAGGTGCCGTGGCACGCGCGTGGCTATCTCTATCTACTCGCGGCCAATCTGGGGACCTGTGTGATTCCCTGGGCAATTTTCTATCAGCAATCAGCGAGCGTCGATAAACGACTGACCCGCGCACACCTGGCGGCGGCACGGATTGAAACCCTGGCCGGCGCGGTGCTGTGCCAGGTCGTGACCGCCGCCGTGGTGATCGCCGCGGCGGCCGCGTTTGCGGGTGGTCTGGCCGGCCATGTACTCGACCGTGTGGGCGACATCGCGGACGCGTTCAGCCTCGCGGCCGGACCCGTCGCGGGGCATCTGGTGTTCGCACTGGGGCTGACGGGCGGGGCGTTGGTCGCCGCCATTGTGGTCTGTCTGACAGTGGCCTGGGCGTTCGGTGAGGTGCTGGGCCTGCGCCATTCGCTCAGCGAGAGTCCGATACGGGCACCTTGGTTCTACGGCGTGTTCACTGTTGTCCTGCTGGCCGGTGCGGCATTGGTCGGGTCCGGAATGAGCCTGGTGCGCCTCGCCGTCGGCGCCGGTGTGTTGAACGCGCTGCTGCTGCCGATCGTGCTGGTGTTCCTATATCGCGCGGCGCGGCGTGAGCTGCCAACGGAGTTGCGGCCCCAGGGGGGGTACGGTGCCGCGGTGGCGATCGTGTTCGGGCTAACCGGCGCGCTGGGCCTGTATGCCGCGTTGATGGGCCTGCAGTGAGTCTCCTCGGCCTGCCCAATCGTCTTGGCAAACCGCTGGCGATCGCGCCGATCGACCTGCTGCTGGCAGGTGACAACGCGTTGGTGCTCGCACTTGTCTGCCGCACGCTGCCGCCACGCCGGCTGCGCGTCGTGCTGCTGCTGGGCACGCTGGGCGCCGTTGTCTTGCGTGTTGTGCTGGTGGCCGGCAGTGTGTTGGCAGGGCCCGGGCTGCAGCTGGTTGGCGGCACGCTGTTCACGCTGCTGGCGATCAATCTCGCTGGCCGCGACGCTCGCACGTTGCCGAACGTGCCACCGCTCGAGGGCCGCAGTGAACTGCTGGCTGCGACCGTCTTGGTGATGTTCATTGACCTGATGATAAGCCCCGACCATGGCGTCGCACTGGCCGCGGTAGCGGGCGGCAGTTCCGGCTACCTCGTGCCGAGTCTGACGCTGACTGTCGCAATCCCAAGCCACCTCGCGTCGATCCGCCCATCGTGCGGCCCATCGTCCCGGCACCGGCGTTCGCCGCTCCCATCGAGCGGGAATACGGGGCCCAAGGCCGGTCGAATTGGCGCGTTTCATCGGGCTGTTTGCGGTTCGCGGCCTGCTTCTCGGATGTCGCTTCTCGGATTGGCCTTGCTGTTCAGCGGAGGCATGCTGAGCCACTGATCGGGTCACGGGTGCCCCTTGCGCATCACCCGCGCGTCGAGGCCGGGCCTGTCCCGGCAATCTATCGCGGCAATGTGCGGGCGTCGATGGCCGGGACAGGCCCGCCGATGACCGTTTCAGACGGCGTAGGACAGACACCAACATCGGTCTGCCTCTTGCTCAAGCACCGCGATCCGATTAGGGATACCACTCCGGGATCCCATACTGGTATTGTCATGTCGCAGATGCTGCAGATCCACGATCAGTTACGCGAAATGATCCTCGCGCTCGACCTCGGCCCCGGCGAGCGCCTGACCGAGCGTTGGCTGGAAGCCCGCTTCCAAGGCTCCCGCACCCCGGTCCGCGCCGCCCTGCTGCGGCTGGAAGCCGAAGACCTCATTCGCCGCGACGGCCGCAACTGGATAGTCGCCCCGATCGACCTCGGCGAAATCGCCGCCCTGGCCGAATTCCGGGAGCCGCTGGACACCACCGCCGTCCGACTGGCCTGCGAACGCGCGACCGACAGTGACCTCGAAACCGTCGTCGCCCTACTGGATTCTTGCCGCCCCGACGTGCCGCGCGAGGCCTGGCACCAGGTTGGCACCGACTTCCATGTCGAGTTGGCACGCCTGTCCGGTAACGACTTCCTGCTGAAGGCGATCCGCGGCGTGATGACGCGCCTGGCCCGCGCCCGCTGGCTGGAGGTCCTCACCGAAGCCTCACGCGTGCAAGCCTTTGCCGAACATCGTCGCATCCTCGACCTGATCCGCCGCCGCCAGCCGGACGCGGCGGCACAGGAAGCCGCGACGCATGTGCGCGCCACCCGCGATCGGCTGCTGCACTCCCTCAGCGAGGACCGCCGTGGCCTGCGCGCCCGCGGCTTCGCCATCACCGGGCACGTCGCCGCATGAGCGCCAAAGCCGACGCCGTCGCCGCGCCCGCTACCATCGACCTGGACCTGGCTTCCGCGCACTGGCAGCGCAATCTGAGCGTCTGCGTCGGCGGCTGTTTCACCACCATCGTCGCGATGACGTTGCTGCTGCCGTTCCTGCCACTGTTCGTCGAGCAGCTCGGCGTGCATGATCACGCTGCGATCGCGGAATGGTCGGGTGCCGCCTATGGCGCGACGTTCTTCACCGCCGCGCTGTGCGCCCCGCTATGGGGCCGCATGGCGGACCTTTATGGCCGCAAGCTGATGCTGATCCGCGCCAGCCTGGGTATGGCGGTGGCGATGGCGCTGATCGGCCTGTCGCAGAATGTCTGGCAGCTCGTCGCGCTGCGCCTGTTGGCGGGTTTCTTAGGTGGTTACGCTTCCGGTTCCACTGTCCTGGTGGCAACCCAGACGCCGAAGGCGCGCTCCGGTTGGGCGCTGGGCATGCTGTCCTCCGGTATCATGGCGGGCAACCTGGCCGGCCCGCTGATCGGCGGCTTCCTGCCACCGTTGATTGGCATCCGTGCGACCTTCTTCGCCGCCGGTGCGGTGATCTTCGTGACGTTCCTGGCAACCACCTTCCTGATCAAGGAGGAGCGGCGTGCACCCAGCCCACACAAAGGCCGCCCGCGTGGTGGCCTGGGCGCCGTGCCGGACAAAGGCCCGTTGCTCGCTATGCTGGTCACCGGCTGCCTGCTGATGCTGGCCAACATGTCGATCGAACCAATCATCACCGTCTACGTGCAGACGCTGGTGCACAACGCCAGTCAGGTGACGATGGTCGCCGGCCTGGTGATGGCGGCAGCTGCGCTGGGCAGCATCCTGTCGGCCTCACGGCTGGGCAAGCTGGCGGACAAGATCGGCCATTGGAACGTGATCACTGGCTGCCTGGCGGTGTCCGCGTTAGTGTTGATCCCGCAGGCGTTCGTCACCGCCGGCTGGCAACTGATCTTCCTGCGCTTCCTGATGGGCCTGTCGCTCGGCGGGCTACTGCCCTGCATCGCCGCCGTGATCCGCCATAGTGTACCCGACAGTGTGGCCGGCAACATGCTGGGCTACTCGACATCATCGCAATACGCCGGGCAGGTCGCCGGACCGTTGGCTGGCGGCTTCCTGGGCGGTCATTTCGGCATGCGCGCGGTGTTTCTGGGCACATCAGTGCTGATGGCGGGAGGCGCGGTCTACAACTGGGTCAGCAAACCGCACGGGTGATCGCGCTGGTCGATTGGAGCCACACGACACGCCGACCGACATGCGGCGTCACCGCGCTCATGCCGCGCTGATCGCCTGGCCGAGATGATGGGACCAGGATCGATTGCCGCGGCCACCGCATTGGACGCCAACCGCAGCGGAGGTATGCGCGAAGACGTTGTGGCCGCTCTGGCGTCACTGCGGGTTGCCACGCTGGTCTCGCTGGCGATCTACGCCGCCTATTCGCGCGCCGCGGCGTTTTCGCAATGGGCTGGCGCGGCAGAGACGCGCGTCATCACGCGCCTGTCGGCGTTTCTGCCGATGGCGGTTAGTGTGCTGACCGGGCTTGCGGATTTCTTGCCCGGCCTGACTGCCCATGGCATCCATCTGCAAGTTCAGCCCTGAGGCTTCGCCAGATTGCGCGACGCCACGCCATCAGGGCCCCGCTGACGTGCCGCGTGGTCTTGCGCCAACTGTGAGATCAGCATCACGATGATCCGATACGGCGCGCTGGTCGGATCCGCCAGCTCGGCAAGCGTATGACGTTCACTGAGGCGCGCCACGCGGACAAGCGCGCGGATTCTCTGTCGGCGTGTCTGCTTGAGCTCCGATGAGCGGCGGGTAAACAGCAGCCGGTACGCTTCCCCATCGCCGAACAGGACATTGAGCTCCAACGCCGTCGTGTAGATCGGGAACGGTACCAGGATCCAAATCTGCACGAAGAGAAACCGGTGCCAGGCGAAATGGGTCGCCAGGGTCGAGGCAAATCCACCCGACACTGGTTGCACGACGGTGAAGCGGATGGTGATCTCGATAAGCCGAACGACAAACACCACCGCCCGATAGATGGTTGTCTTGAACAGGATCGGCTGGGTCAGAGGCGCGTTATCGGAACCGCGCAAAAACGTCAGCCTGTCCGTGATCAGCACGGCCTTGCCAACGATCAATGCTCCGGCCGTGGCGGCGAGGAGGCCCACGGACCGGATCAAGTACTCCGATAGAATCAGGTGCTGCGTGAACACAATAAGATTGAAGCCCGTGGCGAAAAACAAGGTCGCGGGCAAAGCGTGACGAACCTCACGCGATGAAACGTGTGGGGCGCCGCCACCGTCGGCTTGGTGCACTATCGTCAGGTCCGGTCATATCGGCCACTTGGCGCACCGACCTAACAGCCGCGCAGTCACGGACCAGGATTGATGCGTGTGATCTTCGATCCCTCCAGTCCGAGTCCCGCCATCACACCATACTGGGCAAATGGCATCGTATAGACATCCTGTGACAACGTCGTCGAGGTCATGCTCGCCGCCGTCCCTTTGTCGAGCACGACCACGCTTGGCCCCGAACCGATCGCCCACCCGTCACTGTTGGACAGATACCTCAATGCGGACTCGGTCATGAAGAACAATGCGTAGCCAAAACTCTGCACCCCGGCCTGCAAGCCGAGTGACGCCGCCGCGATGTTGTAGTAGCCAACCGTTTGGCTCCCGACCCGCAAACACCCATCGCCGCTTTGCCCGCCAATCAGCAGGCCAGCCTTGATGATTGTGGGAAACACCAGGATCGCCTTGGCAGGCCGGGCGAGATCGCGCGCCTTCGGTTACGCCGCATACAGCGTCGATAGCGCCTTATTCGCGCCGCGATCAATCTCTCGGGCCGAGGCAGCGTGGGCTGCTTGCATATCGATGAATGAAGCCACCAGCAGCATCGGCAGCGTAACAACGAGCGATCGTTTGGTGTGCACCACTGTTGCTCTCCCTTTGATATCGACCGGTTGCATTCATCTGGCCGTGCAAGGTGGTCCAAGAGAAAAATCGGCCAACTCGATTTGTGCGATACCGCGGACGGGCCATCACGGTGCCATCATATATCGGATGCGTTACCATGAATATCGCTCCTGGGTCTGCGACGTTGATGTGCATCTATTGAGAAATGTCCGCCTGCGGGATTGCTGAGGACTGGCCTGCCGTGGGCCGGCACGAACAGTCCCCGGCTCCGTTGGCAGCTAGCCGACTATCGTTGGTGCAACAGCCCAGACAATCGGCGTCCTGACCCGATGCAGTCGACCCGACCGCCGACACCGCGGCGCGGGCACGCTTCGCACGACGTCAATGGCGGGTCCGCGCGAGAAACCCGCACCAGCTCCGCAATTGGACCGGCGCGCGCCCCTATGCTACGGCCCGCCCCATGTCCCAGTCCGCCACCGCGCCGCTCGTTGTGGTGCTGAACGGCCCGAACCTGAACATGCTCGGGCTGCGCCAGCCGCACATCTACGGCTCCGACACGCTCGACGACGTCGAACAGGTCTGCGCCGAGGCCGCCGAGGCGCTTGGCCTCGCCATCGACTGCCGCCAATCCAACCACGAAGGCGAGCTCGTCACCTGGATCCAGGAATGCCGCGGCCGCGCCGCCGGCATCGTGATCAACCCCGGCGCCTACAGCCACACCTCCATCGCCATCCTCGACGCCCTGCTGGCCGTCGAACTACCAGTGATGGAGGTGCACATCTCCAACATCCACCGCCGCGACGAATTCCGCCATCACTCCTATGTCTCGAAGGCGGCAAGCGGGGTGATCTGCGGCTGCGGCATCCAGGGTTATGCCCTGGCGCTGACCGCGCTGGCTGACATCCTGCAGCACCGCGCGTGAGGGGTCCCGCATGAGCCGCATTCCTTTTGATCCGGACGCGATTCGCGCGCTGGCTGCCCTGCTGACCGAAACCGGCCTGACCGAGATCGAGCTGGCCGAGCGCGACAGCCGCATCCGCGTGGTGCGCGGCGCGCCAGCCGGGGCCACAGTGTCCGCGCCGGCGCCCGTCGCCTTGGTGACCACACCGGCCACCGCCGTGCCGGCACCCGCCGTCGATGCCGCACAACATCCGGGCGCCGTCAACAGCCCAATGGTCGGTGTCGCCTACCTGTCGCCCGAGCCTGGTGCACCACCCTTCGTCGCGCTCGGCCAGTCTGTCGCCGCGGGCCAGACGCTGCTGTTGATCGAGGCGATGAAGACCTTCAACCAGATCAAGGCGCCCAAAGCCGGCGCAGTGGCGCGCATCCTGATCAGCTCTGGCTCGCCGGTGGAGTACGGCGAGGCATTGATGATCCTGGAATGATGCCTTGTTCCAGAAGATCCTCATCGCCAATCGCGGCGAGATAGCGCTTCGCATCCAACGCGCCTGCCGCGAACTCGGAATTCCGACCGTTGCAGTGCATTCCACCGCCGATTCCGAGGCCATGCACGTTCGCCTGGCGGATGAAAGCGTGTGCATCGGCCCGCCGCCGGCGAAGGACAGCTACCTCAACATCCCCGCCATCCTGTCAGCCGCGGAGATCACTGGCGCCGACGCGCTGCACCCGGGCTATGGCTTCCTGTCGGAGAACGCCAACTTCGCCGAGATGGTGGAAGCCCACGGCCTGACCTTCATTGGTCCGGCTGCACAACACATCCGCATCATGGGCGACAAGATCGCCGCCAAAACGACGATGATGGAGCTGGGCGTGCCGCTGGTGCCGGGGTCCGACGGTGCCGTGCCGGACCTGGCCACGGCGCGCAAGGTTGCGGATCACATCGGCTATCCAGTGCTGATCAAGGCGGCGGCGGGTGGCGGTGGACGCGGCATGAAGGTCGCGCGGCGCGCCACGGAACTGGAAGAAGCCTTCAGCCTGGCCCGCACCGAAGCCCGCACCGCCTTTGGCAACGATGCTGTCTACATCGAAAAATATCTCGATAGGCCGCGCCATATCGAGTTGCAGATCTTTGCCGACGCGCATGGCAACGTGGTGCATTTCGGCGAGCGCGATTGCTCGTTGCAGCGCCGCCATCAGAAGCTGCTGGAGGAAGCCGGCTCGCCGGCCCTGACCGCCGCCGCCCGCGATGCCCTGGGCCAGGTCGCGACCCAGGCGCTGCGCAAGATCGGCTACCGCAACGCCGGCACGCTCGAATTCCTCTACCAGGACGGCCAGTTCGCCTTCATCGAAATGAACACCCGCCTGCAGGTCGAACATCCCGTCACCGAAATGGTCTGTGGCGTCGACCTGGTGCGCGAGCAGATCCGCATCGCTGATGGCGCGCCCCTGGGCTACGGCCAATCCGACATCAGCTTCAGCGGCCACGCGATCGAATGCCGTATCACCGCCGAAGACCCCACGACCTTCATACCAACCCCAGGCCGCATCACCGCCTTCCATGCCCCCGGCGGTCTTGGCGTACGTGTCGATTCGGCCCTCTACGCCGGCTACTTCGTGCCACCGTATTACGACAGCATGGTGGCCAAGCTCATCGTCTACGCGCCGAACCGCGCCGAGGCGATCAGCCGCCTACGGCGCGCCCTGGGCGAATTCGCGGTCAGCGGCATCCAGACCACGATCCCCCTGCATCAACGAATTGTCGAAGACCCCTCATTCCAGGCCGGCGACTACACCATTCACTGGCTGGAACGATTCGTCGCCGAGCGGTAACACGGCGGCCATTTCTCCCGCCGCGCCGCGCCATGACAGCTCCCCTCAGGGCGACTGCGTCTCCTGTTCCAGCAGCATCAGCGCCCGGCGCAGCCGCAAAATCCCCGGACGCGTATGCCCCTCGTCACATAGCCGCTGCCCCTCACTCGACAGTGAACTCACGGTCACCGGCGGTGGTTGTGATACCGATTCAATCAGCTCGCTGATCCGATCGATCAACCGGTGGCAGTATTCCGGCGTGTCCGTGGTCACTACCACCGGCGGGCCATCGCCCGCCGCCGAGAGGGCGAACGGAACCGAGGCCAGCAACATGCCCAGGGTGGCACAGCGCGCCAGGGTTCGTTCAACAAGCATGTTGGAGAGTGTGCCAACAGCGCGCTCTCGCCGCCGTGGGGGTTACATGACAAGCGTGTTAGGGACCTGCGACGGAACCCTATCCCCCCGCCGGCAGGCACAGCGTCGCCCGCAGGCCCGGGTCCAGCGCGTCGAGCCGCAGCGTGCCCCCGTGCAGGTGGGCCACCGCCTGCACCAAGGCGAGCCCAAGCCCGGAACCCGGCGTGCTGCGCGCCGCCTCGCCCCGGAAGAAGCGCTCCGTCGCCCGCGCGAGGTCCTCTGGCGGAATGCCCGGCCCCTCGTCCTGGACAGCAATCTCCACCCCGGCCGGCACCGCGGCTGCGAACAGCCGCACGATCCCGCCGGACGGGGAGAATTTCACCGCATTGTCGGTCAGGTTGGTCACCGCCTGGCGCAACATGTCGGGATCGCCAGTGACCGCCAGACCGCCCGGCACCTCGACCGCCAGATGCAGCCCCTTTTCTTCGGCCACCGGCTCATACAGCTCGGCGGTGTCCGCCAGGATCGCGCCCAGATCGACCCGCGTGAACGCCGACCGGCGCGATCCCGCCTCGATCTCGGAAATCCGCAGCAGGGCGTGGAACACCGCGACGATGCCGTCCAGATCGTCCGTCGCGCGTTCGATCGCCGCGTGCAGCGCGTCCGGCGTCGTCGCATGGAGCGCGGCATCCTCCAGCCGCGTGCGCGCACGCGTGATCGGCGTGCGCAGATCATGCGCGATCGCATTCGACACCTCGCGCACACCCTCCATCAGTCGGCCGATACGATCCAGCATATCGTTGATCGTTTCGGCGAGCTGATCGAACTCGTCGCCCCGCCCGGACACCCGCACACGTCGGCTGAAATCCCCCGCCGATATCGCCGCAGCGGTCGCCGAGACATTGGCCAGCGTGCGACGGAACAGGCTGCGCACGATGAACGCGCCGGCGAGCGCCATCACCGCGACCACGATCAGTCCCCATAGCAGCGCATCGGTCAGCAACTGCCGCAGCTTGGCACGCCCCTGCACGTCGCGGCCGATCAACAGATGGTAGCCACCCGGCAGGTCATAACGCTGCACCTGGGCCAACGTCGGCGCGCCTGCGCGCACCACGGCAAGCTCATACAGCACATCCGGCCGCCGCACCGGATCCGGCCAACTGCGCAGATTGCCGGTGATCTGTTGCATATCAGGATCGACCAGCAGATAGATCGCGTCGTCATCGACGTTCTGCTCAAGCCGCTCGCGAATGGTGATCACCAGCGCCGGCAGCCCACCCTCGTTCCACCGCTCGGACAGGCCCTGCGCGTCGGCCCGAATCGCCGCTTCGGTCTGCCGATCGAGCAATCCCGCGGTTGCCCACCACAGATACAGCGCCAACGCCGCGGCGCTCAGCGCGAGCAGCACTGCGTAGACCATAGCAAAACGGAAACCAGCGGAATGCAGCAGGTCCGGCGTCCGCGGCAGAACGCGCCGTTCCTCCGCCGGACCACTATGCCGGGTCGCCTCCGCCGGTACCGCCAGCGCCAGGTCGTTCAAGCGGCCCGCCTCAGCCGTCCTCGGCACGCAGCATGTAGCCCGCATTCCGCACGGTATGGATCAGCGCCATCGGAAACGGCTTGTCCACCTTCTGGCGCAGACGCGAGACATGCACGTCGATCACGTTCGTCTGGGGATCGAAATGATAATCCCACACGCCTTCCAGTAGCATGGTGCGGGTCACCACCTGCCCCGCGTGGCGCATCAGGTATTCCAGCAAGCGAAACTCACGTGGCTGCAGATCAATCTTCTGCCCAGCGCGCTTCACCTGCCGTGACAGGAGATCCAGCTCCAGGTCTTCGACCTTGAGCTTGGTCACCGGCCCTTCGCCCTTACCGCGCCGGGCCAAGGCCTCCACGCGCGCCAGCAGCTCGGCGAACGCGAAGGGCTTGGTTAGGTAGTCATCGCCACCCGCCTTCAGCCCGCGCACGCGCTCATCCACATCGGCCAGCGCCGACAGGATCATGACCGGAACAGTATTCTTCTGCGTGCGCAGCGTTTCCAGAATGCGCAGCCCATCGATCCCGCCCGGCAGCATGCGATCGAGGATCACCGCGTCAAACGCCTCGCTCGCCGCCATGAACAATCCATCGCGACCATTGTCGGCCTGTTCGACCACGTGCCCCGCTTCCTTCAGCCCGCGCACGACAAATCCAGCCACGTCTTTGTCGTCTTCCACCACCAGAATGCGCATGTCGAGCTCCCTTAGCCTCACTCACTCTACGACGTGAGTTATTGGTTCTCCGGCCGACGCCCGACTATAATCGGGATATCCAGTTCGCGCGCCTGCCGGCGCACATGCACCCGCACCGACCCACCCGGCGGCACGGCAGCGACAGCACGGACAACAGCGCGACTGCTGTCCACCGGTTCATTGTTCACGGCCAGCACGACATCGCCACTGCGCAGGCCGCCGTGTTGGGCCGGACTGTCGGGCTCGACATCGGCGATCACCACGCCGGTTGCCTCATGGTTCTTGTCTTCCGTATCGCGCAGCGCGACACCGAGCCAACCACGATCGATGTGACCCTTCGCCCGCAGCTCGGCGACGATCGGCCGGATGATCTCACTGGGGATGGCAAAGCCGATTCCGACCGAACCGCCGGACGGTGAGACGATCGCCGTGGTCATCCCGACCACCTGGCCGGCCATGTCGAAGGCCGGCCCGCCAGAATTGCCCGGATTGATCGGCGCGTCGAGCTGCAGGAAGCTGTCAAACGGACCATCGCCCAGGTCTCGGCCGCGCGCCGAGACGATGCCGGCCGTCACAGATCCGCCCAATCCGAATGGGTTGCCGGCGGCGAGAATCCAGTCGCCCACCTCGACCGCACGCGAATCGCCCCAGGGCGCCGCGGGCAGCGGATGCGGCGCCGTCACCTGGATCACCGCAACATCGGTGAGCTCATCGCTCCCGATTACCCGGGCGGGTAGCTCGGTCCCGTCGCTGAGTGCCACGCGGATATGATCGGCAGGCTCAATCACGTGCCGGTTGGTCACGATGACGCCCGACGGGTCGATGATGAAGCCGGACCCAGCGCTGGTCGTCTGTGTGCTTGAGTCACCGAACTTGCGCCGCAGCTCCCGTCCCAGCGGCGTGTCGCGCAGCTCCGGCGGCACCTGGCTCAACAACTCCTTGCCGCTGACCGTCGCGGTCACGGCGATGTTCACCACCGTCGGCAGCACCTGCTTGACCAATGGGGCAAAGCTCCCCGGCGCGCCCCGCGCGACGGCGGATTGGGGCGCGCTGGCGCAGGCCGTGACCAGCAGAACCAGGACCAGCAGGCCCGCATGGGCACGCCGCGCGAGCGGGTGAGACGTCAATGTCATGCCCCTCACATGGCATGCAGGGGGCGAGGCAACAAGAATCCGCCGAAAAAGGCCGGCGCGCCGCCTAAACCTCCTTCAACTCGATCCGCGCCAGGAAGTTGCGCAGGCGTTCGTGCTGGGCCAGCGCGCCAAATACCTCGCGCGAGGTGCCCTGCACCGCCACCTTGCCACCATCCATGAAGACCACGCGGGAGGAGACGTCGCGGGCGAAGCTCATCTCATGCGTCACCAGGATCATCGTCACCCCGTCCTCGGCCAGGGACCGCACCACCTTCAGCACTTCCCCCACCAGCTCCGGGTCCAGCGCCGAGGTGATCTCATCGAGCAGCAGAACCTTAGGGTTCATCGCCACGGCCCGGGCGATACCCACGCGCTGCTGCTGTCCGCCGGACAACTCGATCGGCAGGCTGTTCAGCTTGTCGTCCAGACCAACCCGCGCCAGCCAGTGCTCGGCGGTGGCGCGCGCTTCGGCCTTTGCCATGCGGCGCACCTTGCGCAGCCCCAGCATCACATTCTCGGTCGCGGTCAGGTGGGGGAACAGGTTGAAGAGCTGAAACACCATGCCGATGTCGGCGCGGATACGAGCCAGCTCCCGCTCGCTGCGGGGCGTGCCGCCGGCGCGATAACCCACCTCGATCCCGTCCACCTGGATCGACCCGCCGTCGTAGCTCTCCAGCAGGTTCACGCAGCGCAGCAGCGTGGTCTTGCCGCTGCCGCTGGCACCGATGATCGACACCACACTGCCCTTCGGCACGTCGAGATCGACACCCTTCAGCACCTGATTGATGCCGAATGCCTTGGTGAGCTGCCGTACCTTGACCAGGGGATTCGTGCTGGGGTCGTCACTCACGGATATAGGCAAATCGCGCCTCCAGGGCTCGGCTCGTCAGCGACAGGGCGTAGTTGATGGCGAAGTAGATCAGCGCGCCCAGAATGTACAGCGGCATCGGCTTGAAGGTGCGGCCGATCACCTGCTGGATCGAGAACATCAGGTCGACGATGCCGACCAGCGAGACCAGCGCGCTGCCCTGCACGGTGGACACCACGGTGTTGATCCACGGCGGCAGGAAGCGGCGCAGCGCCTGCGGCATCACGACATAGATCATGCGCTGGCCGAATCCGAGGCCAATGGCCTTGCCGGCCTCATGCTGACCATGCGGGATCGATTGCACCGCACCGCGGGTCACCTCGATGACATGCGCGGTCTGGAACGCCGCCAGCGCGCTGACAGCAGCCCAGAAGCTGGGGACGCTCCAACCGGTCAGCGGCAGCATGTAGTAGACCGAGTAAATCAGCACCAGCAGCGGCAGGCCACGAATCATGTCGCTATAGAGACGGACAGGCCACACCACCCACCACGGTCCGAAGCTCAGCCCGACACCAAGGACCACGCCGAGAACCAGCGAGATGACCACCACCAGCGCCGAGACATGCAGCGTGACCAGCAAGCCCTGCCACAGGAACGGCAGGCTATGCAGCATTAGCATCATCGGCGGCGGATCGCGAAACGATGTTCCAGCCGCCGCAGACCGAACAGCAGCACGAACCCGGTGATCAGGTACATCGGCGCCACAACCGTATACACCTCCACGATGCGGAACGTGTTGGTGTAGATCCAGTTGGCGCCAAATGTCAGCTCGGGCACCGCGAGCACGGTGGCGAGCGACGTATCCTTGAACAGCGAAATGAACGCATTGCCCAGTGATGGCAGCACGATGCGGAACATCGACGGCAGGCGCACGTACAGAACGCGCTGCCAGGGTGTCAGGCCGATGGCGCGGCCGGCGTCGATCAACCCTTTCGGGATGGCAGCCAGGCCAGCGCGGAACACCTCAACCAGATAGGCACCGGCATACAGCGACAGGGTCATGACGAAGCTGGTGGTGGCGCTGTAGGCGAATCCGCCAACGCTCGGGATGCCGTAGAACACCAGATAGACCAGCAGCAGCAGCGGCACGTTGCGGACAAATTCAACATACGCGCCGACCAGGATCCGCACCGGCCGTCGGGCACCATGCGAGACCACCGCGAGCGTGAGGCCGATCAGGCAACCGATCAGGATGCTGACGATCGCCAGTTCGAGGCTGACAACCAAGCCCCAGCCCAGGCGACCGAAATACTTCCAGATGAAATAATAGTTGAGATGGTAGTTCATATCATCGCACGCAGGCCGCCTCGGTGCTGTGGCAGCGGGGCGGCGCGATCACTTAGAACGGCGGAAATCCCGGCTTCTGCACCGGTGGCGTATCGCCGAAGAATTCCTTGAACGCGGCGGTGTAGATCTCGGGCTGGTGGCCATGCATGGCGACATTGAAGCAGGTGTCAACAAAGTGCAGCCAATCCGGATCGCCCTGTCGCACGCCGGCGCCATAAAGCTGTGCCCCGTACGCATAGCCGGGGTCGGTGTAGTCGCCGGGGTTCTTCTTCGCCAGCCATTTCACGGTGGACGCATCGACCACGCCGACCTCGGCGCGGCCGGCAGTCACTGCCTGCATCACATTGGCCTGGCTGTCGAGCTGCATGACCTGCGCGTCCGGCAGGGCCTGGTGCACCAACAGATCGGCGTCGACATTCTGCAGCACCGACGCCGTCACCTTTTTGCCGGCGGCGAGCAGGTCCTTGTAGGTCTGGTATTTCGATTTCGGTGCCGTCAGCAGCCCCGCGCCTTCGACATAGTACGGCCGCGAGAACGCGATCACCTGCGCCCGCGCCGGCGAGGTCGTCATGAACTGGATGCAGACATCGACCTTGCCCGTGGTGATGTTGGGCAGGCGCGCATTGGCTTCCTGCTGCACATAGTCCACTTTCGTTTCATCATCGAACAAGCCCTTGGCCAGGATACGTGCCATCGCGATATCCATGCCGGTCAGCTTCCCCTGGTCATCCTCAAAGTGCCACGGCGGGTTGGTGGACCCGGTGCCGACGATCAGATGACCCCGGTCGAGAACGGTCCGTAGCAGGCTGGTGGAAGCGGCCTGCGCGGCGGCGCGACGTGGGTCCAGCACCGTGCTCGCGGCGGCCAGCGCCAGCCCGGCTCCGCCCAGCCGAAACAGCGTACGGCGTTCAGTCATGTCGGCCATGCGTTCCCCCTGCTCGTTGCCGCTAGTGGCAGCCCCACGCGGCACTGTAAGAGGAAACAGAAGTTGAGCAACCGCGCCAGCCGCGCGGCAGGCAGGGGATTGCAATATGGTTGCGTCTGATATTCGCGCCCGGCTCGGTGTGCGCCCGGTCATCAATGTGTCTGGCACGATGACATTCCTCGGTGCATCCATCGTGGTGCCGGAGGCCGTGCAAGCCATATCAGAGATCCTGTCGCAGTTCGTCGAAATCGATGACCTGCAGCGCAAGGCAAGCGCGGTGATTGCGCGCCTGTGCGCGGCGGAAGCCGGCTTCGTCACCGCATCCTGTGCCGCGGCCATCAGTCTCGGCGTCGCTGGCGCAATGACCGGCAACGATCTGGCGGCGATCGAGCGGCTGCCGGACGCAAATGGGCTGAGGGACGAAGTGGTCATCCTCGCGGGTCACATGGTGTCCTACGGCGCGCCGGTGGAACAGGGTATCCGCCTGGCCGGCGCAAAGGTGGTGCCGGTGGGGCAGGCCACGTCGGCACGGGCCTATCAGCTCGATGGCGCGATCAACGCGCGCACGGCGGCGGCGGTGTACGTGGTGTCGCATCATGTCGTGCAGTACGGCATGATCCCATTGGCGGAGTTCGCCGCGGTGGCGCGTGCCAAGGGTGTGCCCGTCATTGTCGATGCAGCATCGGAATATGACCTGCGCGGCGTCCTGGCTGCGGGTGCCGATCTGGCGTTGTATTCGTCGCACAAGTTTCTCGGCGGCCCGACCGGCGGCGTCGTCGCCGGTCGCAAGGACCTGGTGCGCGCCGCCTATCTGCAGAATTCCGGCATCGGCCGTGGCATGAAGGTCGGCAAGGAAGGCATCGCCGGAACGATCGCGGCGCTGGAGGCCTGGGAGCGGCGCGACCACGCGGCGGTACGCGCAGAGGAAACGCGGGCGTTGTACGTCTGGATGCGGACCCTCGAAGGGTGTCCCGGTGTGCGGGCAACAATGGAACCAGACCCAACCAACAACCCGCTCGACCGGCTGCATGTATCTGTCGATCCGCAGCGCGCGCACATCACCGCGTGGGACCTCGCGGATCGGCTGGCCAGCGGCGAGACGCCGGTGATCGTGCGCGACCATGAAATCGAGCACGGCTATTTCTGCATGGACCCGTGCAACCTGCATCCTGGCGAGGCAGAGCTCGTCGCCGGACGGCTGAGCGAAGAACTCGATCGTGCCCAGGCATCGAATGAAGTCATCGCGACCAGCCTGTCAGAGCGGCGCGCGCGGCGCGCTCAGCGGATGCGGTCCTGGCCGGACTGAGCATTGGCGGGATCTTCCGGCCACGCGTGTTTCGGATAGCGGCCACGCATGTCGCGCCGTGCATCAGCCCAGCCACCACGCCAGAAACTCGGCAGATCACCGGTGATCGCGATCGGCCGGCCGGCGGGTGACAGCAGGGCGAGCGACGGACGCACCCGACCACCCGCAAGGGTGGGGCTGCGATCGAGCCCGTAGAAGGCTTGCGCGCGCGCCGAGATCAGCGGCGGGTCCTGCATGTAATCCACGCTGGCGCGGCCGCCTGGCAGCATCAGATGTTCCGGCAGTTCGTTATCCAACCGGTTTGACAGGTGCCAGGGAAGCGCGCCGCGCAGTAGCACGACCATGTCGAGCCGTGACAGATCGGCAAGGCGATGCATACCCAGCAGCTGCGGGGCCAGCCACGCGTCGGTGCTGGTGGCGAGGGAGGCATCCGAGACATCCGGCCACTCATCATCAGGTTCCAGGCGGCGCAGCAGGGCAACGCGCGCCTGGAAATGTCGCGCTGCGTCGGTCCACGGCAGCGGTTGCAGCGCGGCGGCAGCAACAGCCCGCGCCAAGGCCGCGGCGGTCGCGGCCGGATCCGCCGGCACTATTCGGTCGGACAGCACCAGCGCGCCGAGCCGGCGGCGGCGGCGCGCCAATACGCTGCCGGAAACCGGATCGAACCCGGCCTCCACACTTTCCGTCACCCGGCTCGCAAGACCAGTTGGTAACGCATCCGGGTCGAGTGGCGCGGCCAGACGAATTTGCGGTGCGGTTCGCATCTCCAGCGCCGCCACCGCGAGCAGCTTGGCATTGGCGAGCGGGTCCGTCCGTGGCAGGCGCCCGCCACCGCCGCCGGACAGGCGGAAACTGCCCGGTTCGCCGCGACGCTGCGCGATGCGATCAGGAAAGCCCGCGGCCAGCAACCGCCCCGGATCGCCCGCCGGACGCGTTCCTGTGGGCAGGCGCAGGCGGCGGCAATACTGCGTCGCCGCCTGACGGATCCGGGCCAACGCACCGCGATCCGCCGCGGGATCACCATCTGCGATGGCGGACAAACGCAATGTGATATCCGCCGACACCTCCGGCCCACGCAGCGGATCGCGTTCTTCCAGCAGCGCCGTAAGATCGGCCGCCAGCGCACGTTCTTCTGCGGTCTCCGCCGCCAGCAGGATCGCGGCCAAGCGTGGATGAGCACCGAGCGCGGCCATGCGACGGCCGGTCGGGGTGATACCGGCGTCATCAAGTGCGCCCAACTCGCGCAACAACGCGTCGGCCGTGGCCAGCGCGCCAGCAGGCGGTGGGTCGAGGAACGGCAGCGCGCTGGGCGGTGTCCCCCAGGCGGCGCAATCCAGCAGCAGCGAGGACAGCTCCGCCTCCAGGATCTCCGGCCGATCGAACGCGGCGAGCCCACGGTGCAGCGCCGGGGTCCACAGCCGAATGGCAACGCCGGGCGCTTCTCGCCCGGCGCGGCCGGCGCGCTGGTCTGCAGCCGCACGCGAAATTCGCACCGTGGTCAGCCGCGTAAGACCGGTCGCCGGGTCCAGTCGCGGCGCGCGCCGCCAGCCCCCATCGACCACGATGCGAACCCCCGGCACCGTCAGCGACGTCTCGGCGATCGATGTGGCCAGCACCACACGCCTGCCGTCAGCCGGCCGCAAAGCGCGATCCTGTGCGGCTGGCGGCAGTTCGCCGTGCAGCGGCAGCACCAGCGCGCCGCATCCGTCGAGCGCTGCCTGCGTCCGCCGGATCTCTGCCATCCCCGGCAGGAACGCCAGAATGTCCCCCTGATGCTCAGTGAGCGCGCCGCGAACGGCGCGCGCCATCGCGTCCGGCAGGTCGCGTGGCTGGGCGATGTCGCGCGCGAGATGGGTGGCGGTGACGGGAAACATGCGCCCGGCGCTTTCGATTACCTCGGCGTCAAGCAGCTCGGCGAGCCGCGCCGCATCCGGCGTCGCCGACATCGCCAGCAGCCGCAGGTCGGGCCGCAACACGCGCTGTAGGTCGCAGCACAGCGCCAGCGCCAAATCCGATTCGATCGACCGTTCGTGCACCTCGTCCAGCAGCACGGCCGCGACACCGTCCAGACCAGGATCCGCCAACAGGCGACGTACCAGCAGCCCTTCGGTGATCACCTCAACGCGCGTGGCCGCCGAGACCGCGCCATCAAGCCGGGTGCGGTACCCAATGGTGTTGCCGACCGCTTCTTCCCGCAGCGCGGCCATGCGGGCGGCAGCAGCGCGGGTGGCGAGGCGGCGAGGTTCCAACACCAGGATGCGGCCGTCGCCGCGCCAGGACGCCTCAAGCAAGGCCAGTGGCACGAGTGTGGTCTTGCCGGCGCCCGGCGGCGCAATCAGCACCGCATTGCGGCCCGCCGCGAGTGCCGCCGCGAGGCTCGGCAGGCACGCAGCGACCGGCAGATCCGGTAACACTGACATGGGGCGATGCGGGATCGCCGGTCAGACCCCCGCGGCGCGTGCCCGCAGATCCGCCATCGGACGGGCACCGTAATGGCCGATCACCTCGGCCGCGGCGATACTGGCAATCCGCCCGCAGGTCGCCAGATCGCGCCCGCTGGTGAGGCCCGCCAGAAAACCTGCCGCATAGGCGTCGCCAGCGCCGGTGGTATCGACCACATCCGCCCGCTCCGCGGCGACCGTTACGGTCGAGTCGCCGCGCAGGATGATGCTGCCGGCTTCGCTGCGGGTCAGCGCCGCCAGCGCCACGTCGCGGCGCGCCTGGTCGGCCGCCGCCTCAAAGGTGTTGGTCTCGTAGAGGCTGGTGATTTCGGCCTCATTGGCGAACAAGATGTCGACGTGGCCGGCGACTAGGTCGCGGAACGCGGGGCGGTGGCGGTTCACGCAGAACGGGTCGGACAGGGACAGCGCCACCTGGCGTCCCGCCGCGTGCGCCGCCGCTGCGGCCCGGCGGAACGCCGCCTGGGCCGCCGGCGGGTCGAACAGATAGCCCTCCAGGTAGGTCACGGCAGCATCGGCGACCAAACCTGCGTCCACATCCGCTTCACCGAAGCTGACGCAGGCGCCGAGGAAGGTGTTCATCGTGCGTTGGCCGTCGGGTGTGACCAGGATCAGGCAGCGCGCCGTGGGCGCGCCGCCGGCGAGCGGGGCGGAGGGGAAGTGCACGCCGGTCGCGCGCATGTCGTGGGCGAAGACGGCGCCGAGCTGGTCGTCGGCGACCTTGCCGAGATAGGCGACGCGGGCGCCAAGCGCGGCGGCGACAGCGCAGGTATTGGCGGCCGACCCGCCGCTGCTCTCCTGGCCGGGCGGCATCGCGGCATAGAGGTGCTCGGCGGCTGCCGCGTCGATCAGCGCCATGGTCCCCTTGGGCATGTCATGGCGGCTGAGAAAGCCGTCCTCGGCGCGGGCGACCACGTCGACGATCGCGTTGCCGATGCCCAGAATGTCGAACCGTGTCGTCGCCATGCCACCCTCGTATGTTGCCGCTCAACGCGCCTACACCGGGGCACAGATGCGCGCAAACGGAGATCGGTCATTCCATGCGACGCCTATTCGCGCCACTCATACTCAGCATTGGCCAATTGGGCGATCGCGCCTTCCTCGGCGCGTTGCTCTCGAGCCTAGCGTGGTCCGCGGTGGCATTTGTCATGCTGCACCTTCTCGCCGGCTGGTCAGTGAGCCATGTGCTGGCCCTGCACGGCTGGCAGGCGTGGCTCGGCGGTGTCCTCGGCGGGATCGGCGCGACATTTCTGGGCCTCTGGCTGTTTCTGCCGCTCGCCGCACTGATCGCCACACTGTTTATCGACCGCGTCGCGCATGCTGTGGAATGTCGCCACTATCCCATGCTTCCACCTGCGCGGGGATCATCCATCCTGATTGAGATCATGGATGCGCTTGCGTTGGCGGGACGCATCCTGCTGCTCAGTGTGTTGGCGCTTGTCCTGGCACTCTTGCTGCCGGGGATCGGGCTGCTTCTCGCATGGGGCATCGGCGCCTATGCGATCGGGCGTGGTCTGTTTGTCACGGTCGCGCTACGACGATTCAATCGGCGCGAGGCGGAAGCTTTGTACATTGCCAATCGCGGCGTGATCCTGGCGCAAGGTGGGGCCCTTGCGTTGGCAAGTTATGTACCCGGATTGAATCTGCTCATCCCGGTGCTGGGCACCGCCGCTATGGTGCATGTCTTGGATGCAGTCCTGCAACATGATGTCAACAGAATGTGAGACGCTTCATAGGGTTGTTCGCAGGCTCTAAGCCATGTTAGGCCCACGCGTCGCAGTTTGAGGTGATACCGTGTTCAAGCGTCGCAAGCCCGAGGATCCACCTTCGGCCGTCGCACCGTCACCTGGCCGTGTCGATGCAAAAGAGGCCCAACCCGGGACAGTTGATACGGGTGTCGGCTTACCGGCCTTTCGCCCGCCCTTCGCTAAGGAGTCACCCGCCATGTCACGACCGCCGTTCCCAGTAGCGCCGACAACGGCCAGCCCGCTCCCGACGCCGGCCGGCCCGTCAACCGGGATTCCGCGCCCTGGTCTTCCGCCGGCCCGCAGCCCAATGCGCGAGCCATCGGAACGCCGGATGCTCGTCGTCGGGCGTGGCATCAGCGTGCAGGGCACCGTGCAGGACGCCGAGCGCCTGGTGGTGGAAGGCACGGTCGAGGCGACGATGATCCGCGCCAGCGAGCTGTCGGTCGCACCGGGCGGGATGTTCAAGGGCGAGGTCGAGGTCGACGACGCCGAGATCGCCGGCACGATTGACGGCACGCTCACCGCCAACGCCAGCCTGACGATACGGGCGACCGGCAAGGTGCTGGGCACCGCGCGCTGCCGGCGGCTCCAGGTAGAAGACGGCGGCCAGATCACGGGGCACATCGAAATGCTCACGGAGACCCCGCGCGGGACCATTGAGACCCCGCGCGCGACCACCGAGGCCTCGAGTTCATAGCAGCAGGGATGCAGTCACCTGAGCACTAGCAATTGCCCGAGGTGAGCGATATAAATGTTCCGCTTACCGATTAATTAGCCTCATCAAGAGGGGCTGGAAATGCGGCGAACGGCTGCGGCGTTTGGCATGCTCGCCGCGTTGGTTGGGATCATTGGACTGGAACCGGCACTGGCCCTCAATTGCAGCCCAACCACAGGCTATGCCGCGTTGCAAATCGTGGCCATGGAATCGACGTTGAATGGCAACGCGGCGTGCCATCCTGCGAGCGGGCCCCCTTGGACCAATCAGGAGTACCATCGTAGTTCTGCCTCAACGGCCGGCGCGATCATCGACCACAAAAAGGGGCCGAGCAGTCCTAAGGACTCGACGGCCACGGTGGGGGGCTATTCAATTGCCACCGAACCCAACGCAGCGATAATCACGTATACCTATGGTAGCACCCAGTACCAGTATACGCTTCGGGGTACCTTAGCCAGCGGCGTTGGCCCCTATGACCTGTGTGCGTCAGGCAGCCCCGCCGCGCTGGTCGGCCAAGTCAAGGTCATCGCTGGATCCGGTTCATGCGGGTAGGTGCCCCAGTCAGTTCTTGAATTCCGACACAAGACATCGCTGCGGTGATACCAAGCCATTCGCATTGGGGGCAGGTCGGTCCAGCAGGACCGCGCGGACGCGCGAGGAATGCACGGCGCTTCCTCATCGGGGGAGCGGTCCTGCACGGCGACAAGCCTGCGTGGGTCGCGTCCTGGCATCACGGTCGCAACATACAGGAACTCAGGACTAAAAGCAATAGTTGCGCGAGAAAATAACTGCTGCCGGGTCTCAGCCCTGACGCGTTCACAAGCGCGTTTACCCTAAATCCGGCAGTTGGGTAATTGCCTGGCCTCCCCGAATCGGCGGAATCTGTTGGCATGGACACACAGGAACCGGTTGTCATCGCTCACCCTGCGGGTGAACAACCGATGGTTGAGGCTCGTTCGGCGATAGCGGACAC
>DATHNE010000035.1:0-43853 GCA_035486355.1 Acetobacteraceae bacterium
TCCAACCCAACGAAAGCGTCTGTATGCTGTTCCACGGTTCGCCCTCCTGCGCTGAGGACAGGCCCGCTCCGGCGGGCAACCCTCGTTGACCACGCGCAGTGTAGGGCGGGCCGCCCCGACCCAAACGGACATGCGGTCTAACGGGCCATGCAGATCGCCGTTGCCTTTGGGCGCGATTTTGAAAGTGGGTTTTGAAAGCGAAATATGGCGGAAATCCGAGGTGCTTACGATCCGTGCGCAAACGTTCGTTTGTGAATGCCGGCAGCGCTGCTGGCGTCGGCGTGCTACGCGGATCACCTGCTAGCCTGCCTACCTTCGGGCGCGCCGCGGCAAATAGCCGACGTGGAGTTCCCCACACACTGCAACCGAGGAGGAAAATACAAATGGACTATGACAAGCCTATCCGGCGCATTGTCACAACACATGACGCCTCGGGCAAGGCCGTGTTTCTAAGTGACGGTCCGGCACAGAAAGTCGGGCAGCCGGGACGACCGGTGAACTGGCCGATGTGGGTTCTCGACACCATCCCCGCGAAGTGCTCTGGCACGGAGGATTTTGCGGCCAAGGTGAAAGGGATCCATCCTGATCCAGGCAGCACGCTTTTCCGCGTTGTCGATTTCCCGCCGATAAGCCCCGACTTCCAGAAAGATAATCCACGGTTCTTCATCGAGTTGGAAGGCCTGCAAGAGGTAGCGGCGAAGTCCCGCCCGCCGCGTCATCCCAGAATGCATCGCACCCGTTCAGTCGACTTCGGACTGGTCTTCGCCGGCGAGATCGATCTCATGCTGGACGAGGAGACGACGCACCTGACCGCTGGCGACGTCGTCGTAATGCAGGCGACGAACCACGCCTGGATCAATCACGGCACCGAGCCCTGCCGTATTGCCTTCATCCTGGTCGACGCCGAGGACCCGCTATAGGCCCACGGCTTTCCTGGACCGGGCCGCTCAGAGCGTGCAGTTTTGAACAATCCGGTAGGTGACCCCTGCCCTGCATTGGAGGCTTAAGCCAATGCATGTCTGGGACACCGATGACGTCCTGGCGGACCGCTCCAGACAGCCAGAACCTGCCGGCGAAAGCCGCTCTCGCGTTCGTCGTGAGCGTGGTGGAGCCTGCGCTCTACGTCATTTCCGCGACACGCCTTCGGGCGGAGTTGTGCCCCAGCGACACGTTCGTCCACGGCGCGATGGACTCGGGCGGCGCGAGTGTCGCCGGCATGATGCTGTTCATATTCTCCTGCCGCGGCATGCGCTCGATTTTGGATGACCAGTTTGATGCTGTCGGATCTGCCCCAACCCAGGCTGTTGGCTGGTCTGCGGCTTGGTCCGCCGCTCCTGGAGTTGGTAGCCAGCCCGGGTATTTGGGTTGACAGTTCCGGCAGGTATTACTGCGGCCGCCCAACGGGCCGGTTGCTGCATCCCCATCCTCTCGCCCTTATGCTGGCCTGGGACGATGTCGGCATCGTGCGCGCCCGATGCTACGCACGGACGAGGAGGAGCAGACGTCGTGGACCGCTGAGTAGGCATAGTGAACGGCAGGAAGGTTCAGACCATGGCAAAATCATCGATCACCACTGACAACATCCCCAATCCGACACCGGGCGAGACCCTGTTGGAGGAATTCGTCGCGCCGATCGGCCTGACGCAGAACGGGCCGGCGCGTGCCATCGGCGTCCCACCCCGGCGCGTCAACGAGATCGTGCTGGGCAAGCGCGCGATCAGCGCAGACACCGACCTGCCGCTGCCCCGCTATTTCGGGGTGTCCGAGGGGTGCTGGCTCGGGCGGCGGTCCGACCACGATCTGCTGCGCCAGCGCCGGAAGATCGTGGCCGAACTCGCCCATATTGCGCCCCGTACAGTTGCCGCCTGACGCGGCGCGCGACGCCGTCTTTCCTGCCGATGAGGTTGCCATGTCCGCCCCCGACCGCCTTGACCCAACCCGCACCGGATTGATCGCGTACGACGTTTGCCGGCGGGCGCTGACGCCCTCAGACCCCACGCGGCGCGCCGTCATGCGCCCAGTGCTGGAGGCCTGGGTGCGGCTGATCGCGCTCGCGCGGGCGGCCGGCGTGCCGGTGATCTACACCACGCCGGTCAGCCGCGCCGACGGCGCCGACGTCGTCATGCTGCCCACCGACCTATCGGCGGAAACCGGCGTCTCGCCTCTCACCAACGCGGTCGAGGGCACGGCGGAGGCCGGCTTCCCCGACGAGATCGCGCCGCGGCCGGAGGATTACGTCTTCCTCAAGCGCCGGCCCAGCGCGTTCCATGGCACCGGCGTGGCGGAGCTGCTGCACATGCTGCGGCGCGACGTCATCGTGATCGGGGGCGGCGCGACCAACCGCGGGGTGGAGACCAGCGTGCGCGAGGCGTTCAACCAGGACATCGCGTCGGTCGTGGTGCGGGAGTGCTGTTGGGGCGGGGATGCGGCGGCGCATGGGTATAGCCTGGACAAGGCGATGAAGATGTATGCGCGGATACGGGGGTTGGATCAGGTGGCGGCGATGCTGGGCGGCTAGGGGACTCGTCACCAGACCTGTTTCCTAGTTCCTGTATGACTCGGATATTAAATCATAATGTTTCTCCCTAGTGGCCCATTGCTCCGCATCAAATCCCACTGGTAACTGCCTGCTGGCCTGCTTCCCGTTCTTCATGGCCGTGACACTGCCGCAGGCGTTGCCGCGGCCGAATCCGAAGCCGCCAGCGGTGAACCGGTCGCGGATCGAAAGTGCCTTGGCGTTGATCCGGGAGCTGGCGCCAAGGGATACGATCGAGGCACGCCTGATGCTGCCGATCGCGATCGTGACGGAGTTGACATGGGTCGTGTGGTGCCCAGTGGCACGGCGACGGAAACCCCGCTGGCAACGTGAGAACGGCTCCCCTCACCCCGCCCCTCTCCCCCTTCGGGAGGTGAAGGCGGATAACCAGCCTCAGTCCGCCGATACGGGAACCAGGTGCGCGGCCGGCACCGGGGCGTGGTCGGCGTCAGTCAGCACCCGCCACACGCCCCCCATCAGGATCTCCGCCGGCCGGAAGCGCGCCTTGTAGGCCATCTTGCGGCTCTCCGGCACCCAATAGCCCAGATACACGTACGGCAACCGCAGCTCCCGCGCTCGCTGGATCAGCCACAGGATGGTAAAGGTGCCCAGGCTGCGGCGATCCATTCCCGGCGCGAAATAGGAATACACCGCCGACAGCCCGTCCCCCAGCCGGTCAGTCAGGCACGCCCCGATCAGTCGCTCATCCGGATCACGCAGCTCGATGACCAGGGTGTCGACCGGCGTGTCCTCCACCATGGCGCGGTAGTCGTAGAAGCTCATGGTGGCCATATCGCCGCTGCCATGACGGGTCTGCTGGTAGCGCTGGAAGAGCTGGAACTGCTCCGCGGTGGCCCGGGCGCGGACCTCGAAGCCTTCTACCAGGGCGTTGGCGCGGGCGATGCGGCGCAGCGTGCGGTCAGGCTGGAAGTGGGTGACCGGGATGCGGATCGGGATGCAGCTCTGGCAGGACGGGCAGACCGGCGCGTAGGCGATATTGTGGCTGCGTCGGAAGCCGGCGCGGGACAGGCGGTCGTGCAGGGCGTCGGACTCGGTGCCGGCGATCTCGGTCACCACCTTGCGCTCGGTCCGGCCGGCCACGTAGGGGCAGGGCAGGGGGGCCGTCGTGTAGAAGAACTGCGGCCGGCGCGGGGATTTGTAGCTCATGCGAAGGGCGGTCCGCCTTGCATGTTCCAGGACCCGGGGCCTCCGGTCAACGCCATGCGGCGCACGGCGTCGGCGCGGACCACCACCAGGCCGGACAGCAGGTCGTGCAGCGTGCGCTTGTGCTCGGTGACCAGGGCGACCAGCAGCAGGAGGCCGGAGGTGGCGATGGTCAAGTAGAACACCAGGGTCGAGACGACGGCCTGCGAGAAGGTCGGCGGGCCGAGGTCCGCGTCCTGGCGGACCATCAGGCCGAACAGCGCCTGGCCGGGTGTGGCCGACAGCGTGCTGGTCAGGAACAGCGTGTGATAGGCGAACGGCAGCAGCGGTACGAAGCCCAGCAGCGTCCAGCTCAGACCGAGGGTGAGGAAGCCGAGCAGGGCCAGCGTCCACCACACGGCGCAGACCAGCAGCAGCACCAGGACGACGTCGATCAGCCAGGCCAAGCAGCGGCGCGTGCGCGTGCCGGCGAGCAGGGCGTCATCCCACAGCCAGGTGGATTGATTCGGCGCGGCGTAGATCATGGCAGCAGACGGATGCTCGCGGTGACGGTGGTGGCGGTTGGGCCAAGCATTATCGTCTCGCCATCGCGCCAACGCACGAGGAAATCGCGGGCGTGCGTGCTGAGCGGGTTGCCGGATTGGCCAGGGGTGACGACGAACAGGCTGCGGTCGAGGTCGGCTAGGTCGTACACGCCCCGGAAGGATGGACCGTGGATGGAATTGAAGGTGCCGCGCTGAGGCACGCCACGATCGAGCGTGGTGTCATCACCGGGGCTGTCGATGCGCAGTGTGGTCAGGCGGCCGAGCACGGGAAGCTGTCGCAGGAACGGGTGGGCGAAGACCGCCTGGTGGGCCGGCCCCCAAAGCCAGGCCGCCGGGTCGGGGCCGAAACGGGTGCTCAAGTCGGCGATGGAGGCCTCCAGTGCGGCGGAGAGCAGCTTGGTGCAGTCGCCGCCGCACCAATGGGCGCCGCGCGGGGACAGGACGAAGGCGGCGAACTCGCTGCGGGGGCCGGCATTGGCGCGGGGGATGTTGGCCTGCTGCAGCACCAGGTCGACGAACTTGTCGATCCAGGCATTGAAGATCAGCGGCTGCGGCAGGTTCATCGCCATGCTGCCGTCCCAGTGGGATAGCAGGTCGAGGGCGGCGGTGGCGCGCATGCCGTTGCCGTGGATGGCCGTCAGCGTGGGCAGCAGGTCGCGGGCAAAGGGGCTGACGGTGTCCAATTGCATGCGAGCGAAGTCGGCGGCGGTGGCGTGCGGGGTGGCCGCCAGCAGCTCGCGGATACGTCGGGCGCGCCAATCACCGAACCAGTCGCGGCCCATGAACACCGGGAAGTCGGGCGGTGCCACGCGCTCGTTGGCGTTGATCAGGTGGCCGCTGGTGGGCGCGACGACATGCGGGAGCTGATCGCCGGAGGCCCAGCCGATCCAGTCATGCGCGCCGTCGTCGCCGCGCACTGGGAACGCGCCATCGCCGGCGCGGCGGATCGGGATGCGGCCCGTGACGAACAGGGCGATCTGCTGCTTGTCGGCGACGGTGAGGTTTTGGATTGGTGCGGTGATCTCGGCGGCGGCGGCACCGGCCTCGGCGACCGTGTGCGCCCGGTTGAGCGCCAGCAGGCCGGCAGCAGCCATGTTGCCGGGCATCAGGCTGGCCATACTGACCGCCAAGATCGGCCGCTGCGCGCCCTCGAGGTCGCTGATCACCGGGCCGTGGCGGGTTTCACGTACGGTCAGAAGTTGGTCCGGGTAACCTTTGACCTTGATGATTTCGTGCCGCACAACGAAGCGACTCGGGCCGTCCGGAGTAGCGTAGTCGTTGTCGCCGACCGGGGTCTCGATGAAGACGTCCTCGGTGTCTGCGCCGGTGGTGGTGAAAGTCCAGGCGATGTCGCGGTTGCGGCCCAGCACTATGAACGGGATGCCGGGCGCGGTGGCGCCGGCCAAGGTCTCGGTCGGCGTGTCGATGCGGGCCAGATACCAGATGCCGGGGAAGCCGAAGGCCAGATGCGGGTCGCCGGCCAGCAACGGCGCGCCGGTGGCGCTGTGGGCACCATCGACCGCCCAGGCGTTGGAGGCCTCGCCGGGCTGGGTGAAGGCGCCCGGGAATCGCGGCAGCAGATCCAGCAGATGGGATGCGGCATCAGCGAAGCGTGGGGCAGGGCGGCTGGCCGCCGGATTTCCAGTCGTGTGATCGGGCGGCCATAACTCGTCGATCATCCAGCCCGGCACCTTGCCGGCCAGGGCCTGACGGGACAGCTCCGTGCGCCAGTTGGCGGACAGCCACAGGCCCATGGTCTCGCCCCACAGCAGGCTGTCGACCGGGGTCCATTGCTTCGGCGAGCCCAGCAGCAGGAACTCCGGTGCGGCGCGGCGGCCACGCCGCGCGATCCAGGCGTTAACGCCGCGCGCGTAAGCGTCCAGCATGGCGCGCGTGTCGGGCGGCAGGATCGCGAGATCGGCCTCGGCGCGCACACGCAGGCCCAGCACACGCATCATGCGGTCGATCGGCAGCGTGGCCGGGCCCGCGATCTCCGACAGCTGACCCGACGCAGCGCGGCGCATCAGCTCCATCTGGAACATGCGGTCGCGGGCGTGCACGAAGCCCATGGCGGCGGCGGCGTCGAGCGCGTTGGCGGCCTCGATGCGCGGGATGCCGTTCTGGTCGAGGGTGATCGAGACCGGCGCGCTCAGGCCGGCAATGTGAACGTCCTGTGTGCTGGAGGGCAGCGTCGACCACAGCAGGCCGGCCACGCCCGCGGCCAGCAGAACCACGATCATAATCAGCAGGATCAGCACGTTACGAACAATGCGCCACATCGGGATCCCCAGACCGGCTGTGTATTGGCACCCATGTGGGGACCCCAAGGAAACCGATGCTAGCAGATTCGATCACAGCCGGCGCAGGCCGGCCAGGCGGCTCAGGGCAACCACGTGAACGACGCGTGCGAGCGGCACTCGCACAGTCGCTCTCCCGCGTGCGGAAGAGGTCGCAACGCGCCGCGTACCGGGTGAGGGTGGTGGCCTCGGCGAGACCTTACCCGGCGTCGCGACGCTCGCCGACCTCTCCCACGAAGCGGGACAGGTGTACGCGCGGCCTCACTGGATCCGGTTGATCTGGTTCTCGCTCAGCGCGCGGATGAAGTTCGGCAGCGGGATGAACTGCACTTCATCCAGGTATTTCTGCGCGTTGCCGCCCTCGACTGCGATCGACCACAGCAGGAAATGCCGGACGGCCGCGGCGATGAGGGGATCCTTCTGGTGCGCTGAGACCATGACATATTCATAGTTGATCAGCGGGTAGGAGCTATCCCCTGGCGCGAAGGCCAGGCTCAGTCGCTCATCGGGCGGCGTGCGCGGGTCGAGTTCCGAGGCGGCGGCGCTGACGGTCTCCGCGGTCGGCAGCAGGAACTTCCCGGCTTGGTTCTTCACCATGGCCGTGCCCAGGCCGGCCTTGGCAATGTCGCCATGGAAGCTGATGCCGATATAGGCGACGGTGTAGGGCGAAGCGGCGACCGCCTTCACCATGCCGTCGTTGCCGGTCGCCGTCTGTTCACCGGGCACCGACGGCCAGGTGATCGATGTGCCGTAGCCGACCTTATCCTCCCAGCTCTGGGTGGCGAAATCGAGGAACTGGGTGAACACGAAGGTGTCGCCCGAGGCGTCCTCGCGGCGGACCGGGATGATGGTCTGGTGCGGCAACTGCACGCCCGGGTTCAGCGCGGCGATCTGTGGGGCGTCCCATATGCGGATGGCGCCGGAATAGATGCCGGCCAGGGTCGGGCCGTCCAACTTCAGCCCGGCGCCATTCAGGTTTGGCAGATTGTAGTTGACCGTCTGCGCCGAGATCGCCAGCGGGATGTTGAGGATCTCCGGATTACGCGCTGCCTGTTGGTCAGACATGTACGCGTCGGACGCCCCGATCTGCACCTGCCCGGCGATGGCCTGCATGATGCCTGCACCGGACCCGGTGGCACCGGGTGCGATGGTAACCCCGGGATGGCTGGCCGCGTAGTCGGGAATCCAGCGCTGGAACAGCGGGTAGAGCAGGGTGGAACCGGTTTCGCGCAGCGTCAGGTCGTCAGCCTGGGCGGCCGACAGACCAAGGCCAAGGCAGCCAACGGCCAGGACGCCAACCAAGCCGCGGCGAAACGCGTGATGATGCGAGCGAAAGGTCATATGTGCCTCGTTTACGATGTGGCCGGTGTCGCGTGCGGTGCGCCGCTCACTTGCCGATTTCATCGAGATTCACGCCGGTCGTTTCGATCCGGTAGATCCACGTCACGACTGCACCCAGAACCGAGGTCACGACCAATCCGTAGAGCAGGAATCGCGTGCCGATACTGGCCAGCAGGATGGGGAACAGGAAGGCCGTCATCACCGCCCCGATCTTGGCGACGGCGGCCGCCAGGCCGGCGCCCATGCCGCGCACCTCGGTCGGAAACACCTCGCCGGCCAGCAGATAGGTTTGTGCGTTCGGACCGATGTTGGTCATGAAGTTGAAAAGCATGAAGCCGGCGAAGATCAGGAAGATCTGCGTCGAGCCGGCGAAATCGATCGAGAATGACGCGATCGCCAGACCAACCGCGCAGCCGAGGAAGCCGAAAATCTGCAGCTTGATGCGTCCGAGGCTATCGGCCAGCGCGATGGCGAAAGCGATGCCGAGAATCAGCAATGACGTGATTAGCGCTGCGCCCTTGGCGGCCAGGATGCCGTCCGAGACCAGATCGCTCAGGCTGCGGATATGGTCGGAGCCGCCGCCCAAGGCCGCTGCCAGGATCGTGGGCGTGAAGATGCCGATGCCGTAGGTGCCCAGATCCTGAATGAACCAGGGCGCCGAGGCAAAGATCGTCGCGCGGCGATTGCGGCGGTTGAACAACGCCGCGAACGACGGTTTGGCGCGGGTTTCGTCCTTGACCTGGGGGCCGGGTTCGCCGCGATGCAGCGTGACGGCCGACGGATAGCGTGGATGGCGATGCAGCAGCTTGCTGACCGCTTCCTCGGCCTTGTCGTGCTGGCCACGCACCGCCAGCCAGTTGGCGCTCTCGGTGATGAAGAACCGCCCGATGGTGACAATGATCGCCGGGACCAGGGCGGTGGCGTACATCCAGCGCCAGGCGTCAAGCTCGGGGTCCAGCACCAGCACCAGGCAACCCATGATGGTGCCGCTCAGAGCGCCGATCGCCTGGAAGGCGAACGCGCCGAGCACCAGCTTGCCGCGGGCGCTGCTGGGGATGCTCTCAGAGATGATCATGTGCGCGGTCGGGTAGTCGCAGCCCAGAGCCATGCCCAGGCCGAACAGGCAGATCGTGAGAGCGAGGAAGTTCGAGGACAGGATCAGCAACGCCAGGAAGGCGCAGAACAGGATCATCTCGGCGATGAACATCCGCTTGCGGCCGAAATAGTCGGCCATGCCGCCCAGAAACAAGGCGCCGATCAGGATGCCGAACAGGCTGGCGGAGCTGACGATGCCTTTTTCGGCTGCGCCGATCCCGAACTGACGCGCGATCAACGGCAGGGCTACGCCGGTCATGAACACGGCGTAGCCTTCGAAGAACTTGCCGGCGGCGGCGAGGCCCCAGATGCGCCATTGCATCGTGGTCATCGGCGACGATTTCAGGCGGGTGCCGTCTGACCAAGCTGGCAGTTCGTCGATATACTCCTGCACCGTTTTGGCGCCGGTCTGCGCGGGCCGTGCGGCCTCCACGACATCGTTCATTCCGCTATCCCCTCCAAGCGGTCGAATTGGCGCCACGACTGCGCCCCGAGCCCTTGCCGGGCCGGGACATCGCATGCGGAACGTAATTGGCCCGACGGAATGGAATGAGGCACGTGAAGGTTTTGGGTCAGGTCGCCCGCGTGGGCGGCATTACACGGCCGGCCGAATCGGCGATCCCGGGTCGGCGTGATCCGGCTATGGCAGTGCCGCGAGCGCGTCGGGCAGGCTGGCCAGGTCGTGCACCAGCAGGTGCGCCGCGTCCGCGTCCGGGTGCTCGGCATGCATCCAGCCCCAGGGGCCGCGGCGCAGCAGTACCGCGACCATGCCAGCGGCGCGGGCGGGCAGCACGTCGTTGTCCAAGCGGTCGCCGACATAGGCAATAGAGCCAGGCGCTTCGCCGGCCGCGTCGATGACGCGCCGGAAGAAGTCGGGGTTCGGTTTGGATACGCCCCAACCGTCCGAGGACGCAATGACGTCGGCCGGCACCCGGAGCCGCGCCAGCGCGGCCTCGGCCTGGACCGGTTGGTTGCCGGCGATGATGACCTTCAGGCCGCGCGCCTTGAGCTCGGCCAGGCAAGGGATGGCGTCGGGATAGAGGTCGCTGGTGTGGAAGTCGTACGATGCCGCACGGTGCGCACGGACCTGTGCGAAGTCGAGATCGGGCCGGAAGATATCAAACACGCGGCGCAGCGACTGGCCGCGCTCCATGATGACGCCGATCGCGGTGAACAGCGTCAGCGTGGGCACGCCGAGGAACGCGGCCCATTCATTCCAATGGCGGGTCTCGTCGATCAGGGTCTCGCCGACATCGAAGCAGACGGCACGGATGGGCATTGCACTGGCTCGCTCGGCGACTACGTGGAATGAAGATAGGCGCACGGACGACCTGTCTGCAATGGCGATTATATACTTGACTTAGCACTGGCGCGAGGCATAGCTTTCGGGTCAAGGAGTTGGCCCATGACCTGCGATCTGACCGCGCCAGAGTTCACCAACAAGGAAGCCGCCCTGGCGCACATGGAGGCGTCGCGCTGGCCCAATGGTGCGAACTGCCCACACTGCGGCTCGTTCAACGTCCACAAGATGGGTGGCGCCACTCAGGCCGGCATGTTCCTGTGCAACGATTGCCGGGACAAGTTCACGGTCCGCACCGGGACGGTGTTCGAGCGGTCGCACATCGCCGTCCACAAGTGGCTGCTGGCGATGCATCTGATGGCTGCGTCGAAGAAAGGCATCTCAGCCCATCAGCTCCACCGGATGCTCGGCATCACATACAAGTCAGCTTGGTTCATGGCCCATCGTATCCGTGAGGCCATGACCCCTCGCGCCAGCACGCCCAAGGTCGGCGGCGAAGGCAGCATTGTCGAAGCTGACGACACCGAACTGACGCCCTCCCGCAAGACCAAGGCCACTCGGACGCGTGCCGAGAACAAGAAATTCATATCCTTGATAGAGCGCGGAGGCGCGGTGCGGTCGAAGATGATCGACGCTGCGAACACGCGGGAAATCCGGACCGCGATCGCCCAGCATGTGGACGAGCGCAGCATCCTGCATACGGACGGCGCGCAGGTTTATAAGGGCCTGCTGACGGTCGCCGAACATGAGAGCGTGAACCACAAGGTGACGTACGTCCGCGAGAACAATCGCGGGAAGGTCCACACCAATAGCGCCGAAGGCTATTTCTCGTTATTTAAGAGAGGCTTATTCGGCACTTATCAGCACATTTCTGAGCGGCATATGCCGCGCTACCTGGCCGAATTCGATTTCCGCCAGAACAACCGGGTGCGCCTTGGGATCGACGATGCGACCCGCGCCGCGCGCATCCTGAAAGGCGCCGAAGGCAAGCGCCTCACCTACCAACAACCTCGTTAAGCCAGAGAGAACGAAGTTCCGTCGGGGACGAAAGAAGCTTAGGCGGCTTTTGTCTTTGCTCGACTTCTAGGCTTGGCTGGGCGATCTTTCGGTTGCCTAACCATTTCCTTCTGTTGCTTGGGCGGCGTGGCGAGCATGCGACGTAGCGCCGCCTCGCGGCGTTCGATCGTCTCGGCTTCGGTGTATTGGTCGTCCGTCTGCTTCGCGGTCATGACGGGAGGAATAACATGCCAAGCCCTAAGAAGACGACGCGGAAGCGCAGAGCCAGACCGTACGCCCCGTATACGCACAAGGTCTACCGCCCGTATGTGCAAGCGATCGGACAAGCCGTCCTAGCATGGAACCAACTCCACGAGCAGCTTGCGATGTTATTCTGCCACGCGATGGGAGGTGGCATTTCCAATCAATATTTGGCGGTATGGCACGCACTCACAGCCGACCGGGCGCAACGTGATATCTTGCTGGCGGCGCTCAAGACGATGCCACAACTGGACTACTCCCAGCCTCATCGGAGATTTTGGGACGATGTTGGCTGGCTTTGTATCCAAACGATGAAGCTGGAGGATGACCGCAACAACACCGTGCATGCCCCGATCTACGGATACTCGGCAGGCATAGGAACAGGAATGGTATTCCCAGGGACGGGCTTGGGCCACGTCCGTGCCACGAAGCTGGCAAAGGAGACAGACCTTCTCCGAGCCTATCGCCGATACCGCGACATCGCCGACATTCTTACTGGGTATGCTGAAGACTTGGACGGTGCGTTTTCTGGTACGCGCAAAACATGGCCCGATAGACCGAAGCTGCCAAAACGGATGGATCCCAGTGCGAAGAAACCGCGCCCCCCAACTCCCCCAAAAGGACAGCCTCACCCACCTCGATCATCTCCGGCGTGATCTCGATCTCGTCTGTCTTCGCGCCCATGGCGCACACCCATTCGGGCGGACCTCCAGCTGCAATGACGATCACATACCGGAGGTCCGCCCGGTATCTTGAGTGCCGCCCTGTCAGGCTTGGATTAGCCCGATCGGGTCTGCTCACTCAAGTATATAATCGCCTCTGCAATTTCCATAATATATCTTATGCGGCTTCGGAATCACCGGACGCACGGAAATTGGCAGTGTGATTTGCGCTGTCCCGGCCGCATCCTCAGCCGACAATGCCGATGCCTGTCTCCCTATCAACCGATCCTGGTGGCGGCACGCTGAGCGATGCAGCCACGGAGTACCCGTGGCAGCGCCGCACGGTGGGCAGTGGATTGATGTTGCACGCACCGGCGTGCGAACCACTGCACCTGCCGCGGCTGTGGCAGGAGTTTGCCCGCGCCGATGTGGCACTCGGGCCCGCCGGCCGGACGTATCTCGCCAATGACGGCACCTGGTCCGGTATCGCGCTCGTGGAGCGGTCCGGCGCGATGGCAGACGGCACGATGCTTCTCGGCGTCCCCACGCCTGCGTTGGCCGACATGCCGTTGGTTCAAACCCTGCTGTCCAGCCAGGCTTGGCACGTGATCTCGGTCTACCTACCGCGCCAGCCGCCGCGGGGCACCCTGCCCTGGCATTTCGACAACCAGGCGCTGCATCTGTCCGAATGTCGGCTGTTGCTGCCGATCTGCGCGCCCACGGATGCGGTCACCTGGATCGGCCACGACGCGGCCGCCCATCCGCAGGGCACGCTATGGACCGGTGATTTCGGCTTCCCGCACCAGGTGGACAATCCGGCCGCGACGCAGCACGTGGTGCTCGCGATTGATGTACGCTCCGACCCGGTGGTACGTCGCCTGCTGCCAGCGCCCCTGACCACAGACCCCGGTCAACGCCGCGGCCTTGCACAAGCCGCACAGAACCTGCTGTTGCAGTGGCGTGCTCGTCCCCGCCAGCAGGAACCCGCCGATGCCCATCCCTGACGCCGAAGCTCAGCTCCGCCGCCTGCTTGATATCATGGCGGCGCTGCGGGATCCGGATCACGGCTGCCCGTGGGACCAGCAGCAGAATTTCGCGACCATCGCGCCGTATACCATTGAGGAAGCATACGAAGTCGCGGACGCCATCGGGCGTGAGGACTTCGCTGCCCTGCCCGATGAGCTCGGCGACCTGCTGTTCCAGGTCGTCTACCACGCGCGGATGGCCGAAGAAGACGGTCGATTCGCCTTTGCCGACGTGGCACGGCTGATCGCCGACAAGATGGTGCGACGTCATCCGCACGTGTTCGGCGACGCCTCAGCCCGCGACACCACCGCCCAGACCGCAGCCTGGGAGGAACAGAAGCGCGCCGAGCGCGCGGCCCGGGCGGAGACGGGCACACTGGCTGGCGTGCCGGTGGGCCTCCCTGCCCTAACACGCGCCGCCAAGCTGACCGCGCGCGCGGCTCGTGTCGGGTTCGATTGGCCGGACGCGGCCGCGGTACTTGACAAGCTGGAGGAGGAAGCGACCGAGCTGCGGGCGGAGCTGACCGAAGCTGATCCGGTGCGCTTGGCAGACGAGGTCGGAGATCTGCTGTTCGTGCTGGCGAACCTCGCCCGTAAGCTGAACCTCGATCCGGAGACCTGCCTGCGCCAGGCCAACGCCAAGTTCCAGCGACGTTTCAATAAGATGGAGCAAGTAGCGGAAACTAAACAACTAACTCTCACTGAAATGACGTTAGAAGCGATGGAGGCTGGGTGGCAGGAGGTCAAGCGGGCGGAGCGGACCAGGTAACCGATCGTTGGCGGGCGCATGGCAACGTCGACCCTCCCACGTCATCGGCTCCGACTTCGCGAGCCGATCGCCCGCTTCACCCTCCATCGCCCGAGTGCTAGGCAATCCGCATGCGGCTCTCCCGGATCGCCTCCCAGCTCGACTGGTACATCTTCCGTCAGCTCTCCCTGGCGCTGATCGCCGTCACGCTGGGCCTGACCGCCCTGATCTGGCTGGTGCAATCGCTGCGGTTCGTCGAACTCGTGGTCAACCACGGCCTGTCACTGTGGACCTTCCTGAAGCTGACCGGCCTGCTGATCCCCAGCTTCATCGCGGTGATCCTGCCGATCACCACCTTCGTCGTCGTCCAGTTCGTCTATCAGCGCCTGGTCACCGACCGGGAGCTGACCGTGATGCGGGCGATGGGATTGTCGCCCTTCGCTCTGTCCCGCCCCGTGCTGGCGGTCGTCGTGGTGGTGATCGCGGCCGGCTACTGGTTGAACCTGTCGGTGGTGCCCGCCAGTCTGCGGGCGTTTGGCGAGTTCCAGTGGGAGATCCGCAACCGCCTCGCTGCCTTTCTGTTGCAGGAGGGTGTGTTCACCAATGTCTCGGACGATCTCACGGTCTATGTCCGATCCCGCGATCCGGACGGTACGCTGCGCGGCGTCCTGATCGATGATGCGCGTGACAAGAGCGCCCACGCCACCATCCTCGCCGAACGCGGCCGGCTGGTGGAGGCACCGGACGGGCTGCACGTGCTGCTGTACGACGGCAGCCGGCAGGAAATCGACCATCAGACCAAGCGGCTCAATATCCTGACTTTCCACGAGAATCTGGTCGACCTCAGCCAGCAATCGCACGCCCAAGGGGACCGGGTGCTGGGGATGAGCGAGGTGTCGTTGTCGGCCTTGTTTCGGCCGCCGAATTCGCTCTCGGAGATCGACCACGGGCGGTGGATCGCGGAAGCTCATAAGCGGTTGTCGACGCCCATTGCCGCGCTGACCTGCGCGTTGATCGCACTGCTCTCGATCCTGACCGGTGCGTTCCAGCGCCACGCCAGTACCCTGCGCCCGCTGGCGGCGGTCGGCGGCGTGGTGAGCCTGGTGGCGCTCAATCTGGCATTTCAGAGTATCGGGGCGCGGGAGAATTCGCTGCTGGTGTTGCTCTGGGTGGAAACGCTGCTGCCCCCCGTGTTATTCGCCGCGCTGCTATTCGGCCCCCAGGCCTTGATCTGGCGACGCCCCCTGCCCCGACCGGCCTGAGTATCGCGCGTCCACCGGAGCGGTCGCACACACCACTGTCATAGCCCGCCCCCATGACACCCGGACAGGGCGGATGAACCAGGCCAGCCCAGGGTCCTGCGTCGGCCATGACCCGTTGGTGGCGCCCTTCCCCGTTGCCCTGCGTTACCGCGATTTCACCTGAGCGAACGCCTATCCCCCTTGCACAGTATGTAGCCGTGGCTACATACTGTGCCGTATGGATCAGAATATGGTCGTGGCTGCATGAGTGAGGTGGTTATCCGGTCCAACGGCTTGTCGGCACGCACCGTCGCGGCAGGCCAGGACGCCATTACCGGACGCCGGCGCGGCCCGCTTGCGTGGCTGCCGTTCGCCGGCCCGGCGGTGATTGCCTCCATCGCCTACATGGACCCGGGCAATTTCGCGACCAACATCCAAGGCGGCGCACAGTTCGGCTATCTGCTGCTGTGGGTCGTGCTGCTGGCCAACGTCGTGGCGATGCTATTCCAGGCGCTGTCGGCGAAACTTGGCATTGTCACCGGCCAATCCCTCGCCGGCCTTTGCCGGGCCCATTTCCCCCACCCTGTCGTGCTGGCGATGTGGGTCATCAGCGAGATCGGCGCGATGGCGACCGACCTCGCGGAATCCCTCGGCGCCGCGATCGGCTTGGCGCTCCTGTTTGGCATTCCGCTGCTACCGGGCCTGCTGATCACCTTTGCGGTCACCTACGCCGTACTGCTGCTGCAAGGACGTGGCTTCCGGCCGATCGAACTGATCATCACCGGCTTCGTCAGCCTGATTGGTCTCTGCTACCTGGTGGAGCTGATCATCGCGCCGCCGGATTGGCGCGCGTTCGCCTACCACACCGTGGTGCCTCAACTCGCCGGGCCGGATAGCGTCACCCTGGCGGTCGGGATCATCGGCGCGACCGTAATGCCGCACGCAATCTACCTGCATTCCAGCCTGACCCAGGGCCGCATGCCGGCGCATAACGACACCGAGCGGCGGACGATCCTTCGCTACTCGAACCGCGAGGTGCTGTTCGCGCTCACGGTGGCGGGGCTGGTCAACATGGCAATGCTGGCGATGGCTGCCCGGGTGTTCCACGAGGGACACGCCGACGTGGCGGCGATTGAGACCGCCTTTCACACGCTGGTGCCGCTACTTGGTGTTGGCGCCGGGGCGGTATTCATGGCCTCGCTGCTGGCCTCGGGCTTTTCAAGCTCGATCGTTGGAACGATGGCGGGCCAGGTGATCATGCAGGATTTTGTCGGGTTCCGGATCCCGCTATGGATCCGACGCCTGGCGACCATGCTGCCGGCGGTGGTGATCGTCGCCATGGGGGTCAACTCGACCCAAGCACTGGTGCTGAGCCAGGTGGTGCTGAGCCTGGTGTTGCCGGTGCCGATGATCACGCTGCTGATCCTGACTGGGCGGCGCGATGTGATGGGCGTCTTTGCCAACCGGCCGGGGGTCCAGATGCTGGCCCTCGCGGCGACCGCCGTGGTTCTGATCCTCAACCTGGTTCTGCTCTTGCAGACCGCTGGCATCCCGTTGTCTGTTCCTGGCCTGGACTGACTCGGTACTGCCTGAATGGCCTCCCCGCCCTCGCACGCGCCCCTGGAGATGCCGGCCGAACCGACCCAGGCGCGGCGGTTCGGCAAGGCACGATCCGCGCAGCACAGCGCGTTGGGCGAGGATTATGTGGAGCTGATCTCCGATCTGCTGGCGACCGGCGGTGAGGCGCGGCCCACGGACATCGCGCGGCGGTTGGGCGTATCCCATGCGACGGCGATTAAGACCATTGCACGGCTGAAGCGTGAGGGGCTGGTGGTCGCGCGCCCCTATCGCGGTGTGTTCCTGACCGAACCGGGCGAACGGCTGGCCGAGCGGGTGCGGCGGCGGCACCGGGTGGTGGTGGATCTGCTACTGGCCATCGGTGTGCCGGCGGAGGCCGCCGAACAGGATGCCGAGGGCATTGAGCATCATGTGTCCGACGCGACGCTGGCGGCGTTCGGACGGTTTCTGCGCGCCATCAGTTGAACGGCCTCCGGACGCGGCAGGATCAGCAGCGCGCCGAGCAGTTGCAGTCCGATGCAGAGATCGATGGCCGGGCCATACTGGCCGGCGGCATCATGAACGATACCGAGCGCCGCCGGACCCGCTGACAGCCCGAGCTGACCGACCATCGAACTAAGGCCGATCACCAAGCCGAAGGAGCGCGCGGCGAATTCGCGCTGTACGATCAACGATGGCAGCGTGACGACGTTGCCAACCGAGAAGCCGAATATCAGGCTGCCGGCGTAGAGCGCCCACGGTGTCGTGGGGCAGGCCAGCGTCAGGGCCAGTCCCGCTGCCTGGCTGGCGAAACAGAACGCAGCGGTGCGACGCTGGTGCAGCCGGTCGATCACCGTGGCGAGCGCGAGCCGGCCAACGGTCGCAGCACCGGCGGTCAGCGCCACCGCTGCGCCCGCGCCAGCCGCGCCTAGATGCGGCAGCAGGAACGCCACTTGGTGAACGATGAAGCCGACCTGCGCCATCAGCGCGAGCGCGAAGGGGATGGCGATCGACCAGAACCGCAGGCTGCGCAGTGCGGCGGCCCGGTCTGGCAGCGCGGGCAGCGTATCGTTGGGCCGATTCAGGGACGACACCGCTTGGTGACCGCCACGCGGACCGGCGCGCAGTCCGATCATCAGGACCGGCAATACCAACACCACGGCCACGCCGACCAGCAACAGTGCGGCGCGCCCCAGGCCGATGCGCTGCACCTCGATGACCAGGAGCGGGGCGACTGCGAGGCCGCCGACGCTGGCGCCGTTCAGGGCCAGGCTGATGGCGAGACCGCGGCGCCGGTCAAAGCGTGCGGCGAGTATCACGGCGATGGCGGTGGTCGAGCTGCAAGCCCAGCCGACGCCCATGACCAGCACGCTGGCATAGAGCTGCCAAGGGGCCTGGACACGGGACAGCAGAATGGTTCCACCGCCCATCAGCAGCACGCCGGCGATGGCGGTGAGGCGGGCGCCGCACCGCTCGATGACGCCGGGGACCAGGGCCAGCAGCACTGCGCCCCAGAGGTAGTAGGTCGTGGTGGCGCCGGAGATCAGCGTGGCCGACCAGAAGCGGGTGTGGCGCAAGGTCGCGAGGTAAACCGACTGACCGTAGAAGCCGAAGCCCCAGGCGAACACGGCGAGGCAGAAGCAGGCCAGGACGACGGGCCAGCCACGGGTGAATTCGTTGTCAGGCGGATTGCTGCGTTGCATGCGATCCATGTTGCCCGCCCTGCCCTGCCTGACAATCACGGACGCTTCGGCCCATGGCGAAGCGACGCGGCGCGGGTAGCGCATGATCAGCAAAGCACGGCGGCCACCCGTTCGGTGAAGGTCAGCGTACCGTCAGTCCGGCATCGAACGCAGCCTGTAGCGCGGCAATGTCTCCTGCGCCCGCCGTCCCACCTGCGCCTCGAGCGCACGTGCCAAAGCCCCCAGCGGTGGCAGCGCTACCGTGCCGGCGCCCCGTTTCAGGCTATGCACCTCGCGCAGCAGTCGGATGCCCGCACCGGCCGGCTCGGCGAGCAGCTGCAACCGCGCTCGTGTCTCGGCGATCAACAGAACCACCAGTGCAACCACCATCGCGGCCCCGCGATCCGCTGCGCGCACCTCCGGGGCTGCCAGATCGCAGGCGGCCTGGTCGTCCGTGGCCTCGGCCGGGGGATATCGCGTGTCACGGGACGGCCTGTGTACAGGCTGCGCGCGGACCGGTGAACAGAGCATAAACGCGATCGCGGGAAAGTTCGGCGGCGACCGAAACATGCCCGCCCGAGATCGGCTATGGTGGCGGGATGGACAGGTTCTCCGACATCTCCCCGGTCGAGGTCGCCAGCACCGCGGCACTGCTGAGCGACGTCGCCCGCGCTTCGATCCTATGCGCGCTGTTGGACGGGCGGGCCAGGACAGCGGGCGAGCTGGCCTTCACCGCCGGCGTGACGCCGCAGACCGCGAGCAGCCACCTGGCGCGACTAGCCGATGCCGGGCTGATCGTCGTCATACCGCAGGGGCGGCATCGCTATCACCGGCTGGCCAATTCCGAGGCGGCGCAGACGCTGGAGGCATTGGGCGTGCTCGCGGCCGGTCAGCCGCGGCGCATGCGTGTGCCCGGCCCACGTGATGCGGTGCTGCGCGAGGCCCGCACCTGCTACGACCATTTTGCCGGACGGCTGGGTGTGGCGATCGCCGATGCGCTGCGGATCACGGGGAGTACCGTGACGCATGGCCGCGACGTGGAGATCACGGCCGAGGGTGAGCGCCGATTTGCCTGCCTGGGCGTGGATGTGGCGCCGCTACGTGCGGCCAAGCGTCCGCTGTGCCGGCACTGCCTGGATTGGAGTGAGCGGCGGCCACACCTGGCCGGCGCGGCCGCGGCACAACTGATGCAATCGGCGCTGACCCATCGCTGGGTGGAACGCCTGAAGGATACGCGGGCGGTACGTGTCACACCCGAGGGGCGCCGCGTTTTCGTCGAGGCGCTGGGCAGCGGTTTCGAGGATCTGCGCGCCGCCGCGTAGGCGGCCTTTGAAACGGTAGCGGACCGTCCCGTGCGGGCCAATTCGACGGTTGCGTAACCTGGCTATCTGGCATTGATCCCTGCGTGCCGATGGCCCCATCATCGCGCCAAGACCAGGGGGGCCAACATGCGTCGACGCAGTCTGATCGCCGGCACAGCCGCCGCGCTGGCGATGCCACGAATTGGCCGTGGCGCGGTCAGCGAGGTGCTGAGGTTCATTCCGCAAGCGGACCTCGCCGTGCTGGATCCGGTATGGACCACGACCTACCAGACGCGGGATCACGGCTTCCTGGTGTTCGACACGCTGTTCGGGGTGGACTCCAACTTCACGGCACAGCCGCAAATGGCAGAGAGTGCGGTGACCGAGGACAGCGGCAAGCGCTGGCGCATCACGCTGCGTCCCGGGCTGCTGTTCCACGACGGCACCAAAGTGCTGGGGCGTGACTGTGCCGCAAGCATCCGGCGCTGGGGCGCGCGTGACGGGTTCGGCCAGGCGCTGATGGCGGCGACCGACGAGATCAGCGCACCCGACGACCGGACGGTAGAGATCCGACTAAGGCACCCCTTTCCCCTGCTGCCCGACGCGCTGGCCAAGACGCCGCCCTGCATGTGCCCGATCATGCCGGAGCGGCTATCCGTTACGGATCCGTTCAAGCAGGTCAGCGAGATGGTCGGCAGCGGCCCCTATCGCTACAAGGCCGATGAGCGGGTCTCGGGCTCGCTGGTGGTGTATGAGCGCAATGCCGCCTACGTGCCGCGCCCGTCCGGCGCAGCGTCCGGCACCGCGGGGCCGAAGCGCGCTTATTTCGAGCGGATCGAGTGGCACATCATTCCAGACCCGAGCACCGCGGCCGCGTCATTGCAGCGCGGCGAGATCGACTGGTGGCTGGCGCCCGATGCCGACCTACTGCCGATGCTGCGCAAGCAAGCCAGTTTGCGGACCGAGAACACCGTGCCGACCGGGTTCATCGCCACGCTGCGGTTCAATCACCTGATCCCACCGTTCGACAATCCGGCCATCCGACGGGCCATGCTGGGCGGAGTTCAACAGTCCGACTACATGATCGGCATGGTCGGCACCGACCCAACGTTGTGGCACGTGCCGTGCGGCGTGTTCTGTCCCGGCACGCCCCTCGCCAATGACGCGGGAATGGGGGTGCTGACCAGCAAGCGCGATCTGGCGAAAGTGAAACGAGATCTCGCCTCGGCAGGCTATGGCGGGGAGCCGGTGGTGCTGATGGCACCGAGCGATATCGCTTCGGCTAAGGCGCTGGCGGATATCTCCAACGACTGGATGCGGAAGGCCGGGTTGAATATCGAATACCAGGCGATGGATTGGGCGACGCTGGTGCAGCGGCGCGCGAAGATCGACCCCGTGGCGCAGGGCGGGTGGAACATCTTCCACACCAGTTGGAGTGGTCTCGATCAGATGACGCCAGCCGGACACATCTTCCTGCGGGGTAATGGGCGCGCCGCGGCGCCAGGCTGGCCGAGCAGCCCGAAGATTGAGGCGTCACGCGACGCATGGTTCCAGGCACCGGATCTGGCGACGCAGAAAACACTGGCCGAGCAGATGCAGCTTCAGGTGTTTCAGGATGTGCCGTATGTGCCGCTGGGGCAGTATTTCATGCCGACGACGTATCAGAAGAATTTAACGGGGTTGCTGTCGGGCAATCCGGTGTTCTGGAATATCCGCCGGGAGGGGTGAGGGACGCGTCCGATACCGTTGCGATAGCGTGTCATTACTCTGGCCGCGGACACCATCCCATCCCTCGTCGTTCCTGCACAAGCAGGAATCCAGCGTCGCAGCACAGTGCGGCTGCATGGGTTGCCGCTGTCGCAGGAATGACGAGGAGCTACCCGACGCTACCGAGCCAGGCCAGCAAGGCGTCCTTGAACGCGCCCAGGCTTTTGTAGCGGCCGATCTCGATCGGCAGTGCCCGTACTGCCTCGGCCAACCGCATGGCCAGCGCCGGCGTGGTGATCAGGCGCCCCAGTGGATAGACATGCACACGGATACCGAACAGTACCGCGTCGGAGCATGGCAGCCGTCGCAGGGTCTGGCGTTCGACCCGCAGGTTGAGTTTCGTGCCGGCATTCTCGGCGGTAATCTCCGCATTGATACCATCCCGCCCGTGGCCACTGGTTTGGAACAGTACCGGATCATCCATCACCGACCAGTTCAGCCGCTGCGCGACATGGCCTGGCTTCACATGCTGCATGAAACGGTTGACCGGACGCGCCAACCGTTCGGCGTAAAGCGGTACCGGCCCATGCACCTCGGGCAGCGGCTTGCCAATCTTGTCACGCAGCCGCCAGCGGCTGGGAAAGCATAGTACCGCGGCGATGAAGCGCGGGCCGTTATCCACGTGCTGAATGATGCACAGATCCTCCTGCACCAGCCTTCCCGCAAGTTCCAACGGATCGCACGAGGGTGAGGCAAGATTCCAGTGTTCGCCGGTCAGCGCGTTGACCAATGCGTTCGCCTTACGCTGGAACCAGGTTGGATGATGCCGACACAGATGATCCACCACACAGGACAAGGTTTCCGCGCGCGCTGCCTCGGAACCAAGCAGCGCGGCGAACACCTCATCGTGGCGCTCAGCCAACAGCGCCCGTCGCTGCCGCAGCTCGTCCGGATAGAGCACGTCGATCTCGAACCATGCGCTCTCATGCGTAGCGGTCAGATCCAGCGACATGCGATACGGCCCCGCCTGGAACGGCAGATGCACCGCTTCGTCCGGTAGACGCTCCATCGCGGCGGCGCGCGTCAGATCACACCTTTCTCGCGCAATGCCGTCAGCGCCGCGGCATCGAGGCCAAGCCGCTCGGACAACACCTCGTCGGTATGCTCGCCGAGCAAGGGCGATGCGATGCGATAGTCGGCGGGCGTCTCCGACAGCCGCACCGGGTTGGCGATCACCTTCACCGTCTGGCCGGAGCTGTGCGCCATCTCCGTCACCGCGCCGCGCGCGATGACGTGCGGATCAGCAAACACCTCCGACAGCTTGTTGATCGGCCCGCAGCCGATCTTCAACGCTTCCAGCTTGTCCACCCACCAGGTCGTGGTGTTCTGCTGCATCACCGGTGTGAGTGCGTCGGTGACGAGCTGACGGTTCTCGACCCGCGCCGCGTTGGTTGCGAAGCGCTCATCCTCCAGCAGATGGGTCAGCGCGAAGGCCTCGCAGAACCGCTTGAACGTGGGATCATTGCCGACCGACAGCACGATGTGGCCGTCCTTGGTCGGGAACACCTGGTACGGCACGATGTTCGGGTGCTGGTTGCCGAGCCGCGCGGGGTTCTCGCCGGTGGCCAGATAGTTCATGCCCTGATTGGCCAGCCAGGCGACATGCGTGTCCAGCATGCCGATGTCGATCTGCTGCCCCTGCCCGGTCGCGTCGCGATGCCGCAGTGCGGCCAGGATGCCTATACATCCGTAGAGACCAGCGAACAGGTCGGCGACCGGTACGCCGACCTTCTGTGGCAATCCGTCGGGCTCGCCGGTCAGGCTCATCACCCCGCCCATCGCTTGGATCAGGCTGTCATACCCCGGGCGCGGCGCGTACGGTCCGGTCTGTCCGAACCCGGTGATGGAGCAGTAGATCAGCCGCGGGAACGCGGCATGCAACGGCTCGTAGCCAAGCCCGTATTTCGTCAACGCGCCGACCTTGAAGTTCTCCACCAGGATGTCGCACTGCGCGATCAGCTGGCGCGCGAGCGCCTGACCCTCGGGCTGCGCGATGTCGAGGGTGACCGACCGTTTGTTGCGGTTCACGCCAACGAAATACGCGCTTTCCTTGGTGCCCGGCATGTAGGGTGGCGCAAAGCCACGCGTGTCGTCCCCACTGCCGGGCTTTTCGATCTTGATGACATCGGCGCCGAGGTCGCCCAGCATCTGCACGCAAGTCGGCCCGGCGAGCACGCGCGTCAGATCGAAGACTTTCAGGCCTTTCAGCGGACCGCTGGGCTCAGACATCCATAACTCCATGGGGACAAGACACAAATCCGTCATCGGTTATAGGTCCCGGGCGGCAGAAGGCAAATCGGCAGCGCCTTGGCGTCAAATCGACGTCATAACGTCCTGGCTGTGATCTGCCGCATACTATTGCGCAAGTGCGATGACTAGATCACACCCAGACGGCAGGGCCGTTGGCGAGAGTGCGTGCCGGCAGACCGGCGTCGGGGCATCCGGTGCAGCGCTCGGTCGCAACACCAAGGCGGTCGCCATGAGCATCACGGGTCGTGTCAATCTTGTCACAAATCCAACCGGATTCGTCGCGCCCACCGAGCTGGGGGCGGGCGCGCCGACGCCAGGTTTCATCCCGTCGACGAAGTCCGGTTTTGTTGTCCGGATGAACGGACGTCTGCTGGGTGATTTCCCGGTGTCCGGATCGGCAAACGTCAGTACGGAGAATGGCAACTTCATACCACCGGATTTCCCGCGGAGTTCTCCCTGATCAACGAGGTGTGGCTGAACCTCTCGCTGCACGAACAGCCATTCTATCGCTCCGCGGTGTTCCCGCGCGCGCACACCAGCAAGCCGCTCGACATCTTCCTGTACCAGCCCACAGTGCCGAATTCGGACGGCCTCACCGCCGGGCAGATCAGCGCGGGTCTGTCGGGACAGGGATTGCCCGGCAACACCACTCTGACGGCCAATCCGTGGGGTATTGGCGTCGCGGGATCCGAGGGCCAGGCCGACATTCAGTTCGGCGTGCAACTGGTGGCGGATACGTCCCCCAACCTGTCGATCTTCTTCGACCTGGCACTGGATGGATGGAACATTCACGTCGGATGGCCGACGAGCTGGTGCGAGTCAGCCGATGACATCCTGAACAAGATTCGCACGTCGCTGCAGACATCCGGATCGAAAGCGGGCCAACTGGTATCAGGAACGATCACCAAAGCGTTCGAGGGGCCGCGCTGAACCTGAGCGCGGCGATCAAGAACAAGGTGCTGGAAAATGTTTCAATCCGGTTCCTGAGTATGTCACTGCCCAACAAACATAGCTGGCCGCTGTCGAACGAGAGCGACAAGACGATCGCGGTGGTGCCGCAACTGACGCTGGGCTTCCCACGCGCACTCTGAACCCCGATGACAACCAGACCCACGCCGCGACCACCGGCCCGGCATGGGTCCGTCCTTCAGGCGGCGCGCGCAATCAGGAGCCCAAGGTTGTGCCGGTCAGGGTCTCGCACAGGCGGGCCACCTCGGTATGATCGGCATCATCGCCGAACATCGCCTGTGCGGCGCCGACGAGTTCCTTGCACAGCGCGGAGAATGGTGTGGGGGTGGCGGTCTCCCGCCCCACCTGCAGCGCAATCGACAGATCCTTCGCCAGCAATCCCATGGTGAAGCCAGCATCGAATTTGCGCGACAGCACGTACTGCTTGAACTTCTTTTGCGTCGAGTTATTCATGCCGGTGGCGGCGTTCAACACGTCGGTCATCACCGCCGGATCGAGGCCAAAACGCTGACCGATAAGCAGCGCCTCGATGCCGATGATAAAGCCGCCGGCCGAGACCAGATTGTTCAGCGCCTTCATCGCTTGGCCGGAGCCGATGCCACCAGTGCGCAGCACGTTGCTGCCCATCGCCGACAGCACCGGCATCACGCGGTCGATCACCGCGCCGTCGCCGCCAACCATAATGGCCAGTTCGCCGGTCTTGGCGCGCGGCACGCCGCCTGACACCGGCGCGTCGATCATGTGCCCGCCCAGCGCGGCCACCTGCACCGCCAGCGCCTGCGTCATCGACGGGATACCGGAACTCATTTCGATCACGACGGTTCCCGGCCTGATGCCGGCGAGCAGGTTGTCATCACCACTTCCCAGCACCGCGGCAACAATCGCACTGGTCGGCAGCATGGTGACCAGCACGTCCGATCCTTGCGCGAGCTGCCGCAGGCTGTCGGGGGCGGTGCCGCCGATCTGCTGCACAAAATTGCCGGCGATCTCGCGGCGGCTGTCGTTGATCAACACCGGGAAGCCGGCCTTTACCAGGCACGCGGCCATCGGCCAGCCCATGTTGCCGACGCCGACAAAGCCAACGGTGGGTTTATCCGACATGCCAGCAGCCTTTCGCGATGTGCTCCCTACCGGTAGCGACGGCAGGCACACCACGCAAGCGGGCGGGCCACGCCCCGGTTGGCGCGCGGCCCGCCCGCCTTCGCGAACAGTGTGCTACAGGGACGGCATCCCGAACTGCGGGAACAGGTCGGTCGAGCCCTACGACACCGACTTGGCGATGTGCATGACGCTTGGGTAGTCGGGGTACCAGTTCGCCTCGGCCGCGGTCGGCGGCGAGCCCCACAACATCACAAAGCCCCACTGGCGGTTAAACTCCAGGACGTCGTCTGAGGTCGCCAGCGATCCGCCCTTCTGGCCGTAGAAATTGCCGCCGCCCTGTACCACCAACGCATCGAAGCCGTAACCCGTGCGACCGAACCCGGTGGCGTTGAGCGCCGCCCCATCACTGAGCATGGTGGTCAATATAACCCGCTTCATCATCGGCGTGCGATCAACTCTTGGCGCCGTCGACTTCCTTGAACACCTCGGCGGCGATCTTGAACGCCTCAAGGCACGCCGGGATGCCGCAGTAAGCGCCGATCTGCATCAGGACCTCCTTGATCTCGTCGCGCGTCACACCGTTGGTCAGTGCGGCCTTCAGATGCAGCCGGAACTCCGATCCGCGGTTGAGCGCGGCAAGCATTGTCAGATTGATCATGCTGCGCGTCTTGCGCGGCAGGCCAGGGCGCGTCCAGATCATTCCCCAGGCGATTTCAGTCGTCATCTGCTGGAAGGCGGCGTTGAAGTCATCGGCGCGCGCCAGTGATCCATCGACGTAGTCGGCACCCAGGACATCGCGCCGGACTTCGAGGCCCCTCTTGAACAGGTCGCTCTGATACTCGGGGCGATTGGGAATCTGTGGCATGGCGTGTCTCCTTCTTGTGGGGGGGGAGGACGGTAGAATTTGCCTGCCGCGACGGCAAGCTGTTGACTGGCGGCCAATCAAGAGGACACCACCGCCATGGCATCACCCACCCCGACCTATGAGATCCTCGCGCTGCGCTACGGCATCTTCGATGGTCGCATCGCCGCACAGAACTACCTGATGCCCGATGATCATATGGCGCCGGATCCGTTGGATTTCATGGTATTCGCGATCCGGGGTGAGGGTCGCACCATCGTGATGGACACAGGCTTCAACCCGGTCTCCGCTAAGCGGCGTGGACGCGAGATCCTGTGCACGCCGCAGACAGCGCTGCGCAATGCCGGGATCGATTCCACCGAGGTGAAGGACGTGATCCTGACACACATGCACTGGGATCACGCGGGCGGCATGGAATACTTCCCGAAGGCGATGTTCCATCTGCAGGAATCCGAGATGGCCTATTGCACGGGCCGATGCATGTGCCAGCCGTTCTTGCGCCGACCGTTCGATGTCGATGACGTGCAAAGCGCGATCCGCGCGCTGTATGCGGACCGCATCAAGTTCCACGATGGGGATGTAGAAATCGCACCCGGGATCACGCTGCACCTGATCGGCGGGCATTCTGACGGCATTCAATCCGTGCGTGTGTCTACCAGGCGCGGTTGGGTCGTGCTGGCGGGGGATGCGGTGCACCTGTGGGGCAACATCCGCAAGCGCAATCCCTTCCCGGTTGTCGTTGATGTCGCGCGCATGCTGAAGGGCTTTGACACGCTGGAAGCACTGGCCGATGGGCCGGATCATCTCATTCCGGGGCACGATCCGCTGATCCTGCAGCGTTTCCCGGCATACAACGGCAACAAGGAAATCGTTCGGCTCGACCTGGCACCGATTGGCTGACAGACTGAAGACAACGATGCGCTGGAGGGAACAATGGCTAAGTACGACCTGGTGATCCGCAATGGCCTGGTAGTCGATGGCACCGGCGCAGGTGAGCCCTATGCCGCGGATGTCGGCATTGTCGGCAACCGTATTGCCGCCATTGACCAGCACCTAGGCAGCGGTACCGAAGAGATTGACGCGAAAGGCAAGCTGGTCACGCCCGGCTTCGTCGACATCCATACCCATTACGATGCGCAGGCGATATGGGACAGCCATCTGGCGCCCTCCGCCTGGCACGGTGTGACCACCGCGGTGATGGGCAATTGCGGCGTCGGCTTCGCACCCTGCAGGCCCGCCGATCGGGAGAAACTGGTCGAGCTGATGGAAGGTGTTGAGGACATCCCGGGCGCGGTGATGCACGAAGGCCTCGACTGGCAGTGGGAGAGCTTCGCGGAATATCTCGATGCGCTCGACCGCAAGCCACGCGATATCGATGTGTGCGCGCTGCTGCCGCATGCTGCTCTGCGTGTCTACGTGATGGGTGAGCGCGCCATCACTCTGGAGAACGCGAACCAGGGCGACATCGCCCAAATGCGCGAGATCACGCGGCAGGCGATGCAGGCCGGTGCGTTCGGTTTCTCGACCTCGCGGAGTATCAGCCACAAGACGCTGAAGGGCGATCCCACCCCAACCCTGCGCGCGCAGGAGGATGAGCTGACCGGCATCGCCATGGGCATGCGTGATGCTGGCAGCGGGATGCTGGAGATCGTGTCGGAATGGGCGCCCGATCCCCGGGCGGAATTCGACATGGTGCGCCGCGTGGTGGAGGCCTGCGGCCGCCCAGCAGTGTTCACGTTGAACCAGCGTCACGCTCGCCCGACGGTCTGGCGTGACCTGCTGCGTTACGCTGACGAAGCGATTGCCGATGGCGTGCCGTTGCGCCCTGTCGCGGCGCCGCGTGCGGTTGGCGTGCTGATGGGATTGGCGGGCAGCCAGAATCCGTTCTCCGGCACGCCGACCTACAAGACGATCGCCGAACTGCCGTTGGAAGAGCGCGTGCGGCGGATGCACGATCCGGCGGTGCGCGCGCGGATCCTGTCGGAGGACCCGAAGAAAGGCAGCACCTTCCCGCTGTTCCATCGCCTCTCCTTCGCGCAGATGTTCCGCTTTGGCGCGGGCAACTATTTGCCGGCACGCGAGGACAGCCTGGCCGCCATCGCCGCGCGCGAGGGCCGTATGCCCCAGGACGTCGCTTATGACGTGCTGCTGGAGGATGACGGCCATGCCTTCATCTACACGCCGCTCGGCAACTACGCCGATTACGACCTGTCTGTCAGTGAGACCTGCCTGGCCAACCCGAACACGATCATGGGGCTGGGCGACGGCGGCGCGCATGTCGCGTTCATTCTCGACGCTGGCTACCCGACCTGGCTGCTGACCCATTGGGGCAAGACCCGCCAGCGCTGGAGCGTACCGGAGCTGGTGCGCCGATTGACTTCGGACACGGCACACGCCGCGGGGTTGCACGATCGGGGCACCATCGCGGTCGGGCACAAGGCCGATCTGAATGTGATCGATTGGGACAAGATTGGCTGCGAAAAGCCATATATCGTGCACGACCTGCCGGCTGGCGGACGGCGGCTGATGCAGAGGGTGCATGGCTACGAGGCGACGATCGTCGCCGGCCGGGTGACCTACCGCGACGGCATGGCGACTGGCGTGCTGTCGGGCCGGCTGGTGCGGGGGCCGCAGGCCGCCTTCGCGGAGTAATGAGGGATGGGATGCGGATACCGGGCGTCGTTGGGTTGTGTTGGCTGCTGCTCAGCTGTTCGGGCAATGGGCAGCGGCCGACCGTGATGCTTGCCTCCGCACCTGGCGTGACTTCGGTCTACCCCTATTCCGGCACGGTGTCCGGTGCGCCTTGGCCTGGCACAGCGACGACACGCTCGGTCGCAGACCTGACGCCGGTGCAGGACGGAACCTATGCCGGCGAGGCTGTTCCGCTATCGACGGATGGGGGACTGTGCTGGCAGACGCGTGATGTCGACAACTTCCAGGTGCACGGCGGCAACGTCCAGTACGGCGGGTTCAATGGACACATCGACGCCAACAACAGTGTGCAAATGGTCTACGGTACCAAAAGGCTGATCGGCCAATTCGCTCGCGATGTCTTTCAGGGTCAGCTCATCACCACGGGCGCGCAGCAGGACGGCGGCTGCATCTTCGCACTGACCCTGCGGCGCGAGGGGGTCTGACCCCTCGCCTGGCCGGCTTCCCGCCGATCGGTAAGCTGACGCAACATCGGTGGTATGTCGCTCGCCGCCACCCTGCCCGTCCCACGCCACGCCTGGATCATCCTGGCGGGCGCTTTCATCACCTTCGCGGTCGGGGCGGGCTTCATGCACGCGTACACCGTGTTTCTGGTGCAGTTCGTGCACGATTTCGGCTGGTCGCGCGCCGAGGTGTCGGTGGCCTATGCCGTGGCGCAGGCGATCGGCGGCGTCAGCTCTCCCCTGGTCGGCATGCTGGTGGACCGGGTGGGACCGCGCCGGATGGTACTGCTGGGTGGTAGCCTGCTGATCCTGGGCCTTGCGGCCAGCGCCAGCATTCACGCGCTGTGGCAGTCCGTCATCTTCTACGGCATCGTCATGACACTTGGCGCCAATTGCCTCGGCATGGTGACGTTCGTGCCGGTACTGTCACGGTTGTTCGTGCGTCAGCGCGGCATGGCGGTGTCGATCCTGCAATCGGCCAATGGGTTCGGCCGCGCGTTCTCGGCGCCCGCGTCGCAGCTCATGATCTCCGGTATCGGCTGGCGGCCCGCCTATCTGGTGCAGGCGGCCTTCATGGCCGTTGTCGTCCTGCCGCTGGCAGCATTGTTTCACCGCGCCGATGCCGTGCCGGTGATGCCGCACGGCTCAGTCGCCACCACCGTCTCGTCGCGCAGTTGGACCCTGCTGGAGGCGATGCGTTCCCGCCAGTTCTGGCTGTTGTTCGTGGTGTATCTGTGCACCGGCATCGGCAGCTTCCTGGTCTCGCTGCACCAACTCGCCTTCGCGGTCGATATGGGGTTCGACAAGCTCTACGCCGCGACCGTGCTGGGGATGGGCGCGTTCCTATCGATCCCAGGCATCATCGTCACCGGCACGGTCTCCGACTATGTTGGACGCGAAATCTCCGCGATGCTGACCTACGGTATTTCAATTGTCGGCACGGGCTGTGCGCTGCTGATCACCGGGCCGGACCAGCACCTGCTGCTGTGGCTGCACGCCTGCTTGTTCGGCCTCACCTGGGGCGCGCGCGGCCCGGCGATCACCGCGAAGACGGCCGACCTGTTCCCCGGGCGGCAGCTCGGCGCGATCCTGGGGGTGATCACCATTGGTTCCGGCCTTGGCGCCGCGCTGGGTGCGTGGAGCGCCGGGCTGATCCACGACCTGACTGGCAACTACAAGATCGCATTCGTCGGTTCGATGCTGGCCTACGCGATCGGGTGTGCGGCGTTCTGGATGTTGCGGGATCGCACGCCTCGGCGATCAGCCGGTGCGTGATAGACCTCCGGTCGCATGAAGGCGTTGGTACGCAGCGCTGCGATCGCTCGCCCGATCTTACTCCAGCACCGCGTGATCCGCGCCGCCACGCTGTGCCGCCTTGCGGAACACGATCAACAACGGGATCACCACCATGGTGGCGACCATCAGCAATTTGTAATCGTCGATAAAGGCGATGATCTGCGCCTGCTGGGTGATCACCGCGTTCAGCGCGGCGCTCCCGGCGGCAGTCAGCGGGTTCCAGAACCGCAGCACCGGCGGGTTCTCCAGTGCCCGGTTCACAGTCGTGATGTGCTGGGCGATGTCGGCATGGTTGATCTGGGTGTTGCGGATCAGCAGCGCGTTGACCACCGAAATGCCAACCGAGGAACCGATGTTGCGCGACAGGCTGTACAGCCCCGCCCCCTCCGCCCGCTGCAGCGGCGCCAGCGTGGACAGCGTCACCACGCTCAGCGGCACGAAGATGAACCCCAGCCCGACGCCCTGCACGATACCGATCACCACGATCGTCGTCTGGGATACATCGGGCGTCCAGCCGGTCATCGCGTAGAACGACCAGGAGGTCAGCCCAAGGCCGGTCCCCAGCAACAACCGTGTGTCCAGCTTGCCGATCAGCCGACCCACCACCATCATCGCGGCCATCGTGCCGATGCCACGCGGGCCCATCACCAGCCCGGCGGTGACGATCGGATAGTTCATCAGGTCCTGCAGATAGGGCGGTTGCAGCGCCAGCGACGCGTAGTAGGTCAGGCCGACGATCGCCACAAACAGCGTGCCGGCGGCGAAATTGCGGTCCCGGAACAGGCCAGGACGGACGAAGGGCGCGCGCGCCGTGAACGTGTGCACCAGGAACAGATACAACGCTGTGGCGGCGATGACGGCTTCCACCACGATCTCTGGGGAGCTGAACCAGTCCAGCTCCTCGCCGCGATCCAGGGCGATCTGCATCGCGCCGATCGCGAGGCTGAGTGTGCCGAAGCCGATCCAGTCGAGCTTGGCGCTGGTGTTGCGCGGTGTGTCCGGCAGGAAGGCCATCATGCCGAGGAAGCCCAACAGGCCGATCGGCAGGTTGATGTAGAACACGTAGCGCCACGTGTAGACCGACGTGAGCCAGCCACCGAGCACGGGCCCCAGCACCGGTCCGGCCATCACCGCGACCCCCCACATCGCCATCGCCGAACCCTGCCGCGCCGGCGGGTTGATGTTCATCAACACAGTCTGCGACAGCGGCACCAAAGCCGCTCCGAACACGCCCTGCATCACCCTGAACAGCACGATCTGGTCCAATGTCTGCGCCATCCCGCACAGCGCCGAGGCGAAGGTGAAGCCGGCGACCGAAACCAGGAACAGCCGCTTGAGCCCGAACCGGCCGGCCAGGAAGCCGGTCGGTGGCGTCATGATCGCGGCGGCGACGATGTAGGAGGTCAGCACCCAGGCGATCTGATCCTGGCTCGCCGAGACGGTGCCCTGCATATAGGGCAAGGCAACATTGGCGATCGTGGTGTCGAGCGCCTGCATCAGGGTCGCCAGGACCACGCAGACGGTGATCGCAGGGCGGTTGATGCCTCTTGGACTTGATGCCTCAGGCATCGATGTCCGCCGCGAGACGGCGCACGCACGGGATGCCAGACAAGGCGTGGCCGGGGGATGGCCGGGAAGGCGGCATGCAGCTGGATCTTTCGTATCGATCGCCGCGGTCGGTGCCCGCCTCCGTCCGCGCACCCGCGAGCCCAAATGTATGGACGGTGGCGCAAATGAAAATAGTCTATCCTCTGTATTCTATCATGAAAGAAGTTCAGCAATGAGTCGTAGCAACCTGTCGGACCTGGCGGCCTTCGTCGCCGTCGCCGAGCAGCTCAGCTTCCGTGCGGCCGCGGTGCGGCTCGGCGTCACACCGTCAGCGCTCAGCCATGCCATGCGTCAGCTCGAGGAGCGGCTGGGCCTGCGCCTGTTGCACCGGACCACGCGCAGTGTCTCGCTGACCGATGCCGGGTTGCGCCTGTTGGGGCGGCTGCGCCCGGCGATGGACCAGATCGCCAGTGCGCTGGAAGACCTGAACCAGGAGCGCAGCCGCCCGGTGGGACGGCTGCGCATCTACGCGACGCATATGGCGGCAGCCACGGTGATCGCGCCGGTGTGGGAACGGTTCCTGTCCACGTACCCCGAGGTGCATCTGGAGCTGCAGGCGGACGAAGCACCGACCGATATTGTGGCCAGGGGGTTCGATGCGGGAATCGGACCACAGGACCGCGCGGCCGCGGATATGACGGCGGTGCGGGTCACTGGTCCGATGAAGGTCGCAGTGGTTGGCGCACCAGTCTATTTCGCCCGCCACCCTCGCCCGCGCACGCCCGACGACCTCGCGCGGCATGACTGTGTGCAGTATCGCCGCGGTGCCGAGGGGTCGGTGTATGACTGGCCGTTCGAGCGCGACGGCGTGGCGCGGAAAGTGGCCGTGATGGGCCGGGTCATGGTGAACGATCCCGATCTCGCGGTGCGCGCGGCCGTGGACGGGCTGGGGATCGCCTATGTGATCGAGGCGTTGGTGGCACTCTTCTTGCGCTCAGGGCAGTTGGTGCGGGTGCTGGAGGACTGGTCGCCGTCGTTCGAGGGTTTGTTCCTGTATTATCCCGGCCATCGCCAGGTACCGGCAGCGCTGCGCGCGCTGATCGATATGATCCGTGCTGCCCACAGCACGGCGCCGGCCGGCATGCCGTTGGAGAACCTGTTCGCGGAGACGTAGAGCGGCTGTCAACCGTCTAAACCGCGATCACCATGCCGTCGTAGCCCGGTTCGATCCCGGCAGGCAGATTGGCCTTCAGCCAGCCCCAGTCCATGTCGATGCCCATATGGGTTAGCACCGTGCGCCGCGGCTTCAACCGCGCCACCCATTCGTAGACCTGGGCGAGAAACCCATGCGTGAGGTGCGGCCCGTCACGCCGCACGCACCCGACTACCCAGGTATCCACCCCCTCCAGGATGCTCAGCGCCGCTTCGTCCAGACGCACAACATCGGTGGAATAGGCAAACCGTCCCGCCCTGAAGCCCAGCGACGTCGCCCAGCCGTGATCCTGGGCGAACACCGTCATTGCGATGCCGGCGATCGTGATCGTCCGACCAGGTTCAACCGGGCGTGGCTCCAACGCCGGGCGGAAGAACCCAGGCTTGTTCACCGGTTTGAATGCATAAGAGAAACGTTCTTCGATCTCCGTGAGCGTCCCAGCAAACCCGAACACCTCGATGGGGCGGCCAATATTCCGGTTCAAAATCCGCGCATCATCGACACCCGCGATGTGGTCCGCATGCGCGTGGGTGTAGACAATGGCATCGACAGACGCGATCGCGCTGTCGAGCAACTGGCCACGCATATCCGGCCCGGTGTCCACCAGCAGTCGACGTCCATCGTCGCCCTCCACCACGATTGACGTACGAGTGCGACGGTTGCGCGGCTCGTTCGGATCGCAGGCACCCCACTCGCCGCGCCCGTCTTGCCCGCCAACGAAGGGCACCCCCGCGGAGCCGCCGGTGCCGAGCAGGATGACGCGCATGGGCTACAAACCGCCGCAGCAAAACAAGAACACGGACGCCGTACCCGCGGTCATTGCGCGGCTTGAAGCGACGAAGCGATCTCGCTGAACATCCGCACATTCAACGAGGTTGCTTCGCTGCGCTCGCAATGACGCGCGTGTCGGCATTAACCCGCCGCCTTGCTGAACAGACGGCGGAAGTTCGTTGTCGTCAGGTCCGCCAGCGCCTCAGGCGTCAGCCCACGCACTTCAGCCAGCATCTTTGCTGTGTGTGCCACGTACGCGGGTTCGTTGCGTTTTCCCCGAAACGGCACAGGCGCCAAATACGGCGCGTCGGTCTCCACCAGCAATCGGTCCGCGGGAAGATCGCGTGCGATCTCCCGCAATTCCTGGGATCTTGGAAAGGTCAGCATACCGGAGAAGCTGACATACCCACCCATCTCGACCGCCGTCTCCGCCAGCGCGCGGGAGGAGCTGAAGCAGTGCAGCAGCAACGCGAACGGTCCGCCTGCGTCCCATTCCTCCTGCAAGATCCGCGCGGTATCGTCGTCCGCGTCGCGCGTGTGGATCGCCAGCGGCACACCAGCCAGACGCGCGCCACCGATGTGCGCGCGGAAATTCTCCTGCTGCACGTCGCGTGGTGATCGGTCGTAGAAGTAATCCAGCCCGGACTCACCGACCCCGATCACCTTCGGATGGCGTGTCATTGCCGCGAGTGTTGCCGGTTCAGGAACCGGTGCTTCGGCCGCGTGATGCGGGTGCACCCCGACCGTGCACCACAGATGCGGATGCGCTTCGGTCAGCGGCGGAAGTGCCTGGGATTGCGACAGAGTGGTGCCGATCGTCACCATCTCGCCCACACCCGCCGCAGCGGCACGCGCCAGCACCTCCGGCAGCTCCATCGGCGTGAAGTAGTCGAGGTGGCAGTGCGAATCGATCAGCATCAGCGCGCTACGCGGACGGTTCGACATAGCGCGGGAACACGCCCTGCGGTGCCGGCAACGCCGTGCCATCCGGCAAGGCCGCACTGAGCGCCGCGAAATCGCGCTGATTGGTTGGAATCCCAAGCTGATCGAGCATTCGGCTCATGCTCTGCGGCATGAATGGCTGCAGCATCGTCGCCACCACGCGCACCGTGTCGGCCAGCACGCGCAAAACCGTTGCCATCCGCGCCTTGTCGGTCTTGTTCAGCGCCCACGGCGCCTGCCGGTCGATGTAACCGTTGGCCGCACGGATCATCTTCCACACCTCCTCCAGCGCGTCATGGAACTCCTGACGTTCGATCCGCTCCCGCAGCAGATCGGGCAGTGCGGTTGCCAGAGCGTCCATCTCCGCATCCTCGGCGGTCACGGGTCCTCTGCCCGGCAACGCGCCAGCGCAGTTGCGCGCGATCAGCGACAGCGAGCGCTGCGCCAGATTCCCCAGGTCGTTCGCCAGCTCCACATTGATGCGCGTTACGATCGCCTGATGGCTCATACTGCCATCGGCACCGAACGGCTTTTCGCGCAGCAGGAAGTAGCGCACCTGGTCCAGCCCATAGGTCTCGACCAGCTTCCGCGGCTCGACGACATTGCCGAGCGACTTCGACATCTTCTCGCCGTCGACCACCCACCAACCGTTCGAGGTCACACGTTTCGGCACCGGCAGACCGGCCGCCATCAACAGCGCCGGCCAGTACACGGCGTGGAACCGAATGATGTCCTTCCCGACGAAGTGCATATCCGCGGGCCAGAATGCCCAGCGCTCGGCCCTGTCATCGGGGAAGCCACACGCCGTGACATAGTTGTTCAGCGCGTCGACCCAGACATACATCACGTGGCCCGGCGCGTCCGGTACTGGAATGCCCCAGGAGAAGCTGGTGCGACTGATCGACAAATCGCGCAGCCCGCCGCGCACGAAGCTCATTACCTCATTGCGGCGTGACGTTGGTGCAATGAAGTCTGGCTGGCGTTCGTACAGCTCCAGCAGTTTGTCCTGCCACTTGGACAGGTCGAGGAAATACGATGGCTCCCGCACCCAGGCGACCGGCGCACCGGTGGGCGCTAGTTTGGTGCCGTCCGGCTTCGTCGTCAGTTCGTCCTCGTCGTAGAACGCCTCGTCACGGACCGAGTACCAGCCCTCGTAGTGCCCCAGGTAGATGTGTCCATTGGCCGCGATCCGTCGCCACAGTTCGGCACAGGAGACCTTGTGCCGCTCTTCTGTCGTGCGGATCCAGTCGTCGTTCGACACGCCCATCTTCGCGGTCATGTCGCGGAAATCGGCCGATACCCGATCGGCGAAAATCTGCGGGTCGACACCCGCCGCGCGCGCCGCCTGCTCGACCTTCTGCCCGTGCTCGTCCGTGCCGGTCAGGAAGAACACGTCGTAGCCGTCCAGCCGCTTGAAGCGCGCCATCACGTCGGCCGCCACCGAGGTGTAGGCGTGGCCGATATGGGGCGCGCCGTTCACGTAGTAGATCGGCGTGGTGACGTAGAACCGCTTGCTCATGCGGGCTTTATAGCCGATGCCTCGCCGCCAGCCAGCGGCGGTCGCGCGAGGCTGCCCCTAGCCTGGCGGGGGCGGCATCTTCGCAAAGGCTCGCAGCTCGCCCCCCAACTGCACCCAGGATTGCGCGCTGTCGCAATAGATCTGCAAGACCGGCTTCCCCCAGCGCGACCCATCGAGCGTCCCAACGTTGCGCATCACCACCTGCGGCATCAGGGCCGTCTCGTCCATGATGCCGGAGCCGCACTCGGGACAGAACTGCCGGCTGATCGGTTGGCCGCTGTCGCCGTTCTTGGTGTAAGTCTTCCACGTACCAGTGACGGTCACCGCGGCTTTCGGCACCGCGACCACGGCCGAGAATGCAGACCCGCTGAATATCTGGCAATCCGTGCAATGGCAGATGCCGACAAAAATCGGCTCAGCGCCGGTGCGGTAACGCACCAGCCCGCACAGACAGCCGCCATTGATCTCCACCATCCCGTCCTCCCGCGTCTCACCGCCGAAAGCGTGCCATGCCATCGACCGGGCGAACAACGGATGATTGATTGAGTGACGCTCAGTGCCCCGTCATGCGGCCAGCGCGTGACCTCGCCGTCAGCGCCCCGCCGCCAGCTCGGCGTTGGTCATCACCTGGTTCGCCGCCTCCGCCACATAGCCGGCATTGGCACGGACCCGTTCTGCCGCACCGGCCATCACCGCGGTCTCGCGCCATGCCCTCGCCGCGGGCACTGATTTGGGAGACCGCCCCACCCGTCTCGCGCGCGACGGTGCGCGCCATCTCGGTGATCGCCTCGCGCCGTGCGTTGGCAGCTCTGCGCTGCATCTCGAAATGCTCGTATTGAGCGAAGGAGCGGCGTGCACCCACGGCCCGGAGCAAAGTGGTCGCTGGATAGAATTCCCGCGCCCCGGCCGCCTTGATCACCCAAGCTTCGTCATTTCGCGCGATTGCGTCGAAAAGCGCTTCCACATCCCGGCGTGAGTGCCGGATGGTGCGCGCCAGCAGCCAACCCATCCCCAGCACCGCCGCCAAACCCACGACAGCGCCACCGATCCCAAGATGAGGCGCCGGCCGAGGTCGGCGACCCCTGCGACGTACTCCGCCCGTCCCAGCGTGATTTGCATATCGACCAGCACGTGGTCGGTGTCGAAGGCGGCCTGGAACACGGGCGGGGCCTATTTCTGGACCAGCAGATCCGCCGCTTCAACCTGTCCGCGATGGCCGAGCTCTATCGCGGACAGGATCACGTCGTGGGCGAGAGCGGTGTCGCTGGCTTCGAACCGCGCGGCCCTGCCCGCTGGTCGGCGATAAGCGATCCTCCCCGCCACGCGCGGCAGAGCTGAGTGATCTGCGCGAGATTGGCGCGCAGCAGCGGTTCGCGGTCTGCCAGCACCACGTCGGGCTTGGCGCGCGACCTGGCGAGATGGTGAGCAGGGCGAAGGGGCCGGCTTGCCGCGTACGCCACAGCGCATAAGCCCGCTCGGCATCCGCGATCTGCGCACGGCGGGGCTTGGCGGGGATCGAGATGTAGCCGGACAGTTTGCCCGCTTCCACGACCGGCATGCCGTTGGCGCGGACCCAGTCGAAATCGCCCGACTTGGTGCGGTTCTTGATCAACCCCTCCCACGGCCGGCCCGCCTAGATCGTGGCCCACAGATTGGCGAAGGCTTCGTTCGGCATGTGCGGATGGCGCACGATGTTGTGCGGTGGGCCGATCAGTTCACCGTGCGAATAGCCGCTGGCACCCACAAACGTCTGGTTGGCAAAGATGATCCGCCCAGCGGCATCTGTGCGGGACACCGACGGATCGCCATCCGGGACCTCGATTTCGCGGTCGGTAATCGCGCCGATGTCGCACATCGTGGTCTCTGTACGCCGCGGGCATGAAGTGGCCGGACACCAATCGTGCCGCGCCGCCGTCCTGGCTGCCGGCAGGTAACTGCGGACTGGTTGATAATTGGACTGGTTGATAATTGGACTGGTTGATAATTGGTACGCGATGGGACGGCTGACGGGTAACCTCGCGGAGGGCGCCACATCAGGTCCCGTGGACCTCGATGGTCAGATGGGACACGGACGGAAAGCGCGAAAGCTTGGCGCGATAGAAATCGGCGTCGCGCGCACTGGCCGTGACCACGGACACGATAGCCCCGAGATGTCCCGGGCCCAGGCGCCAGAGATGCAGATCCGCAATCCGGTCGCCCTCGCGCTCAATCTCCTGGCGCACCGCGTCCGTCAGGCGCCGATCCGGGTTCATATCGAGCAGGATGGTGCCGGTGTCGCGGATCAGGCCGTACGACCAGCTCGCGATCACCAACGCGCCGACGATGCCCGCCAAAGGATCCATCCAGAGCCAGCCGAACACGCGGGCCAACAGCAGGCCGACAATCACCAGAACTGACACCGCAGCGTCGGCCATCACGTGGATCACCGCCGCGCGCATGTTATTGTCGCGATGGGCGCTGGCGCCAGCGTGTTCGTGTTCTTCAAACGTCACCGAATGCGCCTCACCGTCGACGCGCACCTCGACGATGAATTGATGTGGTTCGGGAATTGCCTCGACGGATTCAAGGAATGTCCTGCGGTCGATCATGGTGAAACGCTGGCGGCTGCCGTCCGGACGACGCGTTTCGATCACCGGGTTCGAGGGCAGCGACGACACCATTGCCGCCGGGCGCAACCGAAACCGGGGCGGCACGCCATCCTCGAAGATCTCCAGCAGCAGGGTGCCGCTTGCGGCCGTGATGGTCTGGGGGGCATCGGCACCCTGGGTATGCGCGTGACCGTGGCGATGGCCGTGGTGATGGTGGTGCGTACCGCCGCTCAGCAGCCACGCACTCGCGACATTCACCGCCAGTCCCAGACAGGCGATCGGGATCGCCTCGGTAAAATGGATTGGTACCGGAGCAAAAATGCGCGCGACGGCTTCGTACCCAATCAGCAACGCGATCATCGCCAGGATGATCGCGCTGGTGAAACCGGCAAGGTCGCCCAGCTTACCCGTGCCGAACGTGAATCGCGGATCCTCGGCGTGGCGGCGTGCGTAGCTGTAGGCCAGCGCCGCCAGCAGTAACGCCCCGGCATGCGTGCTCATGTGCATACCGTCGGCCACCAGCGCGATGGAGCCAAACAGCAATCCGCCCACGATCTCCGCCAACATCATGGCGCCACACAGCCAGATCACGGCCCAGGTGCGTCGCTCGCTCGCTTCGTGGCCAGCACCCAGGAAGACATGGGTGTGTGCGCCTGGAACGTGGGCGCTCATCTCAGATAGGTCCGGACCACGTCGAGCAACTGTTCCGCAGCCTCGGTGTTGAGTGCACCCGGATGTACCGCCTCGTCCACGAGATGGCTGCGCACGTGGTCCTCGACGACCTCAGCCATCAGGCCGGCCATCGCCCCGCGTGCGCCGGCAAGCAGGTGCATCACCCGCTCACAGCCAGCCTCGGTTTCGAGCGCACGTTCGATGGCTTCGACCTGACCGCGGATGCGACGGACGCGCGCCAACAGCTTCTGCTTGTCCTGGATGGTGTGGGTCATGCCGTCTTATAGCATAGCCCCCTACCCTATCCCAACCGGTTTATCCCCTGGGCTGGCAAGTCAGCCAGCAGGGTGGCAACGGACTTATCCAGCAGGGGATGGATCCAACCTGGCGCAATGTCCGCCAGCGGCAACAGGACGAACGCCCGCTCATGCGCCCGCGGGTGGGGCAAGATGGGATCGGGCGCACGCCGTACCAGCCGGTCCATCGCAATGATGTCCAGGTCCAGGGTCCGCACGGCGTTGGGTAGACCGCGCACCCGCCCGGCTCGTGTCTCGATCGCCTGCAGCCTTGCCAGCAGCGCCGCTGGCTCGATCACGCCACTGAGATGCGCGACGCCATTCACGTAGTTCGGCTGGCCGGATGGCGGGATCGGTGCGGTCTCGTACCATGCCGACAGGCCGCGCAGCCGCAGTCCCGGAATGGCATCCAATGCGGCGGCCGCAAGGCGACAACTCGCCAACGGCGTACCACCGTCCGGGCCCGGTAGATTGGCGCCGATCGCGACCAGGATCATCGGTCCACACGCTTCCGAGACGGCAGCCACAACGGCACAGGGCCCCAATGTGATCGGGCCAACGATTGCCCTGGAATGGCAGTTGGTGTGATGATTATCGAGGCTGCTTCCGCAGTGGTTGGCGTTTCACTGGCCAAACAGGCACCGCGGCGGCGCATAGCGTGCATTAGAAAGGTCCATAACATGTATTTTCGTGCCACTGAGCGGGTCGCGCTTTTTATCGACGGCGCCAACCTCTACTCCGCCTCTCGCAACCTCGGCTTTGATGTCGACTATCGCAACTTGCTCGAGTACTTCCGCAAACAGTGCAACATCATCCGAGCGTACTATTACTCCGCCGTGCTGGAGACCGAGGACTACTCGCCGTTGAAGCCGCTGACCGACTGGCTAGCGTATAACGGCTACACGCTGGTGACCAAGCCGGCCAAGGAATTCACCGATGCCACGGGCCGGCGTCGCGTGAAGGGTAGCATGGACATCGAGATCGCGGTCGATATGCTGGAGCTGGCGCCGCACATCGATCACGTTGTGTTGTTCAGTGGCGATGCCGACTTTCGTCGCGCGGTCGAGGCGGTACAGCGGAAGGGTGTGCGCGTATCAGTTGTATCGTCCATTCGCACATCGCCTCCCATGGTCGCGGATGAACTGCGCCGGCAGGCCGACCAGTTCCTGGAGCTGGCAGATATTGCACCGGAATTCACCCGCCGCCAGACCGAGCCGCGCGTGCGCCCGGTGACGGCGCGCCAGACGCCGGCGGAACCGTTCCCGGATACGACCGACGCGGTCTGAGGGAGCGGCTTCGCTGTCCGACCTTGTGTCGCCCGGCCGGGATTGTGGGTACTGCCCTCGCCTGGTTGCCTATCGCGAGACCAACCGGTCGGCTCATGCCGATTGGTTCAACGCGCCAGTGCCGAGTTTTGGCACGCTGGACGCGCGGCTTCTGGTGGTTGGCTTGGCGCCCGGTGTCCGTGGCGCGAACCGCACGGGGCGCCCATTTACCGGCGATTTCGCCGGTGTCCTGCTATATCAGACGCTGTTGAAATTCGGATTTGCCGAGGGACATTACGGTACCGATCCGAACGATGGGCTGCGTTTGCGCGATTGTCGTGTGACCAACGGCGTGCGCTGTGTGCCACCGGGCAACCTGCCCACGCCGGCCGAGATCAAGGCCTGCAACGGATATCTGACGGCAGAACTTGCGGCGATGCCGCGGCTGCGGGCGATGCTGGCGCTGGGCGGTGTTGCGCATAACGCAGTGCTGCGGTGTCGAGGACTCAAGCCGAGCCACGCCAAATTCGCGCATGGCGCGGTGCATGCGCTGCCGGGCGGGCTGTTGTTGGCAGACAGCTATCACGTCTCACGCCTGAACACGAACACCGGGCGTCTGACCGAGACGATGTTCGCCACGGTGGTCGCGGACCTGCGGCGACATTTGACATGAGGTCACGGCCCCTGCGTCACGCACGACTGCGGGGCGTGGTCGCGGCCACCACTGTGCCAACCTGGTCGGCGCCCCGCGCAGAGGAGCTGACATTCACGCGTTCGCCGGGATTGCTGCGCCCTGGCGTGCGTATCTACGCAATTGGAGACATACACGGTTGCGTCGAGCCACTGCGCAACTTGCATGCGGCGATCGCCACGGATCTGGTCAGCCGTCCTATCGACCATGCGATGCTGATCCACCTGGGCGACTACATCGATGAAGGCCCCGACCCGGCGGGTGTGTTGGCCTTGCTGGCAGCCGGGAATCCGATCGCGGGTATCACCACCATCAATCTGATGGGTGATCATGAGCGTACCGCGCTGGACGCGCTTGGAGGAGATGCGCCATCGGCAACGGATTGGCTTCACGCGGGCGGTGAAACAACGTTGCGGAGCTGGCATATCGACCCCGCGTCACCGCGCACCACATGGCGTGCGGCCATTCCAGCAACGCATCTGACGTTCCTGCGCACATTGACCATCAGTCATCGCGAGGACGACTATCTGTTCGTGCACGCGGGGCTGCGCCCTGGCATTCCGCTGCGGCGGCAGGATCGGGACGACCTGCTGCGTATCCGGCAGCCGTTCCTGTACTCCGAGCAGGAATTTCCAGCCGTCGTGGTGCACGGGCATACGCCAGCGCCTGCGCCTGTCCTGCGTCAGAACCGCATTGGCATCGATACAGGATCCGGCACGGGCGGGCGGCTAACCTGCGCAGTGTTGCAGGCGGATCAGATCGGATTCATCCAGATCTGAGGGGGAGTTGCCCTACTTCCCCGCGACTGGCGGCGCGGTGGGCGTTATGCCTGCGCGCAGCAACGCTGCCGAGCAGACCCCCAAGATCGGGCGGCAATCCCACGATCGTGCTCGGCAGCCGGCCATCGGTATGTTCGCTAAACGACCGCAACGCCTGCGCGGCGGCCAGCGTCTCGATCGTGTCCGCGTAGGGTGCCAGTGAAGCGGCAACCGCCTGATCCTGGCTTGCGATATACCGCCGGTTCACCGCGTCCTGAGGGCATAGCGTCGGTTGCTATCTAGACCAGATGTTCGCCTGAGATAGGGGCGACCCGTCTCACAGTATGCAGGTTTTGAGGGTTGTGCCGGATGGTCCGGTACCGAGCCTCATGCATAGGAGACGGGTCATGGCGAAGTCTATCACGTACGTCGGCCTTGA
>DATHNE010000036.1:0-6209 GCA_035486355.1 Acetobacteraceae bacterium
CCCGAGGCACTGGTGCAACGAGCTAGCGACAGGAGCTCGCGACACGAGCTAGCCACACGGGCATGACGATGCCTTGCCGCTGTCCGTGATGGCTGCGACACTTCGCGCGGGTTTGAGACGGGATCCCAGATGCGCCATGCGGGCATGCACACATGAGTTACGACGTCGCGGTGATTGGCGGCGGTATGGTCGGTACGGCAATTGCATACGGCTGCGCAACACGTGGAGCGCGCACGGTGTTGCTTGACCAGGGCGACCTGTCGCTGCGGGCGGCACGTGCCAACGCGGGATTGATTTATAGCCAGGGCAAAGGCGAGGGGCTGCCGGCGTATGCGGCCTGGACACGGCGCAGCATCGATCTTTGGCCGGACTTTGCCGCGATGATGGAGGCGGCCTCAGGCCGCTCGATCGGCTTTCGCCAGCGTGGGGTGATTGCGTACTGCCTTGGTCATGCGGAGCTGGAGACGCGTCGCGCGCTGCTGCATCGCATGCACAACCAGAGCGGCGGGCCGGCGGCGCCGGTCCATGTGATCGATCGACGTGAGCTTGAGGCCATGCTGCCGGATGCCACGCTAGGGCCTCGCGTGGTCGGCGCGACCTACTCACCGCGCGATTGCGATGTGAATGCGCTGCCGTTGCTGCGCGCGTTGTACGCTGGGTTCCTGCAGGCTGAGGGCGTACATTTGCCCGAGTGCACGGTGGGGCGCATTGCGCCCGTGGGGACGGGGTTTGCCATCACCTCGGACCGCGACACCGTGCATGCGGGCAAGGTCGTCGTGGCCTGTGGGCTTGGTATTCCGGCACTTGCCCCAGGGGTCGGATTGCGCGCGCCGGTTCGTCCGGTGCGCGGGCAGATGATCGTGACCGAGCGCCTGACGCCATTCCTGCCAATTCCTGGCTCCGGTGTGCGACAGATCCATGAGGGTGTGGTGCAGATCGGCACCACGACCGAGGAAGGTCTGACAACGCCCGCGACCACGGTGGGCGATCTCGCGCGCATGGCCGCGCGGGCCGTCAAGGTGATCCCTGCCTTGGCGCAAGCGCGCTTGGTGCGCAGTTGGGCGGGTATCCGCCCGATGACCCCGGATGGGTGTCCGATCTACCAACAGTCCCCCGAGCATCCCGGTGCCTTCGTTGCCGTGTGCCATTCGGGGGTCACGCTGTGTGCCGCGCACACTGGTCCCTTGGCCGAGGCGATCCTCGCCGGCACCCTCCCGGCAGACGTGTCTGATCTACACCCGGATCGATTTGATGCTCACGCGACCTGACGACGGCAAGCTGACCTTCACCTATGACGGACGCGCGGTTCGCGCACGCACCGGTGACAGTATCGCGGCGGCGCTGCTCGCCGCTGGCATCCAGGTCACGCGGGCGACACCGGTCTCCGGCGCGTCACGCGGACCGTATTGCATGATGGGTGCTTGCTTCGAATGCCTCGCGGTGGTGGATGGCCGCCCCAGCGTGCAGACCTGTATGACGGAGGTGCGGGACGGCATGCGTGTCGAGCGCCAGGATGGTGCGCGCGGATTGGCGGTGGGCGCATGAACGCGGACCTCATTATCGTCGGTGGCGGTCCGGCGGGCGTGTCGGCGGCGATCGAGGCGCGGGCGCGTGGCCTGTCGGTGCTGTTGCTGGATGAGAATGCCGCGCCTGGGGGCCGGATCTGGCAGGCGCTGGAAGTGCGCGGCGCCAAGGACGCCGATGACGCTGCGGCGTTAGACCTGCTGAAGGCATTCCGCGCCTGCGGGGCAGCGGCACATTGGGGCGCGACGGTCTGGACGATTGAACCCGACGGCGTGGTGTATTGGAGCGAAGCGGGTGCTTCACATTCCGCACGCGGTGCCAAGGTCTTGCTTGCAACCGGTACGACTGAGCGGCCAGTGCCGATCCCAGGCTGGACGCTGCCTGGCGTGATGACGGTGGGCGCGGCCCAGATCGCTTTGAAGACCGGCGAGCTGGTGCCGGCCGGGCAGAGCTGGATCGCGGGGCAGGGGCCGCTGGTGTTGCTCTACGCCGTGCAGGCGCTGCGGGCGGGAGGGCGATTGGCCGGCATCCTGGATCTATCGGATCCGGCCGCGCGTTGGCCTGCGCTGAAGCATCTGCCGCGCGCATTGTCGGCATTCCGGGATTTATGGAAAGGGGTAGCCTGGCAGCGTGAGATCGCGCGTGCCGGCGTGCCCTGGATACGGGCCTCGGACCTGCGCGCCGTGGGCGAGGGCGCGCTGCGGGAGATTGCATTCCGGGCTGGCGGGGAGACGCGGTGTGAGCCGGCGGACCTTCTGCTGCTGCACGACGGTGTGATCCCTTCCGTGCAGATCACTCGGGCGCTGTTTCTGGAACATGAATGGAGTGCATCGCAGCGCAGCTGGCGATCGGTGACGGACGCGTGGGGTGTCAGCAGCGTGCCGAACATTCTGGTCGCGGGCGATGGCGCAGGTATCGGCGGCGCGCTTGCCGCGACCTGCGCCGGTCGCATTGCCGCGCTGGGCGCGGTCTGCGCACTGGGTAAGATCGATGTGGCTACCCGCGACACCGCGGCCGCTCCATGGCGGGCGGCTCAGGCGCGGTATAACGCAGTGAGGCCATTGCTCGATACGTTGTATCGTCCGCTGCCAAAACAATTGGACGACGCCACGCTGGTCTGCCGCTGCGAAGAGGTCACCGCCGGGCAGCTTCGCACTGCTGCGCGTATCGGTGCGTTGGGGATGAATCAGCTCAAGGCGTTCACGCGTTGCGGCATGGGGCCATGCCAAGGCCGGATGTGCGGCGCGACCGCCATCGAGGTGATGGCGCTGGCGCGTGGCGTGCCGGTCGAGCAGATCGAGCCACTGAGGACGCGCTTTCCAACCAAACCTATCACACTTGGCGAGATCGCGGCACTGACCGAGGACGCTTGAACCAGGAGATTCCGATGACAGACGCATCGTTTCGTGTACGGCCGCATCAGCGACAGCCGGTGCATGGGGTGACGATCGGCATCATGATTCTCGACACTGGCTTTCAGCGTTTGCCGGGCGATATCGGCTACGCGCCCACCTTCCGCTTTCCCGTGCAGTACGCGGTGGTGCGCGGTGCCACGCCGGATCGCATTGTCAAGCCCAAGGCCGATGGCATGCTGGAGATGTTCAAGGCGGCCGCCGACGATCTGATTGCGCTGGGCGTTGACGGCATTACCACGAGTTGTGGCTTTCTTGCCTGTTTGCATCAGGAGCTGACGTCGCATTGTTCGGTGCCCATTGCGACGTCGTCGCTGCTGCAGATCCCGCTGGTGCAGAGTATGTTGCCCAAAGGCAAGCGTGTTGGTGTGCTGACCGCCAACAAGGCCGCGCTGACACCTGATCATTTCCGCTCGGTCGGGGTCGCAACTGATCTACCGGTAGTCGGCATGCCGTCCAACGGAGTATTCCGCTTCAACAACAGTACCGGCCAGCCTTTGGTGGATCGCGATGCGCAGGAAGCGGAAGTGCTCGGCATGGCCGAGGAGCTGCTGACGGAGAACGACAATATCGGCGCCATCGTCTGCGAGTGCACCAACCTACCGCCGTATTCACGCGCGATCGAGCGTCGCTTTGGTGTGCCTGTTTATGACATCATCACCCTGGTGGAGTGGTTTCACACGGGGCTGAAGCCACGCCACTATACCAACTGACAACAAGAGAAACAGGAGACTGGGATGACGACACGACGTGGACTGGCAGGCGCGCTGGGGGCGCTCGCCGCAAGCTTCTCGATTGGCCGAGCTGTGGCACAGACCGCGACGCCGACCGGCGAATCAACGCTCGATCGCATTCGCCGCACCGGTGCGTTGCGTATTGCCGCGCTGCCGGGAGAAACACCGTTCTTCCGCAAGGATCTTGCCACCGGCGAGTGGGGTGGTGTCGCGATCGACATGGCGAAGAACATCGCCAGTTCTCTCAGCGCGAAACTGGCCTATGTTGAAGGGACCTACGCGACCTCAGTGTTGGACCTCCAATCGAACAAGGTTGATCTCGCCTTCGCGCTGAACCCGACGCCACAGCGATCATTGGCCATTGGCTTCAGCCAGCCGTACTACCTACATCCGTTCGGGTACGTGTCGAAAAAGGGCTTTCCGGCCAAGACCTGGGATGACCTGAACAAGCCGAGCGTGCGTGTGGTGTCCCTGATCGGCTCGCTCACCGACAACCTGATGGCACGCTATGCACCGAAGGCGACGATCGTCGGTGTGAAGGCAGGGGATGATGCGATCCTGCAGATGCAGGCGGGCCGCGCTGATTGCATCATCTACGGGTTGATTCAGGCGCTGAGTGTTAGCGCGAAGGCACCGATGCTTGATCAGGTGACCGTGCTGGAGCAGCCGCTGGTGCGTGTGGCCAGTTCAATGGGCATTCAGGAGGAGCCAGATCGGCGCTGGCGTGATTTCCTGGATAGCTGGGTGTACTATTATGGCGGCACGCGACAGATCGGCGCCTGGATGAAGGACGGGCTGCTGGCCATGGGTGTGAAGCCCGAGATCATCCCCGCCAACGCGGATCTGTAGGGTCTGTTGTCACCGCGACGATGACACGGGTCAGTGGCGCGCACCCTCACGAGGGACGCGCGCGCTGCGTTGAGCAAATAGGTCTCGACGCCTGGCCGGCGAGCAAACACCAGTCAGGCCAGCGGCAAGACCGCGCCGTACCGCGCGGCACTCGCGATGACGGCGACCACGACACGTACTGCTGAATGGAATGACGAATCCGTTGTCTCAATCGCCTGGCGCGAGCCCTGGAGCAGCAAGAATGCTGCAATCGCATCTGTCGCCCGTAGCGGACGCCATGCGTTGCCGCCACGGTAACCGCACGCAAATAAAAATCGCGGAAGGCCCGGCGCTAATTAGATAATCTCTCTCACGGACCCGCAGACAGTGCGAATGCGCAATAATATACCTGCCTCGGTCATGCTCACGGCGCTGCAACGTGGTGAGTGGCGGGCAACGCTGCGCCGCGATGATGTCCGCGCGCCGCTGGTGGCAAGCGAGGCAATTCGGACCGACAAAATCCTCGTCTGTCAGCTCGTAGGACTTGAACGCGACACCCTCCGGGTAGATCGTTCCCGAGAACGAATCCATATGCGGTAAAGAAGGCATAGAAATCCACCAGCAACTTGCGCGTTGTCAGATTCAACGGTCCGTATTCGAACTGTACAAGGTCGATCGCCCCACGCGCGAAGGTCTCGGCAAATCCCTTCAGCACGCTGAATTCGGTGCCCTCGACATCGATCTTCAGCAGGTCCACATGCGCAATGTCGCGGGCGCGCAGATAGGCATCGCCGGTCGTGATCCGCGCTGTGGTTTCCACGATGGTGGACAACGCCTGGTCCTTCAGTGCGAACTCGACGGCAGCGCGCAGGGTACTGCTTTCAGTGTTGCTCTCAGGCGTGACGAACAATGTGATCTCGCCCTCGGATGCCCCCAGTCCAACACGATTGATGACCACGCGTGCATCAAGACCGGCCGTGGCGATCCTGCTCACGAGCTGCGATGCCGTGGCCTCGGCGATTTCGAAACCATGTACGGTGGCACCTGGCAACGCCTTGCAGGCGACCTCCGCCCAGTCACCAATATTGGCACCGACATCAAACACGGTGGTTGGCGCGAACGGCCGAAGCCGTTGGAGCAACGCGGCCTCACCGTTCAGTGCGAGATCATACTGCTTGTTTTTCCATGCCAGCACCGAGCGCTCGAAGAAATCGGCCATCGTGCGGGAGCGTGGATCTTAGCGTTTGTTCAGGACCTGCAAGGCCAGCCAATCGCGTCCACCAGGCGGCAACCGCCCGATGAGAACCCGCAGAAGCGCGACAGTTCCCTGGGCTGCCAGGCGGGTCAAGTTTGGCATGAGCGATAGGTATCCGATTGAATAGCAGCTTTCGTCCGCATTAGCCGATAATGTGGACGGGTGAAAGTCACACGACCCTCGATGTTCCCGCCTACATCCGCCGGACCGACCGCACGCCCATGAAACTGCCGCCCGCTCTATTACCTCTTCGCAATCGGATGTTCCGTTTGTTGTGGACCGCGAACGTGGTCGTGTGGCTGGGTACCTGGCTGCAGAACACAGGTGCTGGCTGGCTGATGACCACGCTGGATCCGAGGCCGGTCGTCGTTGCGATGGTGCAGGCAGCCACCATCCTGCCGGTCTTTCTGCTCGCGCTGCCGGGGGGCGCGCTGGCCGACATTGTCGATCGGCGGC
>DATHNE010000037.1:0-6636 GCA_035486355.1 Acetobacteraceae bacterium
GCACCGCCAACTTGATCACCCCGGCGAATGCCAGCACGGTGTCGCAGTTTCCCCCGTCTACGTCGAACGGCTGATCGACCCATGCGCCGCACGCAGGGTCAACCCATCGGTTTCCGCCGGCACGGTTGGCCCTGCGCCGCGGGTGGGGCGGGGCGATCTCTGTCATTGGAAGGGTATTTCGAAGTATCCGCGGGGGGCATGCAAAATAGCCCGATGACCTATTAGGCTCAAAACAACGCGAACGATCCGGCAAAGGCCCCGAACTGTGTGTCACTGAATTCACGTTCTCAAGCCGCTCAGTTTCGTAACTCTTGCGTGTTCATCATGGAGCGGATTTCCGCGGCTCGCCGGCCGCCGATAGCGCCAGCACAACCCTCGCAGGGTAGCCTATCAGATGAAATTGCACGGCTCTGGCAACTGAAGGAGCAAGGTGCAATCACGGAAGAGGAATTCGCGAATATGAAGGCCGCGACAATGCTGAAGCACACTTAATTCGCCCCTAGATGGGGTCACTCCATGGAACGGGCAGGATAGCACGGTTGGCCGCACGGACGGGGAACATGATCAGGCTGCGGCTTTGAGCGGCGCGATGGACACGTGGCGTAGCGGCCTGAACCCTTCGGAGGCCGGCGTGCCGTCAGCATCCCAACGGTAGTCACCGGTGAGGTTGATGCGCTGCCAGCCGAGTGGTGCAAGTTGGGCCAGCAGGGCGTCTGGCACCATCTCGCCATGGCGGCGCACGGCGTCGAGCACGCGACCGAGGTAAACGGTGTTCCACAACGCTATGGCGGCCGTGACCAAGGTGAGCCCGCTTGCACGATGTTGCTGTGCTTCGATAGTCCTGTCGCGCAGTTGGCCAAGGCGATGGAAGCAGACAGCACGCGCGAGAGCATTGCGGGACTCGCCCTTATTGAGCTCCGCTGTTGCCTGGCGCCTGAGCTGCGGCTGTTCTAGCTATTCAGGCTCGCGAGCAAAGATCGAGGTTTGCCGGCGGTAACCAGCTCGATTCGTCGTGCCGCCCGCATCGCGTCGATTGTCGCGCGACATTGAAGGTGTGCACACCTTCACAAATTCACGCCTGACGTTACCCATGGGTCGGGCGCGTCTCGATGCGATCCGCCATCGCGTAAGGATCTATCTCAACATAGAGCGTATCAACCATCCGAGCGTGGCGCGCGCGACTTTGACCGCCTGGCGGATCTGATCAACGTTCGCGAACAGGATGTCCAGTTGGTTGGTGCCCATTACGACCAAGGCAATCCTGCGGCCCGTCAGGTTTTGCTGGTAGCGTATCATCTTGTCCGCCGTGAGGAATATCTCGAAGGCGTCCGCCTCGGCAGCTGTCGGGAGATCGCCGTTCGTCAGCTCGGCCCAACCCTTGGCCGAGGCGTGGATGACTTCATGATCTGTGAGTAGACGCGCAAGCCTTGCGGAGACGTTCTGGTCGATCAGGATCTTCAAGCTGGATGCGGGGCGTGCTGTCTCGCGAACGCGATGATCCGGTGGGCGCGTTCAGCGCCGAGCCCAGGGACGTGTTCGTTGGCGAGTTCCTCGGGGCTAAGCCCGCCTTCCGCGTTTACGACCACACCATCGGCCAGGATTCGCGTGCCCTTGACGATCGGTTGACCGGAAACCTTGCCACGGATCCGCTCAACGTCGGGGCAGTCGGCCCAGTCTATCTCGGTCGATTCGCTCATGGTGGTAGTTCTAGTTCAGGTGTTGGCTCCTATAGCACATGGAGTAGGGCAGGAGGTAACGCAAGCTGGAGGTTTAGGGCCGTGCTTATCACGCGATTCGAAGTCGTCTGTGTCGATGACGATCCAATTGCGCCACTGCGCCAATGTTTCGGAGTAGGGGTAGAGCCGACCATCTTGGATGACGTGTGCCACGCCGCCATTGGCTTCGCGAAGGAGGAGGCCGATAGCCGGATAGCCCCCCTGATTCACGCCCTAGCCGACCCCGCAAGAATCCCTCACGAGTCAGAGACACATGCCGCTGGTATTACTTGAGGCGGCCGCGGCCGGCCACCTGCCAGATCGCTTCGACCCGCCCCTGCCGCACACCGATGATCTGCTCGTGCAGATGCACCGTCGTGTCGGAATAGCCGATGATCAGCTCGACCTTGTCGCCGATGCGCGGCCTGTCGCTCGGCTCTGCGAGGTCCAACGTGGCGTGTTCCGCCGACAGTCGCACCGGACCCGCCAGCGCCAGGTCGACCGGATGCGGTGCGGCGGCGTCACTGCTCATGGCCTTTTTGCCGGCATCCAAGATCACGCGCGTTGGCGTCGGCCGGCTCGTGACTGTGGCGAGCAGGGTCAGCGCACAAGGGAAATCGAGGTGATAGTGCGAGCGGTAATGCATGTCGCTGAAGATGCCACCGCCGGCCTGGATCTCGGTCACGCCAGGCTGCTGCGCGCAATAGGGGAAGGTGCCGGTGCCACCGCAACTGACGATGGCGGCGTCGAGACCCGCGGCGCGGCATAGCGCGGCGCTGTCGGTCAGCAGCGCCACGGCGTCGGCGACCGCACGGGATTTCGCCGCCGGGTCGGCGATGGTGACCGCATGGCTCTCCCATCCCATCACGCCGGCGAAACGCAACCCTGACTCGGCCGCGATCATGCGCGCCAGGGCCAGCACGGGATCACCCGGCAGCACGCCCGCGCGGTGCATGCCGATATCCACCTCGATCAGCACCCGCTGAACCTTGCCCGCCTGCCGCGCCGCCTCTCCGAGTGCGGCGACGTGCGCCGGACTGTCCACAGCGACGATCACGTCGGCGCGCTCGCGCAACGCCATCAGACGCCGCAGCTTGATCGCCCCCACTACCTGGTTGGCGATCAGGATGTCACGTACGCCGGCGTCGGCCAGCACCTCCGCCTCGCCCAGCTTGGCGCATGTGACGCCGATGGCACCAGCCGCCAGCTCCTTGCGGATGATCGCCGGCGTCTTCTGCCCCTTGGTGTGAGGCCGCCACCCCACACCCTGCGCGCGGCAGGTCTCCGCGATGCGGGCGATGTTCGCCTCCATGAGGTCGAGATCGACCAGCAGGGCCGGCGTGTCCACCGCCTCCTTCGATGCACCGATCAGTGGGTCTGCGTTGCTCACCTACCGAGGGTCCTCTGTCTCATGTCGTGCCTCTCCTGCAGCCCGGATCTGTGCGGCGGGGTCATTCCACCCTTGGTACGCCGACCATGGCCTTGGCGGCAAGCAGTCCGGCCTCCTCCTCGACGGGCCGCGCCGGGGCATAGCGGGTCGGTGCGTCGCTGAAGCTGCCGGTGCGGAAGCTCTCCCGTGTCCGCAACAAGACCAGGGAGCTGATGACGGACGCGCCGATGAGGTAGAATGCGGGGACGACCGGCATGCCAGTGGCCGCGATCAGCGTGGCGACCACGAAGGGGGTAAAGCCACCGAATATGGCCAGCGCCAGATTGTAGCCGATTGAGATGCCGCTGACCCGCACATGGGTTGGAAACAGCTCGCAGAACGCGGCGGGGAACGGACCATCATAGGCGGAGTAGAGCAGGATGGCGACGATCTGCACGAACACCGCTGAGTCGAAGCCGGGATAGTGCACAAGCAGCCAGAATAGCGGGTAGGCCGTTATTCCGAGTAGCAATGCGGCCCCCAGCATCAGCGGCTTGCGCCCAATGCGATCGGACAAGGCCCCGGCGGCGGGAATGGCAACCAGCGACACCGCCAGCGAGATGCTGGTCGTCAGCAGCGCGTCGCCCACGTTGAATCCCAGCTCCCGCACCAGGAAGGTCGGCAAGTAAACTTGGTAGGTGAACGCGGTGACAGTGAAGCAGATAGTGATGCCGAAGGTGGTCAGGATTTGCCCCCGATGCTGGCTTAGCATATGCGCCAGCCGGGCAGGGCGCTTCTCCGCCGCCTGCTGGACCTTTCGGAATGCCGGCGTTTCGTCGACACGGGCGCGCAGATACAGGCCGACCGGCCCAATCAGTCCACCGGCGAGGAACGGCAGCCTCCAGCCCCACCCCGACATCTGGTCGGGTGACAGCACGGCGTGCAGCAGAACGCCGGACAGTGTGCCGCACAGCAGGCCGGCGTTGACGCTGGTGGCCTGCAGGCTGCCGTAGAAGCCGCGCTTGCCGGGCGGGGCGTATTCCACCAGGAACGAACTGGCACCGCCCCATTCGCCGCCGGCGGAGAAGCCCTGCATCGAGCGCGCCACCACGATCAGCACCGGCGCGAGCAGACCCAGGGTTGCGTAGTCGGGCACCAACCCCACCATCAGCGTGCCGATCGCCATCAGCATGATAGTCAACACCAGTGCCGGCCGGCGGCCCTTGATGTCGGCATAGGCGCCGATAGCGATCGCACCGACGGGACGCATCAGGAAGCCGACCCCGAACGTCGCGAGCGTCAACAGCAGAGAGGTGAGCGGGTTGGTGGTCGGGAAATACGCCTTGCCGATATAGGTGGCGAAATAGGCGTAGGAGATGAAGTCGAAGAACTCGAGGAAATTGCCAGCGGTCGCCGATAAGACGGCACGCGGCGTGGCTAGTTGATTGGGTTCCATCGCGCCCCCCTGAGCGTGGTTGTTGCAGGCGCCGTCAGCGTTCCCTTGAGGCTCGGCCTGCCTTTCTTGCCGCGATCGTACCAACCGCGGGTTTTGGCCGTCACGCGCCCACCGGACGCATGACAGCGGCAGTCAGTCATCCAGGTCGGTTTTGCGGATCGAGTAGGGGAAGCCCATGTGCTGCGTCATCGTATCGGGCTTCAGCAGGCCGCACACGCCCGCGATCCGCCACCAGGTGTTGTCGGCGTAGCGTACGATGGTGCATTCCAGGCTGCGGACGATCGCGTTGCCTTCCATCGGCGAGTGGGCCATCGCGATATGCGCGATCTCCTCGGGTAGGCCCGCCATAAGGCAGAGATGCATGCCATAGGCGGGATGACGGATGGACGGATAGCCATAGATCGACGGATCGGCGCTCCAGCGCTCGTCGTTGTCGAACTCCCACGGCTTACCGATGTCGTGGCACAGAGCGCCGGCCAGGACGATGTCCTTGTTGATGCGCACCTCCGGCCATGAGGTCTTGAATTCGTTGGCGAAGCCAACAGCGAGATGGGTGACGCCGCGCAAATGGTCGGCCTGGCTGCCGCGCTTGATGACGAAGACCTTCGGATTGCCCCAGGGCGGTACCTCGGAGATCGCGGTGTAGCGGGTCTGCGACAGCGCCAGCGCCCAGGCATCCACCACCTTTTCGCGCAGGTCCGCACTGGAGATATCCGCGATTTCCGGCAGGTCGCGCAAGACCCCAGCCTTCATTTCCGCCTTCGCCGCATCCGATACCATTCAAGCTCTCCTTTTGGCAGGTGGCTGAGCGACACGAGCTGTGGCCGTGCCACCCAGCATGTCGCATTGTTGATTGGCCCAGGTCAGTGATCGGACGCTAAGCGAAGGAATCGCGCGCGACCAATTGGAAAACCTGAAGGTTTCTTGTCATTATCCTATCAATCGGGCCGCGGCGCCTCAGTTCGCCACGCGACCGGTGATAGGCTCCATGGGGCCGCTGCCCGGGATTGCGCCGATGTCGCGAGTGACCATTACCCAGTTGGAAGCGTTTGTATGGATCGCGCGACTTGGCAGTTTTCATGAGGCCGCCACCCGCCTGAACGTCTCGCAACCCACCATTTCGTTGCGGATGCAACACCTCGAGACCGCGGTGGGCCGGCTGCTCGACCGCAACGGCCACCGATTCACCCTGACCGAGCGCGGCACGCTGATCCTGGAATACGCCGATGGGATCGTCTCTCTCTCGAACCGGATCAATGCGGCGTGCGCAGCGCCCGGTGACTCACGCAGCGTGGTGCGGGTCGGCATGCCGGACAGTATCGCCGCGGCCTGCCTGTCCGCCCTGGTCTCCCGCGTCGCCGAGGTGTGTCCGCTCGTGCAACTCGACATCACTGTCGACCTCAGCAGCACGATCAATCGCCGGTTGAAGGACCTCAGCCTGGACGTGGCGATCCTGGCGGAGCCGGATGCCGGGCCGCCGGTGAAGCTCACCCCGATCGGGCGCAACCCGCTGGCCTGGCTCGCCGCGCCGTCGATTCCGCTGACCGACGCGGTCACGCCGGCCGACTTGGGGCGGCTGCGGATCATCACGACTCCGGAATACACCCACAACTACGACGTCGTGATGGAATGGTTCGCCTCGACGCAGGTGACGCCGGCCCGCGTCAGCACCTGCAACAACCTGGACATGATCGCCCGCCTGATCTGCGACGGGATTGGTGTCGGCGCCCTGCCGTTGGCGATGGTGCAGCGGGAGCTGGGCGCCGGCCGGCTGGTGGCGTTCACCTGCCGGCCGGCGTTGCGCACGCGCCAACTGCAGGCGGCCTATCAGACCGAGCGGCCGGGGGCGCCGATCGGTGCGATCGAATCCGTGGTTCAGGTGGCGCGTGAGGTCCTGGCGTCGAAGGTGCCGCTGCTGCCGATGGATCGGCCGGCCTAGGCCGGTCCGGTTACATCCTGGCGACTGTTCCGGCGCAGTTTTGCCGTGCGTCATGGCCGTCGCGCGCCCACAGCGCCGCCATCACTTCCTCCAAAATCTGCAGCATCTGATCCGCATCCGCCTCGCTCACCGTCAACGCCGGCACGAAGCGCGATGA
>DATHNE010000038.1:0-45968 GCA_035486355.1 Acetobacteraceae bacterium
GGGCAAAACCCCGGGCGAACCGCCGATCGGACACGGATTGATCCATGCCTGAACGGCGAGGAATGGCGGACTTCTCAGGGCGCGGTTGCATCGTCGTGCCAATGCTGCACCTGCGTGCCCGGGGTTTTGCCCCTCTTACTCCTGTCGCACCCAACACGAGCATATTGCTTGAATTGTTCATTTCAATCTCGTTTCTAGCATCAGCCAACTGGACTCGTCGGAGGCCAGGACTATTGCGATCGCTGCGATGTCCACATCCTAGGCGCGTGCCACTGCCACGGCTGATAATTCGAGGAGCGCCCCCGGCACGCCGATCTGCGTCACCCCGACGCCCGTCCAGCCCGGGTGTGGTGCCCGGATCCGGGTCGCCTTTATCTCCGCGAATTCGCGCAACTGGCTGACCAAGTCGCCGACGTGATAACTGGTCAGGCTCGCCACATCATCGAGCGTCGCCCCCGCCTCACTGAGAATGGCTTCGAGCGTCGTAAAGACGTTCTCCGCCTGACTGCGAAAGTCGGGAGGAAGCCGTCCCTCGGTGTCGACTCCGGCGATGCCGGAGACGAGGATCTGGTCGCCGATCCGGACGGCCGGCGCAAACTGGAAAGCTTCGGAGACCGCCTTCAACGAGGGCGGCACGATGGTTGTGAACAGCTCTGGCATTCGGTTTCTCCTGCCTCTCACGATGGTGATGCTTTTCTGAAGTTCGTCCGCGTCGTCCTCACGCCAACTCGGCAACCGTCTAGCCGAAGGCGCCGCAGTCGAGATGGTCGAGCGCAGCAGGGAAGGCGCCGAGCGGGTGGCGGCCGTCAATCACGGGCTTGAGGCCCGTCCGGCTTGGGGTTGGAGCCGCACTCAGCTCGAGGCAGTTCCGACCGATCCCGCCCATCTCCGACCATCATCATCTCCGCCGTGGCCTGCTCCCGATTACGGCTTAAAGGATGATCACCAATATCGTTGAATTCAACGCGCCAGAGACGATATGAATTCCCGAGATCGGTTCCTTAGAAGCGACAGTCTGTGGCTGAATTGAGCGGCGTCGATGTGTTCGTGGCGGCAGTCGAAGCCGGCGGATTTGCCGCTGCTGGCGAGCGTCTGCATCTCACTCGCTCCGCGGTCGCCAAGGCGATCGCGCGTATCGAGGAGAGGCTCAACGTCCGCCTGTTTCACCGCACGACGCGCAGCCTGGGCCTCACAGAGGATGGGCAGGCCTATTATGAACGCTGCGTCCGCGCGCTGGAGGAACTCCGCGCTGGCGAGGCCGCGTTGGAGTCCGGGCGGCGCGAAGTGGCGGGGCGTCTGCGCGTGTCAGCGCCAGTACTGTTCGGCCGTTACTGTGTCGCGCCGGTGCTGGCGAAGGTTGCCGCAGAACACCCCAAGCTAGAATTGGAGCTTTCTTTCAGCGACAGGCCCGTGGATCTGATCGAGGATGGCTTCGATCTCGCGATCCGGAGCGGCGACATCGGTGAGGGCGCTGGCCTGATGACGCGCACGATCGGAGTCCAGCGCATGACAGTCTGCGGCGCGCCCACTTATCTCGCAAAGCATGGCTGGCCCGAGCGGTTGGGTGACCTTCCGTGTCACACCGGCATCGTTTACGGGCGCGCCGGGCATATCCGGACCTGGGAGTTTCCAGTCGGCGATCGGCAGACGCTCGTCGAGGCGACGCCCCCCAGTCGCCTGCGCTTCGACGATGCGGAAGCCATTGCAGATGCCGCGGAGGCCGGTCACGGCCTTGCTTGGCTGCCCTGCTGGTTGATCCGCGACCAGGTCCGCGCGGGCACACTCATTCCACTATTCGGGGACGTGCCGAGTGTCGTATTCGTCACACATGCACTCTGGCCGAAGACGCCGCATCTGCCCTTGCGCGTGCGGTTCGCCATAGATGCGCTTGCCGCAGCGCTTCCCGGCATCATGGAGCTTAGCCCGGAATGCCTACCTGAAAATGACAAGGGCCACGGGGTGTTCGAGATTTAACTGTCGAGAAATACGTCGTCGCGCCGCCGCCGGCCGGGTACGAGATTGTCGCCGTCGTCAAATAGGCGCCGGTCACGCTGCCCAGCCGAGATGGTTGAGGAAGCTGCGGGTGCGGTCGACTAGCGGGGCGTCGAAGATCTGGGCGGGGGGGCCCTGTTCGATGATCTGGCCGCGTTCGAAGACAACGACGCGATGGGCGACGCGGCGGGCGAAGGTCATTTCGTGGGTGACGACGATCATCGTCATGCCTTCCTCGGCGAGCTGCTTCATGACGTTGAGGACCTCGCCGATCGTTTCGGGGTCGAGGGCAGAGGTGGGCTCGTCGAACAGCATGACCTCGGGTTCCATCGCCAAAGCGCGGGCGATGGCGACGCGTTGCTGCTGGCCGCCGGAGAGGTTGGCGGGGTAGCTGGCGGCCTTGTCGGCGAGGCCGACCTTGTGCAGCAGGGCCATGGCGCGGGCCTCGGCGTCGCGGCGGGACAGGCCCAGCACTGTGACGGGGCCGCTCATGACGTTGGCCAGCGCAGTGCGGTGGGGGAACAGCTCGAAGCTTTGGAACACCATGCCCATGCGTTGGCGCACGGCGCGCATGCCACGTGGGTCGCGGGGCAGGGGGATGCCGTCGAGGCGGATCTCGCCGCCGTGGAGCAATTCCAATCCGTTAGTGCAACGGAGCAGCGTGGACTTGCCTGAGCCGGAGGGGCCGATCAGGCAGATCACCTCGCGGCGGCTGACTTCCATCGACACGCCGTCCAAAGCGACAAAGTTGCCGAACAGCTTGCGTACGTCGTGGTAGGTCAGGACGGGAGTGGCGTCCCTCATTCGGTGATCCCGTATTTGCGGTTCAACCAGTCGACCAGCTTCGCTTGGGGGTAGCCGAGTGCCCAGTAGATCGCGGCCATCGCGGTAAGCATCTCCAGCACACGGAAGGTTTGCGAGCGGATGCGCATGGCGGTGTAGGCGAGTTCGCCGACCGAAATGACGGAGACCAGGGAGGTGTCCTTGAACAGGGAGACCCAGGTGCTGGCGAGCACCGGCAGCACGCGGCGCGTGGCCTGTGGCAGGATCACCTCACGCATGGCTTGCCAGCGTGACATGCCGAGGGCCAGCGCGGCCTCGCCCTGACCGCGGCGGATGGAGGCGATGCCGGCCCGGAATGTTTCGCTGTTGTAGGCGGAGACGTTCAGTGCCAGGGCGATAAGACCCGTGGTGAAGGGGGAGAACTGGAGGTCGAGGGCGAGGGGAAGGATGTAATAGGCAGCGTAGATCACCAGGATCAGCGGCAGGTTGCGGAACAGGTCGGTGAAGCTGGCGCTGAGCCCAGAGAGTACGCGTGAGCCGGAGAGGCGCAGCAATGCGAGGATGATGCCGCCGGGAACGGCGAGCGCCATGGTCAGCACCGCCATCAGCACGGTGAGCGCCGTGCCTTGCGCCAGATCGCCGGCATGCGCGGTGACGACGGACCAGTCGAGCTTCATGACCGGCCAAGATGGGCAACGCGGCGGTAGAGCATGTCCACGCCGCGGGTGATTGGGAACAGGATGATGAAGTAGACGATGGCGGCGAGGACGAAGACCTCGATCGGGCGGAAGCTTTGGCCGGCGAGGGTCTGGGAGTGGTTCATGTATTCCGGGACCGCGATGACTGTCGCGATGGCGGTATCCTTGATGGTGATGGATAGGATCGAGCCGAAGGCAGGGAGCATGCGCACGATGGCCTGGGGCAGGATGATCTCGCGGATCAGTTGCGCGCGCGACATGCCGAGCGCGAGGGCGGCGCGGGTCTGTCCGGGGCGGACGGAGCTGACGCCGGCACGGATGATCTCGGCGACGTAGGCTGCGATATGGAGCGAGAGCGCGGCAAGCGCGGCCCAGAAAGGTGGGAGCGAGAGGCCGGTGCCGATGGGCAGCGCGAAATAGGTCCAGACCAGGACGACAAGGACGGGCACCGCGCGCATCGAGTCGATATAGAAGACGAGGGGAACGCGCAGCCAGGCCGGGCCGTAGCAGCGCGCGAGGCCGACGGCGGTGCCAAGGAGGAGGGAGCAGAAGACGGTGAGGAGGGAGAGCAGGAGGGTTATTTCAAGTCCGGACAGAAGGAAGCGCCAGCTCTCGAGGATGGGGGATATGTCGATGTCCATGGCGCTAGGGCACGTACTTAGCTGTGTCATGGCCGGCGAAGGCCGACCACCCACGACTTGCCTGCGTGCCACAAGCGAAGTCGTGGGTAGCCGGGCCAAGCCCGGCCATGACACGGCGGCGGATGGCCATCACGGAACAGAGGCCAGGCATCACTTCATCGTCTCAATCACCTTCTGCTCTGACGCCTGCAGTTCCGGGTGAACCTGCTCGGCCACCGCGCGCAGCCACGCCAGAAACACCGGTTGGTTCTTGTCGATCGCCACACCGACCGGTTGCGCCTTCTCGGTGCTGTCCTGACAATTGTTGGCACTGGGCAGCACCGCGAGCCCCTTCACCTTGTGGCTCATTGGCACGTAGGGGATGCGGTTGATCGGGGCCGCATCAGCACGATGAGCCATGATATCCTCCAGCGGCGCGGTGGCGCCGGAGTTCGCGACGCCAAGGAACTTTGCCTTCGGGAAGCGTTGCTTGACCCAGCCCTCCTCGGCGCCGCCGATGAAGTAGGCGATGGTGATGTCGGGCTTGTTGAGGTCATCGACCGTCTTCGCCGCGGCGAATTTCGGATCGCTGGCGAGACCGAACATGCAGACAGAGGTGTTGGAGTAGAGGACGAAGTCCACGACCTTGTCGCGTTCGGGGGTTTCGGCCAGCGGGGTGACGGAGATGTCGACCTGATTGGAGGCCAGCACCGGGATTTTGGTTTCATGCGAGACCAACACCGGGTCGAGCTTCACACCCAGCAGCTTGGCGTATTCCTGCGACAGCACCCAGGCGGGGCCGGACCAATGATCGCCGCTGCCGGTGGTGTTCTCGACCAGCCAGGGCGCGTTGGCGAGCACGGCGACGCGCAGCACGCCGGCCTTCTTGATGGCGTCGATGCGCGGGCTGGCGCCGGGCGCGGGGACAGGTTGCGCGAAAGCGGGTAGGGTGAGGCCCAGCATGGCGCAGGCGAGCAGGATCTGTTTGGGGCGTGTCATGGGTTTCTCCATCGGACCTGGTCAGATGTTTGTCAGGGTGGCGTTCCAGTGTTGCAGGGTGGCGTTGGCGCCCTGCGTCGTCAGCAGGTCGAGCGCCGCCAGCACATCGCGGCGGAAGATGTCGTTGGCGGCCAAGGGCGGTGGCACGATGTCGGACATGGCGAAGATGGCGTCGCGCAGGGCCGCCGGGGTGGTCGCGGCGACGGCGGCCTGGCGCAGGCGGGCGGCGTGGGGATCGTTGAGGTCGAGCGCGGCGCCGTTGTCGGCGCAGCCTTGTAGGAAGCGCAGCCAGGCGGCGACACCAAGGATGATGCGCGGGGCGGCGTGGCCCGCGGCGAGGCGATCGCGCGCGGGGGCGAACAGGCGCTGTGGTAGTTTCTGCGAGCCATCCATGGCGATCTGCGCGGTGCGATGTTGCAAGTCCGGATTGGCGAAGCGGGTCAACAGCGCGGTGCGGTAGGAGGCGAGATCGGTCGTGGCCGGCAGGCGCAGCGTGGTCGCGGTCTCGGTCATCAGCGCGGAGATGTGTGCGGCAAGCACGGGTTGAGCGACGGCGTCAGCGACGGTCTGCCAGCCGGCGAGCTGACCGAGATAGGCGATGGTGGAGTGGCTGCCGTTGAGCAGACGCAGCTTCATGTCCTCGTACGGGCGCACGTCGGAAACGAGTTCGGCTCCGGATTGTTCCCAAGCGGGGCGGCCTTGCGGGAAGCGGTCCTCGATCACCCATTGCTTGAAGGGTTCGCAGATGACGGGCCAGGCGTCGTGGGCACCGAGCGCGGCATCGACGCGGGCGCGGTCGGCATCAGTTGTCGTGGGGACGATGCGATCGACCATGCAGTTGGGGAAGGCGACGCTATTGGCGATGAAGGACGCGAGGGTGGGGTCGGTTAGCTCGGCTGTTCGCGTCAGCACGCGGCGCGTGGTGTCGCCGTTCGCCGGGAGGTTGTCGCAGCTCAGCACGGTGAAGGGGGCAAGCCCGGCGGCGCGGCGGCCTCGCAGGGCGGCGACGAGAAGCGCGGGGACGGTCGTGGGGTCGGGTGTGTCGGGAAACGCGTAGCCCTTCTCGGTAACGGTGAGGGTGACGATGCGGACCGAGGGGTTGGTCAGGTGGCGCAGGGCCTCGGCGGCACCGACTGCGAGGCCGGTGAGGGCGGCCATGATCTCGAGGCGCTCGCCGGTGCCGTCGCGTTCGGCACGGGTGTAGAGGCAGTCCTGCGGGACGAGCGCGTTGCGTGTGTCGGAGCTGCGCAGGCTGACGCCGAGCATGCCCCAGGTGGGGTCTCTTGCGAGCAGGGGCTGCGTGTAGTCGGCGATGTGCGCACGGGCGAAGGCGCCGATGCCCAGATGCACGATGCCGGTTGATATCGTGGCCGGATCGAAGGGCTGACGCCGCACCGACGGTGGCAGCCCGGCCAAGGTCCGTCGCGAGAGGCGCGGAAGGTCGCTCACAGCGGCAGCTTGTTTACCGAGGCCAGCGCCACCATCACGCCACGCAGTTCCGCCAGGCCGCGCATGCGGCCGATCAGGGGGTAGCCGGGGTGGGTCTGGCGCTTGGCGTCGTCCAGCAGCTCGTGGCCGTGGTCGGGGCGGAAGGGCAGGCGCCAGTGTGGGTCTCCGGCGCCCTTGCGACGGGACTGTTCCCACAGCAGCGCGGCCATGACCGCGACCATGTCGACGTCGCCGCCGAGATGCTCGGCTTCCTGGAAGGAACCATCCGGTTCCTTGCTGACGTTACGGAGGTGGACGAAATGTATGCGCGGGGCGAAGCGCTCGGCCATCGTGGGCAGGTTGTTGGCGGGACCGGCGCCGAGCGAGCCGGTGCAGAAGGTGATGCCGTTCGCGGTGCTGTCGACGGCGTTCACTATGAAGTCCAGGTCGTCCTGGTTGGAGACGATGCGCGGCAGGCCGAACAGGGGGCGCGGTGGGTCGTCGGGGTGGATGCATAGGCGGACGCCGGCTTCCTCGGCGGTGGGGACGACCTCGCACAGGAAGCGAGCGAGGTTTTCGCGCAGGCTGTCAGCGGTGATGTCGGCGTAACGATCCAGCATGCGGCGCAGGCCGGGGATGTCGTAGCGGTCATAGGCGCCCGGCAGGCCGGCCATGATGGTGGTGAGCAGCTTATCCTTGTCGGATTCCGATGCGTGGTCGAACCAGGCGCGGGCGCGGGCGAGGGTTTCGGGGGCGTGGTCAGCCTCGGCGCCTTTGCGGGCCAGCATGAAGCAGTCGAAGGCGGCGTATTCGGGAGCATTGAAGCGGAGCGCGAAGCCGCCGCCGGGGAGGGGGACGGCGAGCTGGGTGCGGGTCCAATCCAGGACCGGCATGAAGTTGTAGCAGACGGTCGTGACGCCTTGGGCGCCGAGGTTGCGGAGAGATTGGCGGTAGTTGTCGAAGAGAGGGGCGAGGTTGTCCTCAGCTTGTTTGATGGGTTCGGCGACAGGAAGGCTTTCGACCACGCTCCAGCGCAGGCCCAGCGTGGGGTCGGATTCGATCATGCCCTTGCGGGTGGCGATCTCGTCCTGGGACCAGACGACGCCGTAGGGGATTTGATGCAGAGCCGTGACGATGCCGGTGGCGCCGGTCTGGCGGATCTCCGGCAGGCGCACGGCATCGTCGGGGCCGAACCAGCGCCAGGTTTGTTCCATCAGGCGACCTCCCGTCTTGGGTGTGGGGCGGTTTCGAAAAAGTCCGCGTGACGCGTGGCGATGCGGTCGATGGCGGCGAAGGCGGTGCGGAGGTGGCGCTGCATCGCGTGCTCGGCGCCGGCGGCGTCGTGGGCGCCTAGGCGGGCGACGATGTCCCCGTGCTGGTGGAAGATCATGGTCAGCCAGTCATCGTCCTCCAGCGACAGATGGCGCACCCGATCGAGCTGGGCCTTGACCGAGGCGATGAGGTCCCAAACCGCGGCGTGACCGGCGATGGTGGCGATGGTCTGGTGCATCCGTTCGTCTAACGTAAAGAATCCGGCGTGGTCGGAGGCGGCGACGCGGCGGGCCTGCTCGGTGAGTTGGCGTTGCAGGGCGCGGACCTGGAGGGCGGTGATGCGGTCGGCGGCATGGCGCACGGCGTGGCATTCCAGCGCCTCGCGGATGAACTGGCTGTCGATGACGGCGGAGAGGTTGATGGGGGCGACGAAGGTGCCGACCTGGGGCACGACGCGGATCAGGCCGTCCTGGGCGAGGCGCTGGACGACCTCGCGCACCGGGGTGCGACTGATGCCGTGCTGCTCGGCGAGGCGGGTTTCGGAGAGGGTTTCGCCGGGGCGCAGGCGGGCGGCGAGGATGTCGGCGCGCAGCCGGTCATAGAGGCGGTTGCCCTTGGCGCGCGCCGGTTCGAAGCGGTCGACGCGTGGTGCGTCGGCCTTGGCTGGACCGTTCCCCCTCATGGGTGGGTATGTAGACTTGTATACAAGGGGAAGGCAAGGGGGCGCCCGATCCGTCATGGCCGGTCTTGTGCCGACCATCCATCGCGGCACTGTGGTGGCATAGGTGTGTTGATCGGCGTGGGGTCCCGACGCCGATTAACACACTGTGTTCGGGACGCAGGGGCCGGAGGTTCGAATTCTCTCACTCCGACTAATGAGATCAATGTGCTTAGGCGTATTCTACACAGTGAGCAGTTGGTCTGATGGTCCCGTTACGGCCAGCGCAGCCTCCGCTACTGAACCCCTGGGAACGCGGACTCTAGGACATCGCTGAAATCCTCCGGCGTCCGTGCTATATTAAAGCGATGGTGAATTGGACCCTCTGCCACGATGTTGAAAGCAGGCCCGACGTAATGTCGGGTGCGCCGGTCGTACGCGGAACCCGCGTTCTGGCGCGGGCCGTCGTCGACAACGCAGACGACGGCTACACTGCCGAGCAGATTGTCAAAGACATCTATCCGTCGCTGCCGCTTGAACCGGCGAGGCGTATCATAGCCTTTGCCCGGGAGCAGCATGCGCCGCGTCTTGGTTGATGAGTCCGTCCCCGCTGGCATGGTCAGCATCCTCCCCGCTCACGACGTCGGAACGGCCCCTGAGATGGGGTGGGCTGGGATCACGAATGGCCGGTTGCTCGATGAAGCGGAGTTGGCTGGCTTCGAGATCATGGTGACCGACGACTCGAACATCAAAGCACAGCAGCGTCTGGCTGGTCGCAAGATTGCGCTTGTTGTGCTGACCAATAATCATTGGGACACGATTCGTGCGGCGCCGAATGGTACCCGTCAGGCCTGCGACTGCGCAACTGCTGGGGACTACATCGTGGTGGATCTGCCCCGGCCGCCACTCCGCAGGCGTCCTTCTCCGCGGCCATCTTCTTAGGGTCTATAGGTCAGTCACCGCTCGGGGTGACGACTAATACCAGGAGCCTTAGCCATTGACCGATGCCCAGTGCCTGGTTGCGATTGATACGATGCGTTCTGGATCGCTGACGAGGAAGTTCCAGGCGTCTTTGCAGGCGTGCACGATGGCCTCGTCGCTGTCCCAGAGCAGGCTGCTCAGCTTGTTGCCGCGTAGATAGTCCCAAACGTTCTCCATCGGGTTCAACTCCGGCGCATAGGGCGGTAGCGGCAGGAGCGTGATGTTGTCGGGTACGCACAGGCGTTTGCCCGGCTGATGCCATCCGGCACCGTCACAGACCAGGACAGCATGTGCCCCTGGTGACACCTGGGTGCTGATCTCGGCCAGGTGCTCGTTCATCGCCTCGGTGTTGACGGCGGGCATGATGATCGCGGCACCGACACCACGACCTGGACAGATCGCGCCGAACAGGTGAACAGAGCCGTGCCGGTTGTCCCGCACCATCGGTGGCCGTAATCCGATCGGCGCCCAAGCGTATTCGAGCGAGCCTTTCTGCCCGACCCTGGCTTCATCTGAAAACCAGACTTTAATGCCTTTCCCCGCAGCCGATGCCGGCAACGCCTCGGCTACCAGGCAGGAGAATTTTTTACACAACACCATCTAGGTGTTGCGCAGTCGTTCGCGTAACGCGGTGAGAGCTGCATCCGCGACCGCGAAGTCACGCATCATAAAGCCGTCGGCGATATCGGGACTGACCGTGCGTAGCGTCTGCTCGACACGGCCCGAATAGCGGACGCATCCATCGGCGCTTACCGCAACGCCATCACGCCGTTCGAAGGCCGCGTTCCAATCGATCGCGGCATCACGTGACAGGCCCGGTGGCAGATCCAGATCAAGCGCGCCGTTGTGGAGAACCACCGGGTAGCCGCCGGGCAGGCCAGACGGGCCTGGCACGTGTCCATGCCACGTCGTGCCCGCGATCATCGCCAGAAACAGGGGCACGCCCGACGCGCCGGAGATGTCGATCACAGGCTCCAGGGCGAGCTGCACGGGAGCAAAGCGTTGCATCACGTGATCCAGCTCCTTGCCATCCTGCCAGACGCGGGGGGCAGCGCTGGCTGCGCGGTCGGCGGCCGGGCGTCGAAACGCTGACAACGCCGCATGCTGTGCGAGGAGCTGTAAGCGACGATGTCCGGGGCCGAGCAGCCCGGCGAAGGCATGTGCCAGGATCGCAACATTTCCGATGCCGCAGGTGATGGGCAATCCTGCTGCCGCGATCATCCCGTTGACGACATCGGGGTAACAGCAGTTCACAAAAAATGTATTCGGTGCCGCGACAGCGACCGCGTGCGCGACCTGCAGCGACAGCCGCGCTTGAAGGATGGCACTGATGCCCAGCCCCGCCTGCTGCGTCAGACGGGTCCAGCCGTCGGGTTGCGCCATGACGACGCGCCCGCCTTGCGCGGATGCGGTGTTGGCCACCACACGAGGACGCAGCTTGCCGAGCAGATCTGCGATGTGATCGGTGGCGAACGAGGCCATCGCGTGGTCCTGGACCCGGACGCCGCTGGCAAACATCGCAGCACGTGCATTGGCCGCGGTGCGCAACCACGCAAGGCGGGATGCGTTACGCCCGACCACGACCACTGACACAGGGTGTGACGCCGTCGCGGCCAGATCGAACAGGATGCGGGCGGCGAACGTGCCGGTACCGCACAGGACGAGATCAGCATGCTCTGGCAATGGACTGGCCTCCGTCATGTCGTAGGCTTTTGCTGTAACACGTCGTCGTGGAATTCTTGCCGTAGCGATGCGGGATCGGGGGGGACCTGCTTCTGGAACCGGCCGATGGACAAGGCGGCGATTGGCGTTTGCGTGCCGCCGTCAACTATGAGTTCCGTCAGAATCGTCGCCAACGCAGGGCCAACTTGCAGCCCATGACCGCTGCACGCGAAGCCGTGGAACAGGCCCGGTGTGGTTTCGCTGCCACCGACGATCGGCGTCATATCGGGAACGTATCCTTCGATGCCGGTCCAGGTGCGGATGACATGGAGATGACGCAGATGCGGCACCAGAGTCGCGAGGCGCGCCATGTTGGTCACCATTTTCGCGGGAGGCACCCGCGTGCGACGGCTGTCGGCATCCACGGTGATGCGAGGATGGCCGGCGAAGAGGATGTTACCGCGATTGGTCTGTCGAAACAGGATACTGCCGTCGACGACGTGCATCACGGGGGCCGCAAAGGCGGTAACCGGTTCCGTAATAATTTCTACCGGACCGGCTGGAAAGATCGGCACCGGTTCGTTGAACCGCCGGGCGATGGCGCCGCCCCAGACGCCGGCGGTGTTGACCAGATTGGATGCCGTCACGGTGAGGCGCGTCGCCGTGCGCAGGGTGAAACACCCGGCGCTGTGGCTGATCTCGGTCACCTCGGTTTCTTCGTGGATCGCAGCACCCAAACCCAGAGCCGCACGGGCGAAGGCCGGTGTCGCGAGGCGCGGATTTGCCACCGCATCGCGCGCGGACCAGCTCGCGCCCTGCACATCGGGTGTCAGGAACGGCCAGCGGCGTAGGGTTTCCTGCCGATCCAGTAGCGTCACCGACAGTCCCAAGGGATGTGCCGCGGCGGCGAAGCGGCGCGTAATGTCGACGTGATCCTCACTCATGGCCACGTGGACGTGACCTTGCTGGGCGAACTCGACGCTTTCCCCCAGCTCCGCTTCGAGACCTTCCCAGAGGGTTTGGGATCGTAACGCCAGTGGAAGCTCTGGCAAATGGTGACCTTGCAGACGAAGGCTCCCGAAATTGACGCCACTCGACTGTGCGCCGACGAAGCCCCGCTCCAAAAGCACGACAGATCGCCCGCGCTTGCGCAGATAGTATGCCGTCGCGCAGCCGATCAGCCCGCCACCGACGATGGCGACATCTGCTTCGATGTGAATCATGTTTCGGAACCGGCCAAAGCGATGGGCAATGGCTTCACCGGCGGCTGCATGCGCAGGCGATCCAAGGGTGCGTTCGCTCGCCCCCGGATCGATGCGGTTAGTTCCGCGGCGGCGAGGCCACAGACGCGACCCTGGCAACGCCCCATGCCACATCGTGTGGCGGCTTTGACCCGATTCAGTTCGGTGACGCCGATGGGAAGATGCAGTGATTGCCGGATGTCACCGGCGGTGACATTTTCGCAGCGGCAGACGATCAGGTCGTCGGCGAGGGTGCCTGCCGCTTCTTGCGGCCATGCAAACGCGGTCGCCATCGCACGCTGAAAGCGATAGAGGCGCCGCAGCTTGCGGGGGGCTGTGGTGCCGGGTGTTTTCAAATCCAGGTCGGTCGCCACCGCCTGTCCCACGATGGAGCCGGATAGTACCGCCGCCTCGGCGCCGCCGATGCGGCATCCATCACCCGCCAGATAGATCGCGTAGCCAGCGCGTCCCGAGGCATCGATAGCGGGCACATACTGGCGGAAAACGGGATCATAACGAAGGGTAGATCCGGCGAGCTCGGCGAGTTGCGTTTCCGAACGCAGCCCGTGGCCATAGGCGACTGCATCGCAAACGATATGATGATGCACGCCGCCAACCGTACGATAGGTGAGCGTCTCGACGCGATCGCGGCCGTTGATTGATGCGACCCGGGCTCCGTGGATGATGGGCACGCCAGCGCGTTGTAAATGGGTCATGTAGCTGATGCCCTTCGCCAGCAGGCCTGGTGCGGCGGCCAGCCCGGGAAGGGCGCGCAACTTTGCCGTGAAACGTGTGCTGTCGATCACCGCCGCGACGCGTCCACCGATGCGCAGGTACTGCAGCGCCGCGAGATACAGCAGGGGCGAGCTGCCGCAGAACACAACATTGTCCCCGAGCAGGCAACCTTGCGACTTCAGCAGCACCTGTGCTGCGCCGAGGGTGAAGACGCCAGGCAGCGTCCAACCTGGCACGGGCATAACGCGATCGGTGGCGCCTGTCGCCAATATCAAGGTATCATAACGAATCGACGCGAGGGACGTAGCGGTTGCGAGGTGGGCCTCTCCGCCATGGATGTTCCACGCGAGGGTTTCAGGTTGGAACTGGATACGATTGTGCAGAGACGCTATGGTGGCATGGAATTTCTCATAGGCGGTGTGACCGTCGGCAAGGAGCCGTCGCATGTCGAGAGCGAGGCCGGGCGCCGGTGTGCGGTGGATTTGACCACCCGGTCGCGATGCCTCATCGATCAGCGTGATCTCGGCTGTACTGGGCGCGAGAGCCGCAGCCGCGGCGATACCGGCGGGGCCTGCGCCGACGATGACGATGCGTTTCATGGTAGCGCGGGCAGGGATGTGGAGACGCGCATGCCCTCGCGCACCAACGTTGTACAGGCGCGGCCGCGCGCACCGTCGCTGAACCAGACCCAGCAATCCTGACAGGCACCCATCAGGCAGAATCCGGCGCGTGGTGATGCATCAACATCATGGCTGCGCAGATGTGGTGCATGACACAGTACCGCCGCGAGCACGGTTTCGCCCTCATGCGCGGTCAACGGAACGCCGTCGAGATAGAGCGTAACAGCCGCACTGGTGAATGGCGCGATACGTCGCAGCAATCCTGTGGGTGGATCACTCATGATCGTTGTAAGATGCATTGATCCAACGGCGGGATCGCGTCACACTGTGCCGCATGAGCACGTTGATCGATAGCGACACGCAGTGGCACGACCTGCCGAATCCTTGCCCTTTCTCGGCATTGATCGGTCCGGTGCAGCGACGCCGTGTTGGCAATCGATTTGTATATGGGCTGCATGTCACGCAACACCACACCAATAGCACCGGCATCATGCATGGCGGTGTGATCACCGCCTTCCTGGACGAGGTGATCGGCGAGATCGTCAACGATCTTGGTCAGCGCAAGCATGTCACCGTGCAGTTCAGCACGACGTTCCTGAGCAAGGCGCAGATCGGAGACTTCCTGGAGTGCGACTGCGAAATCGTGCGCACCACGCGGTCGATGACATTCATCGCGGCGCGACTCAATGTGAACGGTGAGGCGATCGCAACGGCGACCGCGATCTTCAAGGCCATGCGGCCGGCGGCCTAGTGTCCATCCAACGAGGGGCTGATGTCTGACAATCTCATCCAATACGAGTGCAGCGAGCAGATCGCGACGATCACGTTCAACCGGCCCGAGAAGCTGAACGCGTTCACCGACGACATGGTGCGCGAACTGGCGGCGGTGCTGCGGCGGTTCGATCTGGACCAGGATGCCAATGTTGCGATCCTCCGTGGCAATGGCCGTGCATTCTGCGCGGGAGCCGATGTACGACAGAGGCAATTGCGCACGCGAGAGGAGTTCGATCGCAATGGCGGCCCGCAGGGGTGGGGTGCCAACGCATCGGAGCTGCTGATGCGGGCGGTGAACTGGAAGCCGGTGATCGCGGCGCCGCACGGGTTCGCTGTGGGCCTCGGGCTGGGCCTGACGATGGAATCCGATCTGGTCGTCGCGGAGGCAGGGACGAAGTTCCAGGTGGCCGAGACCAAGCGGGGCCTGGCGGCGTCGCGGTATTGGGCACTGATGAATCTGCGCGGCGGGTCTGCGTTCGCAACCGAAATGGCTTTGACGGGTGGGTTTTTCACCGCCGAGCAGGCGTTGGCGGCCGGTGTGATCAATCGTGTGGCCCCGCCGGGGGACCTGATGGCAGTGGCCCGGGCGCTGGCGAGTGAACTCGCCGCCAATCCGCCGCTGAGCGTGCGGGCGACGGTGCGCACACGGCGCTGGTACATGGAGCAGGCCGAAAAGGAAGCCTATCTGCAGACCGACCCGCTGAAGCTGCATCTGACCGAGGATTTTGCCGAAAGCGCGCGAGCCTTCGCCGAGAAGCGCAAGCCGGCGCCATTCCGGGCGCGATAGAGGCGCGCTAGTCACGGTGCAGCGCGCGCTGCACCGCGGCGCCGACTTCGGTCACGCGCCCGACCGCTTCGCACCCGGCAGCGCGGAAGGCGGCGAGCTTGGCAGTGGCGGTCGTGTCACCAGCGTGCCCGCCATGAATGGCGCCGGCATGGCCCATTCGTTTCTCGGGCGGTGCATTCTGGGCGGCGATATAAGCGACCACCGGCTTGTGCATATCGGGCAGCGTGGCGATCGCCTGATACTCCAGACCGCCGCCGGGTTCGCCAATCAGCACCACCAGGTCGGTTTCGTCGTCAGCACCGAACAGCGGTAGAATATCGGCATAGGTGGTGCCGATGACCGGATCACCGCCCAGGCAGACGACGCTGCTTTCGCCAAAGCCCAGCTTCTGCAGGTCATCGATCACTTCATAGGTCAGGGTGCCGCTCTTTGACACGATCCCGATCCGACCGGGTCGGACATTGGTGTCGTTCAGATCGGCGAGGTTGGCCTTGCCGGGACTGATCACGCCGGCCGAGTTTGGGCCGAGGAGCCGTGCGCCCTTGGCACGCGCGTAGGCGCGCATCTTGATGGCATCGTGCACCGGCACGTTTTCCGTGTAGAGCACCAAGGTGGTGATGCCCGCGGACAGCGATTCCAATACGGCATCAAGAGCGAGATCGCTACGGATCACGGTCAGCACGGCATTGGCGCCTGTCGCGGCCACCGCTTCGGCGGCATTGTCGAACACCGGGACACCTGCGACGTCCTGTCCGCCACGGTCCGGCGCGACGCCGCCGACCAGTGGTGTGCCGCCGGCAAGCATACGCTGCGCGTAGCTGCGGCCGGTGGACCCGGTGATACCCTGAATCAGAATTCGCGAGGTTTTGTCGACAAGAATCGCCATATCAGATTTGTCCTGCGCGGCGCACGGCCAGCACGCAAGCCTCACCAAAGTCACTCAGCATGTCGCAGTGATGCGCGGCCAGGATGCGCCGCGCCTCGTCTTCTTTTTCGCCACGCAGGCGCAACACCAGACGATCAGCCGTAAGCCCCGGCACGCGTTGCAGCGCCGCGACGATTCCCTCGGCGATCGTGGCGAGATTGCGAAACTGGAAATGCACGTTGAGCATGATGACGGCGGGGTCCAGCACGTCATGCACGAGACGAATGACGTCGGCGATACGATCCGGTCCATGCGCCGTCGCGCCATGCAGTTCGACCACGCCCGACATTGTGCCGCCGAGCGCCACCACCTCATCCAGCGTTGCCATGGTGAGTCCGGCGCCATTCATGATCGCCGTGACACCGTGTTTCGGTCCCGTTTCGACGCCGATGACGCCGAGTTTGCGGCTGGCCAGCTCAAATTCCGTGCCGGTTGGCACGGCACGTCGACCTGGATGGCGGAAAGCCGCATCCTCATCCAGCAAGACCTTCGCATCGGCAGCAATCAATGCGCCGTCCTTGGTCAATAGCAGTGGGTTGATCTCAATCAGCTCGGCATCCTGGGAGACCAACGCCGCGTAGAGCTGCCGGAGAATATCCCCGAACGCCGTTGCTATGGGACCTTCCAGCGCGAGCGCTCGCACAAGCCGGTTCACCATGAAGGGCTGCAGGCCGATCAGCGGGTCGACCGCTTGCCGAAGGATGCGATTGGGTGCAACGTCCTCGATATCCACGCCGCCTTCGGCACACACCAACAGCGTTGGCACGCCGATATCGCGATCGACAAGCGCGGCAACATAGAATTCGTGGGCGATGTCGAGACGCTGTTCGACGTAGACGTCCTCGACTGGCTGCCCGTTCAACGGGCGAATGGCGATCTCGTTGGCCATCTCCACCGCCACCGCGCAATCGTCTGCGAAACGGATGCCGCCAGCCTTGCCGCGGCCCCCGGCGAACACCTGCGCCTTTACCACCACTGGGCCAGACAAATCCGATGGCAACGAACGATACAGTCCGCCCAACGGCACGGCGATGCCGGCCTGACGCAGGATTGCCTTGCCCTCATGTTCCAGCAGCCTGATCATCAGAAGGCGATGTTCGCCGGCAATTTCGAAGGGTCGAGGCCGCCCTGGCGTATCGCATCAATCAGGAGCTTGCGATTGAGCCCACTGGCGCGTGCCTTCGTCGCCCAGTCGTTCATCCAGTTGAAGAAGCGATGATCTGAATCACGACGCATGCCGGCGGACGACGGCAATGGTCGACCGGGTTTCGGCACGACGATGTCACCGAAAACCTCCGGTGCACGCTTGGCGGTATCGAGGCAGACAATGATCGATGTGCCGAATGCATCGGCACGGCCGGCTTGCACCGCGAGACTCGCTTCCGCCAATTCCTTGAACCCGAGGATTGTGGCATTCGGTGCCAGATCGTGCACCGCCTGTGCATCGCTGGTGCCGATCACCGTGGCGATCCGCATGCTCGGCGTACTGTAGTCGCTCCAATTCGGGTGGCTCGGCACGCCGCGACGATTGACCAGACATTCGTCCAGCATCAGCACCGGCTCCGACATATCCAGTGCCTGCTTGCGCTGTTCGGTGATGCTCATCGACGGAAACAGATCGATGCGGCCCGATTGCAGCTCCAGCACCACCGAGGACCAGGTGATTTCGTGGAACTGGACGGTGATGGGCTTGCCCATGGCGGGTGCGAGGTCGTGCGCGACCTGGTTGCAGAAGTTGATTTCGTAGCCGGCGTACTGATCGGGGCCGATCTTCCAGGACCCGAGCGGATTGGACGCCATCGCCCCGCACACGAGTGTGCCAGAGCTTTGGATCTTGTCCCAGAGCGATTGGTTGGACTGCGCCGCGGCCATGGACGCCGTCGCGATGATCAGCGCGCAGGCGGCGGTGGCTCTGAGGACGGCGCGACGAAGCAGCATGGCCATGGTTCTCGATATGCAAGTCCGGGCTGTTATATCGGAGTGTGATACTTCTGCGACGGACGTGCAAGGCATGTCGGACCGTGTTCTCATTGGGCCGCGGCTGTCATCAGGGCAGGCCGGAATTCGCTGGCCTCGGACACGGCATGCGCGACGTCACGGATCGTCGGTCCTAGCTTGCGGATGATGTCCGCCGCCTTCCATTCCGTGATAGAGACGGAGATGTTGACGGCAGCGGTGGTCGAGCCATCGGCGCGGCGCACCGGCGCGGCAACAGTGATATCCCCCAACGTGCTTTCTTGCGCGGTGAGGCAGAAGCCGCGCGAGCGGGCCAGATGGACCTCTGCCATGATCGCACGGATCGAGGTCTTGGTATGCTCGGTGTAAGCGACGCGATGGGAACGGCGCAGAATATCCAACACCTCATCATCAGGCATGGTTGAAAGGATGGCGCGGCCACCAGCGCTGCAGAACGTCGGACGACGTGTTCCCAGCACCATGTCGGCGGTGACGATGCCGCGGCCTGGGTAGCGGACGACATAGATGACATCGGTGTCGTCGAGTTCGGTCAGGTTCACGGTGGCGTCGATGGCCTTGTTCAGCTCGTAGAGCTGATGGCGCGCGCGCGCGACGAGTGGGTCGGTGCGCAGGTAGATCATGCCAAGGCTAAGAACCTTGGGCGAAATCGTGTAGCGCCGCGCGTCCTTGTCCTTCTTGAGGTATCCCAATGCCGCCAGCGTATACGTGAAGCGCTGCGCCGCGCTTTTATCCAGCCCGCTGGCCTCGGCGATTTCGGTCAGGCTCAGGCTGCGCTGACGCGACTCGAAAGCGCGCAGGATCTGGAACGCCTTCTCGACCGAGGTGACGAACCAGGCAGGATCGGACGGGGACTTGGCTTCTTGCAACAGTTACCTCTTGCCGTCTACGCGCTGCCGCTTGACAGGCGTGTGCAGGCGATATTGCATTCCAATATGACTGCTTGCAATGCGTGCGACCGAGACGCCAACTCCATCTGGGTGATTGAACATGAGTGAAACTCCGTCCGCTCCGACCGGCCTTCCTGGCAACGGTGGTGTCGGCGTGGAGGCGGCGTCGGCTGATCCCCGCCTGTCTTACACGGTGGCTGACAATATCGCGACGATCGGCATCGAGCGCGGACACAAAATGAACGCGTTGCTGCCGGACATGATCCTGAATTTCTCCGACCTGATCGAACGGGCTCGCCGTGATTCCAAGGTGCGGGCGGTGGTGATCCGCGGGGCAGGTAAGAGCTTCTGTGCCGGAGATGACCTGAACCCCGAGGATCGGTTCAAGTACGGGCCGCCCGATCTGCATACGCGACTGAAGATGGGCTACCCACGGCTGATCAATGACATCCTGCAATTGCGCAAGCCGGTGGTCGCCATGCTGCGCGGCTATGCGGTGGGGGCCGGTTTCGATCTGTCGCTGGCGTGCGATTTCCGCATTGCGGCGCCGGACACGAAGATGGCGGCGATCTATGTTCGGCGCGGGTTGGGTGGCGGCTGTGCCTATCTGCTGCCGCGCTATGTCGGCCTTGGGAAGGCGACGGAGCTGATGCTGCTGGGTGAGATGATTGATGCGCAGGAAGCATTGCGGCTCAATCTGGTCACCAAGGTGGTGCCCGAGGAGACGCTTGAGGAAGAGACCTACGCGCTGGCGAAGCGCCTGGCACGTGGTGCCACGCAGGCGATTGGGGCCATCAAGAATGCCCGCAATCAAGGGTTGGGTTGCGATCCGGTGAAGGGGCTGGAGTGGCAGATCCTGTGCAACGTCGATCTGATGTTCCATCGCGACGCGCGCGAAGGCCCACGTGCGTTCATGGAACGGCGTGAACCAAACTTCACGGGCGAGTGGATCGATCTGCAGTATGATGCGTTCGATCCGGATTATCGATAGGGGCGGTCCGGGCGTCGTTCACCAATGAACAACAAAGCCGGGGAGACTTCTATGCAATCTTCGACATCGAAGCGGACGTTGCTTCGCGGGGCCGTGGCGTTGGCTGCGACCGGCGGGATTCTGGCGACCAAGACGACAAAGGCCGCATCATCCTCGCTGTGGGAACAGATCAGCAGTACGGGCACGTTGCGCGTGGCGGTGATCAGTCATCGGCCGCCATACATTTATGATTCGGACAGTGGGTACAAGGGATTTTCCATTGTCATGGCGCAGGATCTGGCCAAGGCGTTGGAAGTCGCGATGGAGAAGCCCATCAAGGTCGAATGGGTCATCACGACCTGGCCAACCGCGGTGCTGGATATCCAGTCCGGCCGCGCGGACATCTTCTTTGGCTTTGCGTTCTCGCCTGAACGTGCCAAGGCAATTGATCTGATCGGGCCGCTGTACGAAGTACCGGAAGTGGCAGTGCTGGGACGTGACGATAAGGTTGGTGACACGTGGAGCGAGCTGAACAAGCCCAGCATCACCGTGACCGCCGCGATGGGCACCACCGACGAGCAGGCCGGTCGTAAATACCTGCCGGACGCAACGATGCGTTCGATGAAGACATTCAACGATGCGGTGCTGGATCTGCAGTCGGGTAATTCGAAGGCGCTGATCACGTCGGCCATCATCGGTTTCGGGACGTTGAGCGGAAATCCCAACCTGTCGAGCGTGCGTGTACTGAGGCCGGTCGTTTCGGGCCCGTCGGGCGCGGGATGCCGCAAGGATGGCGACGGACGATTCCACGAATTCTGCCAGGGTTTCTCTTGGGTCTATCGACACTCCGGACAGAGCAAGAAAGTGATCCTGGAGTCGATGAAGGACCTGGGCATGAACATGGACAAGGTTCCGGCCGACATCGAATTCTGAGGCAGTGTCAGGCGGTATCGTTCAGTCGGTCCCAACCGCCTTGTCGAAGATCCGGCTTTTCTGCCAGCAGCGCAGGCTTCTGCACTTTGCCACTGGTCGAGCGTGGCAGCGGTTCGGATCGGTATTCCAGGTAACGCGGCACCTTGAATGCGGCGAGCTGTACGCGGCAGTGCGCGATGATGTGTTCCGGGGGCAGATCGGCTTGGGTCACACCCTGCGCCAGCACGATATAGGCTTTCACCTCCTCGCCGCGCCGTGCATCAGGCACAGGAACCGCGGCGGCTTCGACGATACCAGGCAGGGTGAGAAGGGCATTCTCCACTTCCGTGGCGGAGATGTTTTCACCGGCACGCCGGATCATTTCCTTGATCCGCCCGACGATGGTGACGAAGCCACGTTCGTTCTGACACGCGAGGTCACCGGTGCGGAACCAGTCACCATGGAACGCCGCCTGCGTCGCCTCAGGTTTGTTCCAGTAGCCTTGCAACAGGCCCGGGCCACGGATCAGCAGCTCGCCTTCCTGCCCGATGGGTAATGTCTTGCCGTCGAGGTCGGCAACGCGCGCTTCGCGGAACGGGCCAGGTATGCCGCAGGACCCGGAACCGGTCATTTCCACTGCAACGAACGGCGTATACAGACCCATGCCGATCTCGGTCATGCCGAACGCGGTGCGCAGGGGAAAGCCGAAGCGCTGCTCGATATCCGCATGCAACTCTTTGCGATGCAACGACAGGTTAGCGCGCACGATGGCGTGGTCGCGATCGGCAGGCGTGGCGGGCACAGCGATGTGCGCGTCCTGGGGGAACCAGCAGAACTCGATGCGATAGGCCCGCATCCACTCCGCGTAGTGCGTCAGGCTAAGGTGCGAGGCCACGAACAGGGTAGCGCGCTGATAGAAAGCCATCAACATCAGCCATTGCGGCGTCATGTAGAAGAACGGATTGGCGGACAGGATGCGGCGATAACGCAACCCATCGCAGGCGGCGTACACCTTGGCACAGGTCAGCCAATAGCGGTGTGACAGCATGCAGCCTTTCGGCAAACCCGTCGTTCCTGATGTGTACTGGATATTCATCAAGTCATCAAGTGTGGGAGCTGTCGGAAGCGGCGTCACGGGCGTCGCGCGCAGCGATGACCAGGCAACGAAACCATCCTCGGGCTCACCAACAACCACGACATGCTCGGGCGGCAGCGACAATGCCGCATCACGCAATACCGGCAGATACCTGGCGTCCAGTACCACGAACGTGGCTCCGCTGTCGGTGACTGCATAGTTCAGTTCGCGGCCGGTGTAGCGAACATTGACCGGCACCATCACCGCGCCGATGCGCGCCAGCGCCAACCAGGTCAGCGGAAACGCCGGCACGTTCGGGACCATCACCGCGACCTTGGTGCCGTGTCGCACGCCCAAGGCGATCAGGCCGGCCGCACAGCGGCTGACCTGATCGCGCAGGCCGGCGTAGGTTATGGCCTCACCGCTGGCGATGAACTGCAGCGCTGTGGCGTCGGGCGTGTCGGCCGCGGCTTCACTCAGCAACGCATCGATGTTACGCGGGAGCGGGTCGGCCTCAATGGCGCGATGCCGAGCGAGGACCGAAGGCATCCAGTCTGGCTGTGTGGGCACTTGACGTCTCACATCACAAGTCGTGATCACATGCTGGTGGCGCGCCGACGCACGTGCAAGACACGCACTTACCTGGGTACAATACGTGCCGAGATCCGCTGTGCGGTCTGCAACAGCGAGGCGAGATAGTGTGTCTCCAACGCTGCCTCATCGAAGGCGCTGGCCGGGCAGGAAATGTCGATCGCGGCGACCAACGCGCCGCTGCTGTCATGTACCGGCGCGGACAGCGAGATGCCGCCCGCTTCTACGCTGCCACGGCTGACCACGTATCCGTCGGCTGTCGCCTGTGCCACGCGCGTCGCCAAGGCCTCCAGGGTTGTCGGGGTTTGGTCGGTCAACGCCGGCAGTCGGTCGCTGCCGTAGAGCTCGAACAGGTGCTTGCGCGAGAGCTGGGCCAACAGGATCTGTCCCATTGGGGTGGCATGCGCCGGAAAACGCGCACCGGCATTGACGTTGCTGACAAATCCCTCGGTTCCCGGCACATGCAGCAGGCAGACGATCTCACGCTCGGACCGGATCGCCAGATGCGACGAAATGCCCACGCGCTCGCTCAGCAGTTCCAGCTCCCGCCGCGCGACCTGCACCAGGTCCTGCCCGGTGAGATACCGATAGCCCAGTCGTAACACACCCGGACCAAGCGAGAAACTGCGTCGGCTCGCGTCCGGTTCGATCAGCCCCTTCTGCTGCAGCGTCTGGATCAGCCGAAACACCGAGGATCGCGGCAGCTCCAGCGTATCTGCAAGCTGCACGGCCGACATCGGGCGCTGCTCACGCGCGAGCAGTTCCAGCAGGTCGATGCCGCGCGCGAGGCCAGGCACGACATAGGCGTTGTCCTCGACCGGATCGGTCATGTTTCAGCCGCGCACCGTCAAGCCAAGCTCGGTCATGGTGCGACGCAGTTTGTCGACCTGGTCCGCTGGCAACGGCAGCACCGGATCGCGCGGCACGCCCGCGGGCTGGCCCAGCAGGTTTAACGCCGCCTTGAACGCGGCGGGCCACGTGCCGGTGCCCATCAGCATCTGGTATAGCACCGTCAGCTTGTAGTGCAGCGCAGCCTGTTCCGGTCCCGGCGCCTGCATGGCCAGCGTGGTCAACTGGCCCGCAGTCTTACCCAACAGTTCCGGACCTGTCGCGATAAATCCCTTCGCACCCAATGCCAGGCCCGGGAAGATGTAATGGCAGGGCCCCACCATGATCGCCAACCGGTCGCGGAACTTCTCCAGCAGATGCGTGTAGTGGAAGAAGTCACGACTGGATTCCTTGATGCCGATGATCGGTGCGACGCCCATCAGCGTGTCCAGGTCCTCCAGCGTCAGGTCGATGCTGGTGCGGCGCGGCGAGTTGTATGCCACGATCGGCAGCGGAACGGCTTTTGCCAACGACTCCGCCCGGCGCAGCAGTTCCTCGCGCGTTGCCTTCAACACATAGGTCTGCGGCAAGAGCAGCAGGCCCGCCGCGCCGGCCTCGGCGCCGGCACGGGCATAACGAATGGTCTGCACCGAACCAGGGGCACTGCATCCGGTCAGCACCGGCACACGCCCCGCCGCGCGCTCCACCGCGACCCGCGTCAGCTTGCCCCGCTCCTCGGCATCCAGCGCCCAGCTCTCGCCGTTGTCGCCGGCGACGCAGATCCCCTCGGCGCCAATATCGATCAGCCAACCGACGATGTCAGAGAAGGCGTCCATCATGATCTCGCCGCTTGGCGTGAACGGCGTGACGGTGGCGGGGACGAAGCCCTTCAGGCTGTGGCGATCCAGTGCGGCCATGACAATGGTCCCTCCTCTATGGACGTGGGTGCTTGCGCAGCCTGTCTATTATATGGTGTGTTGGTTCATATATCAACCAAGACGCGGCAAGCCGCCGTGCCGGAGGACCCGCATGCCAGCCAGCGCCGTGTTGCACCGTTCATTGCATACCACGTTGCCGGAGGTCGTAGCGGGGGAGGGCGCATGGCTGATCGACAGCGTCGGGCGGCGGTATCTGGATGCCTCCGGTGGGGCAGCCGTGTCGTGCCTCGGCCACAGCCATCCCGATGTGATCGCGGCGATCCAGGCTCAGGTGGGGCGGATTGCATTCGCCCATACCGGCTTCTTTACAAATGCACCAGCGGAGCGGCTCGCGGCGCGGTTGATCGAGCGGGCGCCGGCCGGTTTCGGCACCGGGCGCGTGGCGTTCGTCGGCAGCGGGTCGGAGGCGATGGAGGTCGCGCTGAAGCTGGCGCGGCAATATCAGGTGGAGCGTGGCGAGAGCGGACGCAGTCATTTCATCGCCCGCCAGATGAGCTACCACGGCAATACGCTGGGGGCGCTGGCGGTGGGCGGCAATCCGGGCCGGCGTGTGATGTATGCGCCGATGCTGATGGAGGTGTCGCATATCGCACCGTGCCATGCGTATCGGTTCCGGGCTGAAGGTGAGACCGAGTTTGCTTATGGTCAGCGTGTCGCCAACGAGCTGGAGACGGCGATTCTGCGCGTCGGGCCGGATCGCGTGGCGGCGTTCGTCGCCGAGCCGGTGGTGGGGGCGACACTTGGCTGTGTGCCAGCCGTTTCGGGGTATTTTCAGCGGATTCGCGAGATCTGCGATCAGTATGGTGTGCTGCTGATCGCTGATGAGGTGATGTGCGGCATGGGGCGCACCGGCACCTGGTTTGCCTCCGAGCAGGAGGGGGTGTGCCCCGATATCATCACCGTCGCGAAAGGCTTGGGTGCAGGCTATCAGCCGTTGGGCGCGGTGCTGGCGCGAGAGAGCGTGGTCGCGGCGATCGCGGATGGGTCGGGTGCGTTGGCCAATGGCCATACCTATATGTCGCATGCCGTCGCCTGCGCGGCCGGTGAGGCGGTGATCGGGGCTGTAGAGCGGGCCGATCTGCTGGCGAATGTGCGGCGGCAGGGCGCGACATTACGCACGATGCTGGATGAGCGGTTCGCACAGCATCCGCATGTGGGAGACATTCGTGGGCGCGGGTTGATGCTGGCGATCGAGCTGGTGGAGGATCGCGCCAGCAAGGCGCCGTTCCCGCGGCGGCTGCGATTGGCCGAGACCATTCGCCAGGTCGCCCAGGACAATGGGCTGATCTGCTACCCGTCAGCCGGCAGTGCGGACGGGCAAAGCGGTGATCATGTGCTGCTGGCGCCGCCGTATACTGTGACCGATGCGGAGCTGGCGGTGTGTGTTGACCGGCTGTCGGCCTCGATCGGGCAGGTTTTGGACCGGGCGCAGGAATCCATTTGACAGGTGGTCGCCATCTTGTCTCATATATTGACGAAGTAACCATATATGGTTTCTGTACCGCGTCGCGGGGCAGTGGCGCCAACGGGGGAGGGTCGATCAATGGTGGCATTCTCAGACATGCGACGGAGCGGAACCGCATTGTCGCGGCGCGGCGTCTTGGCCGGCGCGGCGGGCTTGGCAATGGCGGGACGCGCGCGGGCGCAAGGCAAGACGACCCTGCGATTCTGGACCAGCCAGGGGGCGCCGCCGCAGATGGCGGCGTGGAAGGCGATCTTTGGCCGGTTCGAGCAGGCCAATCCGCAATCCAGCGTTGCCATCGAGCTTTATTCTGATGACGATATATGGACCAAGCTGTCGGCGGCCTTTGCGGCGAAGAATGTGCCGGACCTGATTTCCTACGTACAGGCGTATACAGTGGCGACGCTGGCCGATAACGACCTGCTGGAGCCGTTCGATGATGTGATCAACGCGGTCGGGGCGGAGAATTTCTATCCGACGATGCGCGATGTGTACAAGTTCAAGGGGCATTACATCGCGGCGACGTTCAACAACCAGACTAGCTCCAACCTGTGGTATCGCACGGACCTGCTGACGGCAGCGGGGCTGAAGCCGCCGACGACCTGGGACGAACTGGTGGTGGCGGCCAAGGCAACGACCAAGGGTGACATCTACGGCAACACGTTGCCGTTTGGCCGTACCTCGATGACCAGCACGATGATGGTGAATTTCGTGCACCAGGCGGGTGGCCTGATTGTCAATCCGGATGGATCGGTTGGGTTCAATTCGCCGGCGACGGTCGCGGCATTGGAATTCCTGAGCGAGGTGTTTCCCTATGCGCCACCGGGGGCGACGAACTATTCCTGGGGCGATGTGCTGAATTCCTTCGTCACCGGGCGCGCGGCGATGGCACCCTATACCGGGCGGCCGATCGCGATGGTGGCGGCACAGAATCCGAAAATCCTCGATAGCATCTCGGTGGTTGGCTATCCGTACATGAAGGATGGCCGTCAAGCGTTCGATTGCGCGTTCAACTCGCTGTTCATCCCGAAGGGCGCGGCGCATGTCGCGGCGGCCAAGCAGCTCGCCATTGCGCTGTTCCAGAAGGACAACAACATCCAGTTTCTTAACACCGCGCCGGGGCATAACCTGCCGTCGTTGAAGACGATCGGCGACGATCCGGCGCTGTTCGACAATTCGCTGATGCAGAAATTCCGTCCGCAGGTGGAGCTGATGATCCGCAACACGGCGGCCGCGCGGAACCTGGTGCAGGAGACGGACAAGAGCCCGTACGATCTGAAGGCGGGCGACATCTTCAACAGCGGCGTGCTGGCGGAGACGGTGCAGGACGTCGTGGTGAACAAGATGTCGCCGAAGCAGGCCGCGGCAAAAGGCGCCGACAAGATAGCGAGCCTGTTGAAAGCCTGATGGCACGCGGCATGCGGCGTGACCAGCTCACCGGGCTGCTGCTGGTCGCGCCAACTTTGCTGTTTTTTGCCGTGCTGATCCTCTACCCGCTGGGGCAGAGCCTGGTGCTGAGCCTGCATCGCACCAGCACGCTGACGCTGCAAAGCCGCTTCGTGGGACTGGACAATTTCCGCGTGCTGCTGGCCGATCCCGAGTTCACCCAGGCGTTCATCAACACGGTGATCTGGACCGCCGGAGCGGTGGTGCTGCAGTTGGTCTGCGGCATCGGTATGGCCTTGCTGCTGCACGGATCGCTGGTCGGCCGATCCTTGGCGCGCGGCATCGTGTTGTTCCCCTATCTGCTGCCGACGGCGGTCGCGGTGCTGGTGTGGCGCTGGCTGTTCAACGACCTCTACGGTTATCTGAATTACGCGTTGCTGGCGGCGGGACTGATCACACACCCGTTGGCATGGCTGTCGCACATGCCCGACGCGATGATCAGCGTCATCCTGGTCGGGGCCTGGAAGTTCTTCCCGTTTGTCGTCATCGCCGTCCTGGCGCGGCTGCAATCAATCCCGGATGCCTTGTACGAGGCGGCCCGCGTCGATGGCGCGTCGCGCTTCGCGCAGTTTCGCGACATCACGCTGCCGCAGCTCGCCGGTGTGCTGTCGATTGTTGTTCTGTTGCGCGCGATCTGGGACTTCAAGGAATTCGACCTGATCTATCTGATGACCGGCGGTGGCCCGGCGAATGGCACGGAAACACTGCCGATCCTGGTGTATCGCGAAGCGTTCCAGATGCTGAAATTCGGGCGTGGGGCTGCGGTCTCCGTGGCGATGCTGCTGTTCATGCTGCTGTTCTTCCTGGTGTATTTCCGGGTGAACCGCCATCTGGAAGCAACCGGGCGATGATACGGCAGCGGATTGGTCTGGCGCTGTACAACCTGGCCGTGTGGGTCGTCGTGCTGGCGATCGCGTTTCCGCTGTTCTGGATGCTCAGCACCGCGCTGAAGCCGAACGATGAGACCTTCGCCCTGCCACCTACCCTGCTGCCGGTGCATCCAACATTGGAGCAGTTCCAACGACTGTTGACCGAAACACCGTTCACCACGTTCTTCGTGAACAGCGTGATCGTGGGCTTGTGCACGACCGTGCTGGTGGTGTCGGTGGCGGTGCTGGGGGCGTACGGGCTGGTGCGGTTCCGCTTTCCGGGGCGGGAGCTGATCGCGCATCTGGTGCTGTTCACCTATCTGCTCCCAGCGGTGCTGCTGTTGTTGCCGTTGTACTTGATCATCTCCCGGCTTGGGTTGGCCAACAGCCTGGCTGGGTTGGTGATTGCGTACACGACCTTCGCGCTGCCGTTCGCGTTATGGTTGCTGCGGTCGTTCATCGTGGCGATCCCGATCGATATGGAAGAAGCTGCGATGGTGGATGGCGCCAGCCGCATGCGCGCATTTGTCGAGGTCGTAATCCCTCAGGCGTTGCCGGGCATCATCTCCACTTCCCTGTTCACGTTCATTATGTCGTGGAACGAATATCTCTACGCGATGGTGTTCATCAATGTGGACACCAGCAAGACATTGCCACCAGGTGTGCTGACCATGCTGAACCAGAATCAGAACGTGGAATGGGCCTTGCTGATGGCAGCGTCGGTGTTGATGTCGGTGCCGGTGCTGGTCGGATTCTCCTTCCTGCAAAGTCATCTGACGCGCGGCTTCGGGTCCGGCGCGGTGAAAGGGTAACGCATGGCCTCGGTCACGCTGCAGGCGCTGCGCAAGCGCTTTCTGGATGGCACGCTGGCGTTGAACGATCTGTCGCTGCAGATCGCGGACCAGGAGTTCGTCACCTTCCTGGGCCCGTCGGGCTGCGGCAAGACGACGACGTTGCGGATGATCGCAGGGTTGGACAATCCGACGGACGGGCAAATCCTGTTTGGTGCAAGACGGGTCGATCAGTTGACCCCTGCTGCGCGCAATATCGCGATGGTGTTTCAGAGTTATGCACTCTACCCGCATATGACAGTGCGACGGAATCTGGAATATCCGTTACGGAAACGTGGTGTCACGGGGAAGGAGCGCGACGAACGCATCGCACGGACCGCGGCGCTGTTGAAGATCGAACCTCTGTTGGACCGCCTGCCGCGCCAGTTGTCGGGCGGCCAGCAACAGCGCGTGGCGCTTGGCCGCGCCATGGTGCGCGATTGTGATGTGTTCCTGTTGGACGAGCCGCTGAGCAATTTGGATGCGGAGCTGCGGGCGCATATGCGGGCGGAGCTGGTACAACTGTATCGACGCTTCGGACACACGATGATCTACGTGACGCATGATCAGGCCGAGGCGATGACGATGTCCACGCGCATGGTGGTGCTGCGGGGCGGGGAGCTGCAACAGGTGGGCACGCCGGATGAGGTGTATCACGCGCCGGCCAACCGCTTCGTCGCGGGATTTGTCGGGTCGCCCGCGATGAATTTCCTGCCGGGCGACCTGGTCGAGGAAGCGGGTGTGCTGCAGGTACGGACGCAGCCGTTCAAGGTTTCGTTGTCCGATCAGCGCCGCGCCGAGTTGGCGAAGGGGGCACCATCTGTGCTCGTGGGTATCCGGCCGGAAGATCTGCGGCTGGAGCCGGGGGACGGCCCGGGGCGTGTCGTGCTGGTGGAACGACTTGGGCATGAATCGATCGTCTGGGTTGGCCTGGGTGACCAGCGCCTGTGCTGCCGCGCGGCCGCCCAGGCCCCGCTGGCCGCCGATCAGTCGGTGCGGTTCCTGGCGGATGCGAATCGGGTGCACATCTTCGATGCCGAAGGCATGCGCCGCCTGATCGGACGCTGCTGATGCAACAGCGTTGGGTGACACGGCTGGATGGATCGAACTGGGGCGAATACGGTCCTGATGATCAGCGTGGCCGGCTGAACCTCATCACGCGTGCCAAGGTACTGGGCGGCATCGCGGAGGTCCGCGTTGGCCAGGTGTTCAGCCTCAGCCTTCCGCTGGAACTGCCGGGTGGCAATTATCATGACCTGAGGCGCCGGCGGCCGCCGGCCATGCGTCCACTGATGCGTGACGGGCGGGTCAAGTACAATCTGCGCGGCAACAATCGTCGCACGGATGTCTTTTGTGATGACTGTGCGGAGATCCACACGCATTTCTCCTCGCATTGGGACGCACTGGCGCATTGCGGGTCCGTATTCGATGCGGATGGCGATGGCGTGACTGAGTATCGTTACTACAGCGGATATCAGGCCGGGGCCGACATCGGCGGGGCCCGGGGGATGCGACGGGCGCGGCACGTGCCCTGGGCGTCGAGAACATGGTCGCGGCGGGGGTGCAGGGCCGCGCGGTGATGATCGACCTGTTCGGCATGTTAGGCGCTGACCGCCGGTTGGTGGGCTACGACGACCTGATGCGCGCAGCCGAAGCAACCGGCGCGATCGTCGAGCGCGGCGACATGGTGTGTCTGCACACGGGACAGGCCACGGCGTTGCTGTAAGCGGGCGCCAATCCGCCGGAAGCGCTGCTGGAAGACGCCTTCTGCCATCTCGATGGATGCGATGATCATCTGCTGCGGTGGATCGACGAGAGTGGGCTGGCGGTGCTGGTCGCCGACAATTTCGCTGTCGAAGCGGTGCCGCCACGCGAGGCGTCTGACGGGCGTGCCTACGAACGTCTCCACGAATTGTGCCTGTTCAAGCTGGGCATTCATCTCGGAGAGCTTTGGTATCTGGGCGAACCGAATGCGTGGCTGCGGGAGAACAACCGAACCCGCTTCCTGCAGACTGCCCCGCCTCTGCGGCTGACGGTGCAGCCGGGTCACCGACAAACCCGATCGCTTTCGTCTAGCCAGCAAATCATATAGTTGACATACAAATCGACAGTCCGTTACAGTCCTGTGATCAACAGGCCTTTCCATGGCCGACGATGGGAGACGGACCGATGAAAACAGGGATCCGGGCCGCGCTTCTGGGGGCGTTGGCATGTTTTGCCGGATGGACCGCTCCGGCCAGCGCCCGCTCGCTCGACGAGATCTTGTCGGCCTCGGAGCTGCGCGTTGGTGTCAACCCGAATTACCCGCCGAACGCGATGTACAACGACAAGAATGAACTGGTCGGGTTCGAAGTGGATGTCGCCCGCAAGCTGGCCGATATGCTCGGCGTGAAGGTATCGTTCGTGATCGTCGATCCCGCCTCGCGCGTTCCCTTCGTTGCCGCGAACAAGATCGATCTGGTGATGGGGGGTATGACCCGCACGCCTGACCGGGCGAAGCTGATCGACTTCTCGGTGCCGATCAACACCGAGGGGTCAGCGGTACTCACGACTGAAGGCGCAGCCTATAAATCCATCGCCGATATGAATGTTGAAACGGTGACGTTCGCCGAGGTGCGTGGCACCACGCCGGTGACATTCCTGCAGGACAAGCTGCCGAAGGCCAAGCTGCTGTTCCTGGAGAATTGGCCGGACGCGCTGCGTGCGGTGGCGGCGGGACGGGCCACCGCGGTGGTCGCGGACCCGGCCTTCTACTCCAAGCTGCTACCGCAGATGCCGGACACGAAATGGAAGATCCTGCCCGGTGCGGCTGGCCCCGTATCGTATGACTGTATTGGGCTGACCAAAGGCAACGAGGGCCTGCGCAGTTGGCTGAATGTCACGCTGTTCTCGATCGAGACGGCGGGCTTTATCGATGACGCATGGCGCAAGTGGCACAACGGCGACATGGTCGTGCAAATCCAGCCCAATCCGTATTTCTGACGGGGATACGCGGTGGGCTACACGCCGCATTTCGGGCAGATCGCGCGCTATCTTCCCTATCTGTGCGGAGGCGCGCTGATCAGCCTGTTGCTAGCGGCGCTGGCATTCTTTGGTGGCATGGTGCTGGGGTTGCTCGGCGCGATGGCCAAGACGTCTGGTGGTCCATGGCTACGGCGTGTCGCGGGGGCCTATGTGACATTCTTCACCAACACACCGGCGTTGGTGCAGGTCTATTTTATCTACTTCGTGTTGCCCGATTGGGGCATCGTGCTGAGTTCGTTCAGCGCGGTGCTGCTCGGACTGACGCTGAACGCGGGAGCCTACCTGACTGAAGTGCAGCGTGCCGGATTCCTGTCCGTGCACCGTAATGAAGTGGAAGCCGCTGAGACATTGGGCATGGGGCGCTGGCAGACCGTCTGGTACGTCATCGTACCGCATATCGTGCGGACGTTATACCCACCCCTGACCGGCCAGTTCATCCTGATCACATTGGGGACATCGATGGGCGCGGTGTTCGGGGTCGAGGAGCTGACCGGTCGTGCTTTCAGCGTCAATGCGGACACGTTTCGATCGGTGGAGATATTCACCGTGGTGGGCGCGCTGTACGTGGTGGTGACGATCGCGGCCAGCCTGCTGCTTGCGGCCGTGGGGCGTGGCCTGTTCCGTGCGCGCATGGGAGTCTTCGGATGATCCGCCTGTTCCACGAGATCGTGGCCTTCGCCACCTGGTATAATGCGGTGTTCCTGGTTGAGGCGGGTGCGCGAACCTTGCTGCTGAGCGCCTCCGGCTGTCTGTGCGGGTTCCTGCTTGGGTTCCTGCTCGCGGTGCTGCGTCACACGGTGGGGCGCACCCTGCTGCCGCTGAGGATTCTCGGCGTACTCTATACCGAGGTGTTTCGTCGGATCCCGTTTCTGGTCACGCTGTTCCTGGTGTTCTACGCATTTCAGGCCCTGAATATGGATGTCCCCCTATTCTGGATCGCGGTCGTCAGCACTTGCGTGATCGGCACGGCGTATCTATCCGAAGTGGTGCGGGCAGGTTTCGCCGCCGTGCCGCGGGCGGAATGGGATGCGGCGACCACGATGAACTTCTCGCTGTTCCAGACGCTGCACCATGTGGTGGTACCACAGGCGTGGCGAACCATTGTGCCACCCGCCTTTGCATTCTTCCTGTCGTTCATCAAGGATTCCGCGTTGGCCTCGCAGATCGGTGTGGTGGAGCTGGCCTATGCGGGAAAGGTGTTCAACAACCGTGGTCTGCCACCTTCGATCGCATTCGGCTCGGTGCTGCTGGCGTATTTCGTGATTTCTTATCCCCTGGCGAAGGCCGGGGCACGGGTGGAGGGGCGGCTTGCCTTATCTCGAGCTCACTGATCTCAGCGCAGCCTACGGCGGCAAGACAGTGCTGGCGGGCGTGTCGCTCGCGCTGGAGCGGGGCGAGATCGCCAGCCTGATCGGGCCCTCCGGCTCGGGCAAAAGTACGCTGTTGCGCGTGCTGGTGGGGTTGTTGACGCCGTCGGCGGGCTGCATTCGGCTTGATGGCAAGGCGGTCGATATCGCCCATGCCGGCACTGTGCGGGAGCTGCGGAATCGTTTTGCAATCGTGTTCCAGCAGTACAACCTGTTTCAAAACATGACCGCCCTGCGCAACGTCATGATCGCCCCGCTGAAGGTGAAACGCTGGCCGCGCGAGGACTGCGAACGGGATGCGCGTCGCCTGCTGGCGCAGGTCGGCTTAGGCGACAAGCTGCACGCCTATCCCGATCAGCTCTCGGGCGGCCAGCAGCAGCGAGTTGCGTTGGCGCGGGCGTTGGCCTTGCGACCCGAGGTGCTGCTGCTTGACGAGGTGACCTCGGCCCTGGATCCCGAGCTGGTGACGGAAGTGCTGGATGCGATCAGGGTATTGGCGGCGGATGGCATGACGATGCTGGTCGTTTCGCATGAGATGGGTTTCGTGCGTGAGGTGTCGTCGCAGGTGGTATTCATGGCCGATGGGCGCAGCATCGAGGCCGGCCCGCCCGCGCAGATTTTCGATGCGCCCAGCACACAGCGCGCGCGCGATTTCGTCGGCAAGATCATCCGGCATTGAAGGGCATGACCTGATGCAGCCCGCGGCCGCGATTGCCCGCATGTCGGCACCGGACACCGAAATGCCGATCAGCAAGAATCACGATGTGTATTTCGTGCCGGGGTTGCAGCGCGGTCTGCGGGTGCTGGAGGTCATTGCCGAGGCGCGCCAGCCCTTGGGCGCGACCGAGATCGCCCGGCAGATCGGGGTCACCCGGTCGTCAGCGTTCCGACTGATCTACACGCTGCGTCATATGGGTTTTCTCGAGATGACACGGGACGGGCGCAGCTTCACGCTGGGGCCGCGCGTGCTGAATATTGGCTTCGCTTATCTCGCGTCGATGGACATCATCGAGGTGGCGCGCGCTGACCTGGAACTGCTACGCGATCGTACCAATGCTTCCGCGCATCTGAGCATCCGTGATGGCGGCGAGATGCTGTACCTGATCTGCATTCAGACGCGATCGGGATTCCTCAGCACGATCAATGTCGGTGCGCGCTTTCCCGCCTATGCGACCCCCATGGGGTGGCTGCTGCTGAGCGACCTGTCAGCACGCGAGATGGCATCCCTTTACGCCGAAGAGTCCATGCACCCACTGACCAGTCAGACCCCCACCAACGTGGCGATGCTGGTCCAACGTGTCGGGCAGGCCGTCACTGATGGCTACGTGCTGAGCCGGGCCATCATCGAGCCTGGCGGCAGTTCCATCGCCGCACCGGTCTTCGACAAGACCGGCAAGGTCGTGGCCGCGATCGACATCGCGGGACCTGACAGCGCATTCGATATCGCACGGCTGGATCGTGAATACCTTACAGAGGTCCTGTCGACGGCACGGCGTATCTCGGCACGATTGGGACATCAGGCGGGACTTGGTTGAGATGGCGACCACAAGCACAGATCTCAGGATGGCCCATGCCTCGCGTGGCCGCGCCATGCAATTCCGGTTTGATGATGGCGTCGTGACAGCGTACGAAGGCGAGACGGTCGCGGCGGCGTTGCTAGCTGGTGGCGTGCGACGCCTCGGGGCCAATCCGGAAGATGGATCGCCACGCGGATTGTTTTGCGCGATGGGCGTGTGCCAGGAATGTATCGTGCTGGTCGATGGTGTGTTGGTGGAGGCCTGCCGCACGATCGTGCGCGAGGGGCTGGTGGTGCGGAGCGCGGCATGACCCACGACCTTGTCATTCTTGGCGCCGGTCCCGCGGGTGCATCGGCGGCGATCACGGCGGCGGAACTCGGCCTGCGTGCGGTGGTGCTGGATGAGCAGCAGAATGCCGGTGGGCAGGTTTGGCGCGCGCCGAGCGGGGTGGAGACTCCCGGTGATGACGGTGCGCGGTTGCGGGACCGCCTGCGGGTGAGTGGCGTGACACGCGCGTTCGGGCGGCGGGTCTGGTTGGCGGAGCGCGGCTTCACGGTTTCCGCGCTGGGACCGGATGGCGCAGAGGACTACAGGGCACCTGCACTGATCGTCGCCGCCGGCGCGCATGAACGTCATGTCCCGGTGCCGGGTTGGACCTTGCCAGGCATGATCGGTCTAGCCGCCGCGACAATTCTTCTGAAGTCACAACATATATTGCCAGGCCGGCGGGTTGTCGTGGCGGGTGTCGGGCCGTTGTTGCTGCTGGTCGCTGCGGAAATCCTGCGCGGTGGCGGCGAGGTCGCTGCGGTCATCGATGCCAACCGGCGTCGTGACTGGTTCGCCACACCCTTGGCGCTGTTGTCGCGGCCCGACCTGGCTGGACGAGGCGCGGGCTGGGTCACTCGCCTGTTGCGCGCCGGCGTTCCGATCTTGTCGCGCCATGCGCTGCGGCGGATCGAGGGGACGGATGGCGTCACGCGCGTTTTCGCCGGGCCCATCGACGCCGACGGGACGCAAATTGCTGGTCCTGAGCGCGCGTTCGATTGCGATGCGCTGTGCATGGGATATGGCCTGCAGTCATCAACCGAGGTGACGCGCCTGTTAGGCGCGCGCCATGCGTATCAGGCACGCGGCTGGGCTCCGGTCACCACGGCCGAGCAGCTCACCAGTGTCAGGGGTCTCTACGCGTGTGGTGACGGCGCCGGCGTGCAGGGGGTGGCTGCGGCACCATTGCGCGGTCAGATTGCAGCCATTGCCGCCGCGCGCGACATGGGTCGGCTGTCGGCGTCGGAGGCTGAGAACCGCCTGGTCGTCCTGCAGGCCCGCCTGGGGCGGGCTGCGCGGTTTGGCGAGGCCATGGCGCGCCTTGCGACCCCACCACCGAATCTCGTCCCCTCAATCCCGGCGGAGACAATTGTCTGCCGCTGTGAGCGATTGTCGCGCGCCGACCTTGATGCAGCGATCACGCAAGGTGCGGTGACGGTGAACGATCTGAAGTCCGCCACGCGTTGCGGCATGGGCCCATGTGGCGGCCGTATGTGCGAATACGCCGCGGCGGGATTGATCGGCGCGCGCACTGGCCGCACGCCGGAGCAGATCGGTCAATCCACCGCGCGGCCGCCGTTGCGGCCAGTGGCGTTGCAGGCGCTTGCAGGCAGTTTCGACTACGACAGCCTGCCGATGATCGAGCCGGCCCCGCTATGAGCGCGCCGTATGATCTGCTGGTCATTGGTGGCGGCATCATGGGGTGCGCCGCGGCGCTGCGTGCGGCGGAAGGCGGCATGCGTGTGGTGGTGATCGAGCAGGCGGCGATCGGGTCCGGCGCATCCGGTGTGAATACCGGCACGCTGTCGCTGCAGATCAAGCGTCTGAAGCTGATGCCCTATGCGCTGAAGGGGTATGCGTGGTGGAAGGCCGCTGGCGAGGCGGTCGGATTCCATTGCGTTGGTGGCCTAACGCTGGCGTTCAATGCGCAAGAGGCCGACATCCTGTCTGAGCGCATGCTGCAAAAGCGGGATGCGGGCGCGCCGATCGAAATCATCTCGGCCAATGCGGTAGCGGACCGGGAGCCGGCACTGTCGCGGCGCGTGGTGGCGGCGAGCTGGTGTCCTGCGGATGGGTATGCAAATGCCAGCCGCACGGGGATGTATTTCCGTCATTTGCTCGCGGAAGCGGGCGTTGAGGCGCGTGAACATACGCGGGTGGATGATGTCGTTCGTGAATCGGACGGGTTCGTCGTCACCACAGGCGCGGACACATTGCGTGCACGTCGCGTGCTGTTGGCAGCGGGCGGTTGGGCACCGGCGCTGGCAGCGAAGCTGGGATACACGCCGCCCATCCGCGTGCGCGTCAACACGGTCTCGGTCACGGAACGTGTGCCACGCGTGGTGGATAGGCTGATCGGGCATGTGACCGGGCTGTTGACGCTGAAGCAGAAGGACAACGGCACCGTCGTGATCGGTGGCGGCTGGCAGGGCCGCGGCACACCGGACGAAGGTCGCGGTGAGGTTGTGCCCGAGCGCTTGCTGATCAACTTGCGGTTGGCCCAGTTCGTCTTGCCGGCACTGGGCACGGCGCGCATCGTGCGCGCGTGGACCGGGTTTGAGGCGAACGTGCCGGACTTCTATCCGCTGGCAGGTGTCATCCCGGGTGTGGACAATGCCTACATCCTGGGCTGTGTGCGCGGGGGATATACGATTGGCCCGTATATGGGACGCCTGGTGGGCGACCTGATTCTGGGCAACGAGCCGGAGCTGCCGCTATTCGATCCGAAACGGTATCAAACCAATGCGGGGTCACCCGTAACGCAGGAGGCATGACGATGAAATTCCCCGACTTCCGTGGCGTGATCCCAGCGCTGACCACGCCGTTCCATAAGGACCTGTCGCTTGATGCTGACGGGTTTGGGCGGCTGGGCGAAGCCGTCGTTGCGGATGGTGTGCACGGCCTGCTAGTGAATGGCTGCACCGGCGAGAGCTGGTCGCTGACCACGGATGAGCGAGAGGAGGTGTTTCGCACGGCCGTGCAGGCGGCGCGCGGGCGTGTGCCGGTGGTGGCCGGATGCAGCGCGATCACGTCGGCCGAAGCGATTGGCAAGATCAAGCAGGCGGCCCGTGCGGGGTGTAGCTATGTGATGATTTCGCCGCCTTGGTACGTGATGCCAGGCCCGGCCGAGATCGCCGATCATTACGAGGCTGTTCTTACGGCGACAGAGCTGCCAGTGCTGCTGTATAACATTCCGCGGCGGACCGGCGTGCAGTTGCCGGTGGATCTGATCGATCGGCTGGCGGATCATCCGAAGGTCGCGGGGATCAAGGAAAGCTCGAAGGACTGGGGCATTCTGTCGTCGGTGATCCGTCGGACCAGCGACCGCATCAGTGTGTTCGCCGGATATGCGAGCTTCTTCGGTTTGGCTGCGCTGAGCGAAGGTGCCGTCGGCTACATGGACTCTGGCACACCGGTTTTTGGCGCGACGTCGCCGCAGTTCTTCCACGCCTGCCAGAGCGGCGACCTCGTCACCGCGCGCCGGCTGCAGACGGAAATGGCGTCGATGCTCGACAAGTTCTTTGGTCTGGGAACGTTCCCGGCCAGCGTGAAGGCATCGCTGGAGCTGATCGGGCGTCCCGGTGGGCCAACGCGGCCGCCGATCCGTTCGTTGAGCCCGGAGCAGCGCACGACGCTGCGTGCCGCAATGGTGGCCGCGAACTTCCTGTCGCAAGAAGCGGCCTGATCCATGGCCGATGCGCTGAAAGGCAAGGTCGCGGTGGTGACCGGTGGCGGCACTGGCCTTGGTGAGGCCATCGCCGCGACCTTCGTGCGGGACGGCGCGCGGGTTGTGGTGGCCAGCCGCGACGCCGCTTCTCTGGAACGTTCGGCTACCGGTACGGGAGCAGTGGCAATCGCGACGGACGTTTCGGATGAGGCCTCGGTCACCGCGCTGTATCGCGCGATCGAGGCCCGGTTCGGCGGGCTCGACATATTGGTGAACAACGCCGGCGTCACTGGTCAGGTCGCGCCGGCCGAGCAGCTCGACATGGCGCAGTGGGACGCGACCATGGCGATCAACATCCGTGGCACGATCCTGTGCATCAAGCACGCGGTGCCACTGCTGCGCCGGCGGGGCGGTGGGTCTATCATCAATATGTCGTCGTTGATGGGGCTGCGCGGCTATCCGATGCGGGCGGCGTACACGGCGACGAAGTTCGCGGTGCTTGGGATCACTGAGGCGGTGGCGCAGGAAGTTGGCGTGGACAACATCCGCGTCAACGCGCTGTGTCCTGGCGCGGTGAACGGGGAACTGATGCAGCGGGTGATCAAGGCGCGCGTGGCCGCGGAAGGGCGTCCAGCGGAGGAGATCATTCGGGTCAACTATACCGACAAGGCGGCATTGCGACGCTGGGTCGAGCCCGAAGAAGTGGCGGATGCGGCGTTGTTCCTGGCGTCAGCGGCCTCGGCGTCGATCACCGGCGAGCGGATTCGTGTTGATGCCGGGCGGATGTAGGCGCGGTGGCGAGGCCGCTTAGGGCGCGATGACTTCCGATAGACGAAGTCACGCCACGCCACACCTCGTCCCACGAGCCGCGGTGTCACCACCAGCGAGCTTCTGATGCCGCAAGCGAGCCCGCCGATGTACAACCTGCCGGCGATGCAGGCCGAGAACGCCGCCTTCTGGCTGGCGATCCGGACCGAGGCAGAGCGGCTCGGCGTTATGGGCCTTCCCCCGTTACTGGATTTTGCGCGCAGACCGGTGCCCACGCGGATCGAGCCCGACACAGTATTCACCCAGGTGTGTGGCTGGCCGCTGCAAACCATCTACGCCGGACAGGCGGTGGTCCTGGGCGTGCCGGCCTATGACGCCGCGCATTGCGCCGGCCCGACCCATGCCGGCGTGTTTGTCGTGCGGCGAGACGCGCCCTTCCGCTCCGTCGCCGATCTTCGTGGCTGCGATTTCGTCTTCAACAGCATCCATTCGAATTCGGGCATGAACCTGCCGCGCCGCGTGATCGCCGAGCTGACGGACGGCAGGCCGTTCTTCGGGTCAATCGTCGAGACGCACAGTCAGCCGATCAACGTCGAACGCGTCGCCGCGCCGAGGCCGATGCCACATGCGTGGACTACGTCACACATGCCTTCTTCGCCCGCCATCGGCCCGCCATGGCGAAGCAGCTTCGCATCCTGGCCGCGACGCCGCCCACGCCCGCGATCCCCTACGTCATCTCCGCCGCAACCGATCCAGCGACAAAGGCTGCGCTGGCACAGGCGCTACGACGCGTGGCCACCCGGCCGGAATGGGCGTCCGTGCGCGCCGCGATGCTGCTGCTGGATGTCGTGCCGCCGACCAGGTCGACTACCGGACACCATGCCGCTATGCAGACGAGGCCGCCGCGCGGGGCTATCCGCGGTTGCACTGACGCCAACGCCCCTTCGGTTTACCCGCGGCCACTGCGACGCCACTCCAGGATGGCGGCCGGCGGCCACAACGGAGTTCTGCGAATGGATCGTTTCGACCTTGGCGTCCACACAAGACGCATCTCCACCAGCTCTCCCGACGCGCAGAAGTGGTTCGACCTTGGCCTCAACTGGAGCTACGGCTTCAATCAGGAAGAGGGTGTGAAGTGCTTCCGAAAGGCGCTTGAGTCGGACCCGGACTGCCTCATGGCCCATTGGGGTATCGCGTATGCAAGCGGGCCTTTCTACAACCTGCCCTGGCGCGATCTCGGTGTGAAAGAGGCGGAGGCCGTGACCGCGCTCGCCTTCACGCATATCGGCCTCGCACGCGAGCGATTCGACCGGGCGACGCGGGTCGAGCGGCGCCTGGTTGAGGCGCTGTCTCGCCGTTATCAGAAACCGCATGCCGTGCCGCCCGAGGAATTTGACAGGTCGGACGACGATTATGCCGCCGAAATGCGCAGGGTCCATTACGAATTCCCAGACGACCATGACGTGATGGCGCTCTTCGCGGAAGCACTGATCACACGCACGCCCCGCCGGCTGTGGGACGTCAGGACCGGTTTACCGGCATACAATTCGGATGTGGTCGAGGCCCTGGGCGCGATCGAACGCTCGATAGCCCTGTCGGATACAGCCGGCCGCCCCCACCACCCGGCGATCGTTCACATGCACATACACGCGCTCGAAATGTCCAATCACCCCGAAGACGCCATGCAATCGGCTGATATCCTCGGGACCTTGTGTCCGGATGCCGGGCACATGAACCATATGCCGGGCCATATCTACGTCTTGTGTGGCGACTACGAGAAGGCCGTGCTGGCAAGCGAGAAGGCGATCACAGCCGACAATGCGTACGCCGATTACGCGGGGTCGTTCAATTTCTACATCACAGCCCGCTGTCACGATCTTCATCTCATGGTTTTCACCTGTATGTTCCTTGGTCGTTACAAAGGCGCGCTGGAAGCCGCGAATACGATCCGGCGCATCTTGCCATGGGAAATCCTGGCTATTCGGGACCGACCGAAGCTCGCCTACACCACTGAGGCCTATTATTCGATGAAAATGCACGTGTTGGTGCGGTTCGGTCAGTGGCAGGCGATCATCGACGAACCAATGCCGGAGGACCCGGACCTTTACCTGATCTCAACCGCGATGCAGCACTACGCGCGGGGTGTCGCGTACGCGACGCTCAAGAACATTGCCGCGGCTGAGGAGGAGAAGGCCCGGTTCCACGAAAGTCTTGGACGTATCCCCGCGGATCGCAGATTCCTCAGCAACTATGCTCATGCAACCTTGGGCGTGGGTGAAAAGATGCTGGAGGGGGAACTGGAATATCATAAGGGCAATTACGAAGCCGCGTTCGCGGCATTGCGCGAGAGCGTCAGACGCGACGACAGCCTTGGCTACACCGAGCCGTGGGCCTGGATGCATCCGCCACGGCACGCCCTCGCGGCTTTGTTGGCGGAGCAGGGCCACTACGCCGAAGCCGAGGACGTCTACCGCGACGACCTTGGCCTGAGCGGCCGGATCCAGCGCTGTACCCAGCATCCGGACAACGTCTGGGCGCTGCACGGCATCGTGGAGTGTTTGCGGCGGCGGGGAGACACAGAGGAACACGCGAGCCTCAGCAGGAAACTCGATGACGCGTTGGCCAAGGCTGACATCCCGATCACGTCTTCCTGCATGTGCCGGACAGCGGTCTACGCGCCGATCCATTCTGGCCGCGACTGTTGCTCCTGAGGCTGGGGGTGGCGAATGCCGCGGCGGATCGCCAGTATGCCGGGCCAGAGCGTGATCACCTGAGGCGGCATCGCGTGAGGGGCGATCGTTCTAGACCGCGGGCAACCCCAGCATTTTGGAGAGCGCGATCTTTGCGAGAGCGGCCGCTTCAAGCGGCAAGGCTGTCTGCGGTCGCTTGACCGGCCGGATCAGGCAGAGCGTCACTTCTATTTCAGGACTGACAATCTTCTGCCAATGCAACCCATGACCTTCACCGTCGCGCATCGAATCAAGTGGCATGACGGTATAGCCTCTGCCTTTCTCGACCAGCTCGGATATCGACCGGACCGAGTCGATTTCAAATGCAATATTCAGCATCACGCCAAGACGCGCCGCTTCGTATTCCAGCAACGGTCGTATCGTGTGAATCGTGTGCGGCATGATCAGTGGCAAGCCGGCAAGGCTGGACAACGTCACGCTTTCGGCATTGTCGCCAACGGGCGTTGAGCCGATCAAATAGAGCGATTCAGCCCCCACCGGATCGATGACGAGATTGGGGGAGGCAGACGGATTCAGCAGGATGGCAAAATCGAGTTTGCCCATCACAACCTGTTCGGCAAGAGCCTGCGAGTAGCCTTCGACCACCGAAAGCGACGCCTTGGGAAAGCGCTCTACAAAGCGCTCGACATAGTCTGGAATAAGGCGCCGGCCGACGCTCGGGGTCATGCCGACGACGACTTTGCCCTCGTAAACTGATCTGTCCTCGTTAAGCGCATCCATGGCCGTGTCCGCGGCATGCAGGATGCCGCGTGCATGTTCAAGGAAGCGGCGCCCCAGGGCCGTGAGACGGACACCGCGCCCATCCCGGGCAAACAGATTGGTCTTGAGTTCAAGTTCCAACGCGCGAATCTGGCGGCTTAATGTAGGTTGCGCAATGTTCAGCAAGTCCGAAGCTTTCCCGACGCTGCTGAGTTCAGCCACCTTCACAAAATAACGGAGCTGCTTGATTTCCATCGAGGGACCCTGACGCGCGAGACCGGCGCGATGCGCCATTGTTCCATTCTATGCCTTTGACGGAGAGGTACGTCCACGCCGATCACACCGCCAGGATCGTGACAGCCGCCAGCGCTGAATCCGCGCCAATCTCACCACCCGAGCACTCCGCGAGAGCCACTTTCGCACCTTTGCGTTGACGCCTGCCGGCATTACCTCGCAGTTGTGTCGTCAACTCGATGATCTGCGCGATACCGGTCGCGCCGACCGGATGGCCTCGACTGAGCAAACCACCACCCGGATTGACCGGAAGACGCCCCCCAATTGAGGTGACACCTTGCCGCAGCAGTTCAGCGCCGCGATTGGGCTCGGCAAATCCCAGTCTCTCATACAGAATGATTTCAGCCGCCGCCGATGCGTCGTGCACCTCGGCAACATGAATGTCCTCTGGGCCGAGTCCAGCTTGCTCATACGCCTGCTGACCCGCTCTGGCAGCACATACCGGATCCGTACCGTCCTGATTGGCCGTAACGATTTTGGAGGCACGCACGACGACATTCGCGCAGCCGAGCGACTTCGCAACCTCCTCACTGACCAATATCGCAGCGGCCGCGCCATCGGCGATCGGCGAGCACATGGGCAGCGTCAAGGGCGCGCTGATCACACGGGCATTCAGCACCTCCGTAACAGAAATCCCGTCTCTGAATTGTGCCCAAGGGCTCAACGAGGCACCGTGGCGGCTCTTAACACAAACGGCGGCAAGATCCTCGGCCGTCGCGCCACTCGCGGCCATGTATTTCCGTGTTCTGGCCGCGTAGATATCCATGAACAGCGAGTGCGTGCCTGGCGTCTCGTGCATCATTCGATTGCGCTCTTCAACATCGACACCCGATGCAAAGGCACCGAAGGTAACCGCCTTATCTTCGTGCGTGAGTTTCTCAGCGCCAATCGCCAATGCGACGTCAACCTGTCCCGACGCGACGGCCAACCAAGCCAGGTTGAATGCCGACGATCCCGAGGCGCAAGCGTTATCGATATTGACGATTGGCTTACCCATCAACGGCGTATTCCGCAACGCCACCTGACCACGGATCGTCTCCTGACCGGTAATCAGACCCGACAGCGCGTTCGCAAAGTAGACGACGTCGATGCGCGATGTGTCGATCCCAGCGTCCTGGGCGGCGTGCCGCAGTGCCTCTTCGGCCAGAGAACGCATGTTGCGGTAGAGGAATTTACCAAATGCGGTCTGGCCAATACCAGCGACTATGACTTTTCTCATTGTACTCTCCCGTTGTCCCGTCGCACATAGAATCGTGCGACTGGTCCTTTATGGCAGTCGGCCCTGACCCGGATTGCGGAGACCGGACGCAAATCGCGAGAACCCCTCTTGCTGGGCATCGCTGGCGGCGCGAATGCGTGCGTTCGTAGACATCCCGTGGACGAATGCCTGACGCCAATCGGAAATCGACGCCGGCACGACATCGAGCGCATGTTTGCTTTCTGAAAGCGCGACGGCGTCGTACTCCCCCAGCTTCTTTCCGATGCTTGTCGCAACCTGCATCAGCTCGGCACGCGGGACGGAGCGATTAACCATCCCCCACATCTCGGCCGTTCGCCCATCGACACGTTCTGCCGTCAGGATGAGCCAGGCGGCGCGCTTTGCGGTGAGTTGCATCTGCGCACCGGGGCCGGAGAACTGCGGATAGACACCAAATCCGATCTCCGGCATTCCAATCTCCGCTTCGTCTGCCGCAATCGCGAGATCGCACACGCTAATCAGCGTGGCGCCACCGCCAAGGGCAAATCCGTTGACCGCGGCAATGCAAACCGCCGGATGTTCCCGTATCGCCAGAAGCACCTCGATCCAGTCGGACTGTGGGTCAGGCGGCACGTCAGCGTCTGCGGCGGTTTTTACCTCCTTGAGGTCGACGCCCGAACAGAAGCTGTCCCCAGCCCCTGTCAGAATGATCGCTCTTCGATCACGCAGCGACAACAACGCTGCCAACAGTTCGCGACGCGCCAAGCGGTTCAGCGCGTTCTTCTTTTCCGGGCGATTGAGCCGAACGACGGCGCAGTCATCAAGCTGCACAATATCTATGAGAGTGCCCACTTAACGCCCCCGGTAGTTCGGCTTACGCTTTTCCTGGAACGCCAGACGCCCCTCGATGCGGTCTTGACTGTCGCGCAACAGGCCGAGGGCAAACTGCTCCGACTGAATGGCCGCGAGCAATGGCATATCCATGCCATCACGCACGAGCCGTTTCACGGCCCGCACCGCCAGCGGCGCATTGCCGGCGATCCTAATGGCGATCTCCCTTGCCACGGCCATCAAATTCGCGGGCGCGACAACACGGCTGATGAGGCCGGTCCGGAGTGCCTCCTCCGCGTCGATACGATCGCCGGTCAGCATCATGAGCAGGGCGTCGGACATTCCGATCATGCGCGGCAATCGCTGGGTGCCGCCAGCCGCAGGGATGCTTCCAATGCATACCTCGGATTGGCCGAACTGAGCATTGGTCGAGGCGATGCGGATATCACACGCCAGCGCCAGCTCCATACCACCCGCAAGCGCGTAACCATTCACGGCACAGATCATTGGCTTGTCGATTTCCATGCCGGCGAACGGGTAGAGCCACTTCGGACGCCCGAATGTGAGCTCGGCGAAGCTCTCCTTCGGCGGCATCGTCCTCTTGAGATCGGATCCCGTGCAGAACGCCTTATCCCCAGCCCCAGTCAGAATGACGACGCGCACGTCACTGTCCGCGTTGGCCCGCTGGAAGGCATCATTCAGTTCGGCCAGTGATTCAGGATCCAGGGAATTCATTGCCTCTGGCCGGTTAAGCGTGATCGTGGCGATCTGTTCAGAGCTTTCATATTGAACAGGCATCATTGTCCCCTTTTCTCGGAGGCGATTGGATGTTCGATGGCAGCAAGCAG
>DATHNE010000039.1:0-21483 GCA_035486355.1 Acetobacteraceae bacterium
CGAGGACGGTGCGGTGATTGCCGGCAAGACGCTGGACAAGGACGAGTACAACTACGGCTTCGACGCGCAGAGCGGCGAGTTCAAGGACCTGGTGAAGTCGGGCATCATCGACCCCACCAAGGTCGTGCGCACCGCGCTGCAACACGCCGCCTCGATCGGCGCGTTGATGATCACGACCGAGGTCATGATCGGCGAGCACGTCGATCCGCCCGCCGGGTCGGACGACGCGTGAGCGTTTGTGCCTGCGGCCGGCGGGAGCTTCCGCACGACGGACCGTATGCGCGACTGAAGGCGACGCGGCGCGCGGCTCCCACGACCCGGGCGCCGTGTCCGTCTGACCGGCCCGGTGCCTGCAACCGGTGTTCGTGGCCGGTCGATTCCGGCTGGCCCCTCGTCGCGTTTGGCGGCGATGGGGGTATCCGCCGGATGGATCACGTCGTCCTGCAATAAAGGAAAACGCCGATGGCCATGCCGCCAGATAGCGACGACACCGACGCCGAGCGGGAGATCACGGCACAGGCGAATGCCATGAAGGACCAGTTGCGCAAGGATGTTGCGTCCTGGTCGAAGGCGCGTCACGACGGCGGGCCGGGATTGCCGGAAGGCCCCGCCGCACCGGCACCGAAACCAGCGACAGCGAAGCCGGTGGCACGCACGGCCCGGCCGGCGCCGGCCGCCGCCAAGCCGCCCGTAGCCTCCGGCAAGCCGTTCCGGATGTCATACAGCGGCAGTAGTACCGCGGACTATATCAAATACATGCGCGACCGCGGCGCGAAGTGACCTGGATCCTGTTCAGCGCGGCGAATGGGCCGGTACCGCAATAGACGGCGTGGGCGATGACGCTGCGCCTGGCGGCCAGCAGCGACGACCGCGCATGCGCGATCCGCGACCACGTCATGCCGTTGTTGCGCGAGAGCGGCCATCTGCTGTCGCAACGCGACGTGGTGCGGGTGATCGAGCTGCGGCGGGACCTCTGGGTCTTGCGGCACTGGACGCCGTTCAATGATCTGGCACCGGAGGAAGCCGCTTCGCCCGGTTACCGCCACGCGATTGAGCGTCAGCACACGCGGCCGGGCCTGCCCTATGGCCTCGAGGTGTGCCGTGGCATCAGGCTGCTGCGAATGCTCTGGTCCGATAGCGGAACGGTCGAGGTGGCGACGTTCGTGCGCGGCGATTGGGAGAGCGAGGCCTTGCAGCTATGACGGTGTTGCACCGGCTGGCGCGAAGGTTTATTTTCCGACACCCGATGCAATCCGGCGCGGGCGCACCACATACACCCGGCATCGCGCGCACGGCGCGCCTATCCGGATCGCCGCATAACGCGACCGGACGCAACCACCCGCACCAATCCGATGCAGCCTGGTTGAGCACAACAAAGCCGACGGACGCCGTGTGGCGCCCGCACCTTGGAGCAGTATGGTGGGTCGACCTGAACTTGGAACGAAATGCGCCTGCGCGAGCTGCGCCGAGCGTTTCTATGATCTGAACCGGACGCCGGCGGTGTGCCCGAAATGCGGCGCAACGCAGCCGCCGATCGTACCCCGCGTGGCGCGCCCGGTGCGCGCGAGCTTCGGCAGCATGCATATGAGCCGCCGCCCCGTGCCGGTGGTCGCCGAGGAAGAGGTCGAGCCAGTCGCCGCGGTCGAGGACGACGAGGATGAAGACGCCGACGATGCCGCGGATGTGCCAGAAATTGAGGCCGACGAGGATGCCGACATCACCCCGGCCATCGTGCGCGACTGAGCGGAGGCGCGGCAGATGCGATACCAACTAGTCCGACCCTCGCTGAAGCTCAGCATCCGCACCGACGCGCCGTCAGGCCCCGGTCTGGCGTGCGAGGTATGGAACCCGTTCCTGCGCCTCTATCAGCCGGTTGCCTCGGTCGAGGAAGGGGTGCAGCGTGTCAGTGAGCTGGCCGATTTGATTGGCCGCATGTGGACGCGGCAGCACCCGAAGCTGGAGCTGCTGGAAGATGTGCCGGACGCCGACCTGATCGATCGCGCGCGCTGGGCGGAGCTGCGGATCAACCCGACGATCCAGCGCGGCTGCGACACGCGTCAAGACGATCACCCGGCCTGGGAGCAAGCGGTCGGCCTGGTGCAGGCGACCGCGGCGATCTGCGACCGGGTGGGCCATGCGCCGCAGGCGCAGGATGAGCCACACCACACCACCGCGCAGGGCAGGGGGATGTACGGATGATGCAACGCACACCGGCACAATGGACGTTCCTGGCGGACCTCGCGCGTGGTTCGCGCGCGGCAATCGCGTGCCAGGATGCCAGTACGATCGGCCCGCTGATCCGCGCCGAGCTGGTGGCCTGGACCGATGATGCCGGCGGTCCGCCGCACCGCCACGCGGAACCCAATGCCACCTTCGCGTTGACCATGCTTGGCGCGCGGCACACGGGCGCGCGCGACGTCGAAACACATCAGGTCAGGTAACGAGCGCCTTGCTGGAAGTCTTGCTGCTGGTCTTGACTGCCGTCTGCACGCATCTGGTGATGTCGGGCGGCCAGACCCTGCTGCATTACGGCCTGGGCCATCGTCGTCTGGGCGGCGTGTTGTACCGCAATCATATCAAATTCCATCACACCTACTACGCCAGAGGGCATCTCGCGTCCGAGATCTATCAAGGCGAGGAGGGCAACAATACGCCCTACTTCCTGATCCCGACCTTCCTGGTTGGCGGTGTGCTGTACTTCGTGCTGCCGTTGCCGGTGTTCCTCGTGATGACCCTGACCAGCGCGGTGTCGTTCTACGCGCATGTCGTGGTGGACCGGGAGTATCATGTGGAGAACTCCCGCCTGGAGCGCTTCGCCTGGTTCCGCCGCAAGCGCCAGCTCCATTTCGTGCACCACCTGCATGCGAATGCCAACTTCGCGGTGATCGATTTCTTCTGGGATCGGGTGATGGGTACCTTCCGCCGCCCCGATCCGGGCGGTGTCTGACCGGCGCACCGCTGGCCGCCGCGATCGCGGTGTTGTATCGCACCCTCGCTGCAACTTTGAGGTGTGCGATGCTGTTCATGGTGGTTGAACGGTTCCGCGATCAGAATGGCAAGGCGGTGTATCAGCGCTTCCGCGAGAAAGGCCGCATGGCACCAGACGGCCTGACCTTCGTGGGAAGCTGGGTCGAGGCCAGTCTGGATCGCTGCTTTCAGTTGATGGAGTGCGACGACGTCACACTGTTGCAGCGCTTCGTTGCGGCGTGGACCGACCTGGCGGCATTTGAGATCGTGCCGGTCGTGCCCGGGAAGGAGACCGCGGCGGCGCTGTCGCCCGGGTGAATGGCTCATTGGTGGGAGATTGGGGCGCTGACTTTCCTGGCCCCCCATCCCATCCATTGACCCCCATCAACGCAACCCGACAACACCCTCGCCCGCCGCGTCATCGGCCTGGCCATGCGTGTACACACCCGCCTCGGCCCTGGCCTGCCGGAAAGCGCCACCGAGCACTGCCTCTGCCACAAGTGCGACATCCACACTCTGCCTTACACCCGCCAGGTCGACCTCCCTCTCACACCGACGCCGGCTCGCAACTCGCTTGCGGCGACCGGGCCGAGCTCACCATCGACCGCCACGTGGTACTCGAATTGAAGTCCCTCCCCAGCTCGTCTCCCTGTACGACGCCCAGCTTCTGACCTACCTCCGCGTCTCCCAATGCCGGATCGGCCCGTTGCTGAACGCCAACACGCTCTCCCTGAAGGGCGGCATCCGCCGCCGGATCACGTAATGCCTCTCTCCCGGATTGATCTGGCGCAATGCGTCACGACATCGGGCGCGGGATCACTCTCCCCGCGCGGTCGCCTTCAAACCCGGCCGTGGATGCGATAGAGGGATGTCGTGGACGCTTCCGCCGCCGCCGCACCGCAGGCCCGACCGGCCCGCTCGCTGCACCGCTTCGCCAACCCGGGGCGCTTCTTGCGTCTGTCCGGGGCGGTGCTGCCGTGGGTCGGCGCCCTTGGCCTGGCGATCACCGTCATCGGCTTGGTCTGGGGGCTGGTCTACGCCCCGGCCGACTGGCAGCAGGGCGACGCGGTGCGCATCATGTACATCCACGTCCCCGCCGCCTGGCTGGCCTCGGCTGGCTATGTCGGGCTGGCGATCTGCTCGGTCCTCTCCCTGGTCTGGCGCCACCCGCTGGCCGACCTTGCGGCGGTGGAGATAGGCCCGGTCGGCGCCGGCTTCACCGCGTTGTGCCTCGCCACCGGCAGCCTGTGGGGCAAGCCGATGTGGGGCGCCTGGTGGGTATGGGACGCGCGGCTGACGTCCGTGCTGGTGCTGTTCTTCCTCTATATGGGCCACATCGCCCTGGTGCGTGCCTTCGATGAGCCCGAGCGCGGCTATCGCGCCGGCGCCATCCTGGCGCTGATCGGCGCTGTCGACCTGCCGATCATCAAGTTCAGCGTCGAGTGGTGGAACACGCTGCACCAGCCCGACAGCATCACGCTGACCGGCGCGCCGACCATGGCGCTGACCATGCTGTGGCCGCTGTTTGTCTGCGCGATCGGCTACACGCTGCTGTTCGTCACCATCGTGCTGGCGCGCACGCGCGCGGCGGTGATGGAGCGGCGCATCCGCGGCCTGCTGATGGCGCAAGCCAGCCGGGAGGCGGCATGACGCATCTGCCCTTCATCGCGGCGTCCTACGCGCTGGGCGTGCTGGTGCCGCTGGTGTTCGGCGTGCTGGCTCTCACCCGCATGGGTACGGCGCGCCGCAAGCTCGCGGCGATCGATCCGCGGGCGCAACGCAAGGCCCGCGCGGCATGACCCGTAAGCGCCGCCGCTTGATCCTGTTGCTGGTCTGCGGCGTCGGCCTGGGCACCGCCACCGCGTTGGTGCTGACCGCGTTCCGCGACAACCTGGTGTTCTTTCTGACGCCTGCGCAGATGGCAAAGCACGCGCCACCGCCAGGCCGTGATTTCCGCCTGGGGGGGTTGGTTGAGCAGGGCAGCGTGCACAAGACGACGATCGACGGAAAACCCGCCGCAGCCTTCACCGTCACCGACGGCGGCGCGACGGTGAAGGTGACGTATGTCGGCATTCTGCCCGACCTGTTCCGAGAAGGGCAGGGCGTCGTGGCGCTCGGCGCGTTGAAGCCGGACGGCACGTTCCACGCCTCGGAGGTGCTGGCGAAGCACGATGCGACCTATATGCCGAAAGAGGTCGAGGAGGCGCTGAAGAAAGAGGGCCACTGGAATCCCTCGGCCGGCCCACCGCCACCCGCCGCCACCTGGAATACGCTGATCCCGAAACAATCCGGCGGCTGAACCCACCTGTCATTGCGAGCGCAGCGACAAAGCAATCTCGCGCCAGTGTGGGTTCGCCCGTTGTGCGCGCTGAAAACGAGATTGCTGGTCGCTGCGCTTCTCGTATGACAAGGACAGGTGACCCCCGCGTCACATCGCGATAACCTCCGCGTCACCAGGGGAGAAACGACACATGCCGATCATCACCCGACGCAGCTTCCTCGTGTCCTCGGCCGCGCTCGGCGCCGGCCGTGCCTTCGCCGCAGATCTGCCAGCCAACGAACAGGCGCTGTACGACGCCGCCAAGAAGGAAGGCGAGATCACTTGGTATTCCGGCCAGATCCAGTCCGAACCCGCCGAGGCTGCTGGCCGCGCGTTTAGCGAACGCTATCCCGGCGTGAAGGTGAACGTCGTCCGCTCCACCTCCCAGGTTGCGTTCCAGCGCCTGTCTGAGGACATGCGTGCCAGCGCTCCGCAATGTGATTTCTTCAGCTCCACCGATTACGGCCACTACCTCTATCTGAAGCGGCAGGGCCAACTGATGCCGTTCCGGCCACAGAACGCCGATGGGCTGCTGCCGGTGCTGCGCGACCAGGACCCGGACAACATGTGGCAGATCTGCTCGCTGGGGCTGTATCTGCTGACCTACAACACCAAGAAGGTCTCGGCCGCCGCCGCGCCAAAGAGCTGGAAGGACGTGCTGGATCCGAAATGGAAAGACCAGCTCGCAGTCGGCCATCCGGGCTACAGCGGCTCGATCGGCGTGATGTGCGTGATCCTCAAGCGGATGTATGGGTGGGAGTATTTTGCCCAGCTGGAAAAGAACAAACCGCAGATCGGCCGGTCGTCGGATGATCCGGTGACGCTGCTCAACGCCGGCGAGCGCAGCGTGGGCATCGGCGTGTCCGCGGCGACGCCGCTGCTGTCGATCTCGCGCGGCAACCCGCTGGCGCTGATCTATCCCACCGAGGGCACTGAAGCCGTGTTCGGCCCCAGCGCGATCCCGAAGAACGCGCCGCATCCGAACGCGGCGAAACTGTTCATGGAGTTCGCGACGGGGCCGATCTTCTCGCAGGTGTTGCGCAAGTATTTCATCATGACGGTGCGCACGGATGTGCCGGCGCCGGATGGGGCGCTGCCGCTGGATCAGGTGAAGCTGCTCAGCGCCACGCCGAAGGAGATCGAGGACGGCGTGCCTGAGGTGCGCGAACAGTGGCGCGACACGTTCGGGATTTGAGCGTGCCGCACGAATCTTGCCGCGTCATGCTGCTCCCCGGGCTTGACCCGGGGAGCAGCCCCGACATCGAGGCCTTTGCCAACAGCACGAAGACAAGGCGTGGATGCCGGTGACAGGCACCGGCACGACGGAACCGCGCGCTGCCACGCTGAGCCAAGCCTGGCGCCGCTGGCTGGAACCCATGACCCTCGTCTGGGTCCTCGTCATCGCCGCGCTGCTGCTGCTCGTCGCCGCGCCGATGCTCAAGCTGCTGGTCGTCAGCCTCGAATCCCGCACGACCGGCGCATTCACCTTCGCCAATTATCTCACCGCCTACGGCCGCGTCCGCTACGTCGAAGCATTGGTCAATTCGCTGGAACTGGCGGCCGCGGTGGCGGGCTACTGCCTGCTTTTCGCCCTCCCGATGGCCTGGGCCGTCTCCCGCACGGACATGCCCGGCAAACCGCTTATCTGGCTGATCGTCCTCGGTGCCTTCATTCTGCCCCCGTATCTGGGCGCGGTCGGTTGGATCCTGCTCGCCGGCCCGAACGCGGGCTTCGTCAACGTCGCCTGGCGCTGGCTCACCGGCGCCCACGCCCCGCTGGTTAATGTCTATACCTTCAACGGCCTGGCGCTGGTCATCGCGTTGCAATCCTTTCCGCTGATCTTCATTTTCGTAAAATCGGCGCTCGATCTGATCTCCTCCGAAATGGAAGACGCCGCCAACATCCTGGGCGCCGGCACCTGGACCGCGATGCGCAAGATCACCCTGCCGCTCGTCTGGCCCGCGATCCTCGGCGGCGCCACGGTCGTCTTCCTGGAAGCCGTCGCGCTGTTTGGCCCGCCCGCCATCATCGGCATCCCCGCCCGCATCAACGTCGCCGCCACCCAGCTCTGGCAGTTCTTCGAGTTCCCCGTCCGGGTCGAGGTTGCCGCCGCCTACTCCATCCCGTTGCTGCTGATCACCCTTGGCCTGATGGGCTTCCAGCGCCGTGCCCTCGGCCGCAAGGGCTTCATCGCGCAAAGCGGCAAGGGCGGGGCGCGACGGATGATCCGCCTCGGACCCTGGCGCTACGTGCTGCTGGCCTGGTGCATCTTCGTCGGCCTGCTGGCGGTGGCGATGCCGATGCTGGTGTTGCTGGAAGCCTCGTTCGCCAAGGCCTGGGGTAACGGACTGAGCCTCGACAACCTCACCTTCGCCAACTACCGCCTGCTGCTGTTCGAGCAGGACACCGCGATCATCGCGATCTGGCACACGCTGTGGTACTCCGCCGCCGCCGCCAGCATTGCCGTGGTACTGGCGCTGTTCATCGCCTATGCCGGCCACCGCCGCCTGATCCCCTTCGCTGGCGCGCTCGGCTTTCTGGCGATGGCGCCGTTCGTGATCCCTGGCATCGTTATGGCGATTGGCTTCTACGCCGTGTTCGCCGCGCCGCCGCTGTCGCTCTACGGCACCGCCTGGATCCTGATCTTCGCCTTCATCGCCCGCTTCCTGCCGATCGCCTACACCAACGCCAACGCCGCGATGGGATCGTTGCATCCGGAGATGGAGGAAGCCGCGCGCATTTTGGGCTGCGGCCGGCTGGCGACGATCCGCCGGATCACTGCGCCGCTGCTGGGCCGCAGCCTGATCGGCGGGTGGCTGATCGTGTTCATCGTCGCGACGCGCGAGCTGTCGGCGGCGATCTTCCTGGTGGGGCCGAATACGCGGACGATGGCGGTGCTGCTGTACGACCTGAGCGAGGCGGGCAATTTCGAGGTCCTGGCCGCGTTGGGGGGTATCCTGCTGGCGATCACCTTCCTGCTGGTCGGCGTGGGGATGCGGTTCGCTGGGCGGGATTTCATGCTGCGGAGCGGAACCTAGTGCGGCCTCGGGCGCATCGTCGGCCATGCGTTGAATGCGCGCGTGGGCGTTGAGTTTCCACGCGGCAATGACAGCGGGAGCGGCCTGAGCCGGGCATAACCAAACCGAGGGCCGGATGTCGCCGTTCGAGATGGGCGTTGTCGCCGCGGTGGCGAAACCGAACGCGACAATGAAAATGCCCGTTACGATACAGGATCATCAAGCCAGCCATATCACTCTGGGTGCGTACTGAATGCTGGATTGCAGCTCCCATCGCGATCGCAGTGCGAAAGTGTGCTCAGCTCTGCCGGGCGGGTGTGGGTCGCACATCGGCCGGCAGCCGTCGTGCATTGCTAGCGAAGACGTGACTGCGGCGCGTAAGCCATTACCAGGTATGCCCGATTTCCGGCATAATTGATTCCATATTCATCGACAGAAACCTCGATTGGCACGGCCGCTTATCGCACCGCGATCGCGTCCAACACCAAGGAGCGATGGATAAGAAAGTGGCTGGCTTGATCGGCAGTTGCCGGATTGGGCGCGATGGGCTCAGCGCATGTTTGTGTCGCTCCCGCCGCTGGTGATCCGGCCCGCGTGACGCGCCCGGCAGCCTATGCGCCGCTGCTGGCGAAATAGTGACGGCCCTCGACATAAACATACCCCACAACCGCCCATTTTGCGGCGTGGTTGGTGGCCCTTCTCCGTATGTCGGACGTCCCGCGATGGGTTCGCCTGATGCATGAGGAGCCACGATGGAAAGGAGAAATGACAATGGATAAAAAGACCGTTGGGTTGCTTGGTGCGGTGGCCGGGCTCGCGGCCGTGGGTTCCGCGCAAGCCGCAATCAGTCCGGGCGATACCGATACGTTCCGGGCTTCGTCCTATGCAGATCTGCTGACGCCGGTCGACAATGCCGTGTCAGCGATGAAGGCTGACGACGTTGCGCGGTCGCGGCTGCCAAAAGGTGATGTGCAACTCGCCGACATCTATATCGGCGTGTCTCCCCCGCCACATCACCATCACCACCACCACCATCATCATCACCACCATCACAATTGATGGTGGTGGCCGGGCGCTGATGAAACCGGGCGCCTGTCAGTCGCCCGGTTTTGTCGCAGCGCCTTTGGCCTTGGCGCGGGCAGCACGCATCAAATTGTGATAGGTGCCGTCGAACACCGTGTTGGTGGACGACAGCCAGGTGGTGTCCTTGCCAAGCGTATCGCGACTGTCGTGAATGCGCCGACTGCGCATCTCGCGCTCTGCGGCCTGCTCCTCGGTCATCGGCACCAGTTCGAACTCCGGATCCGACGGCACCAGCAGCATTTGCATGAATGGTTCCCCCGCGCGGAAGGTGTGTGTCACCCCGGCCGGCGGCGCCTTGAAGATCACGAATGCCATCATCGGCCACCAACTGGTGCGCAGCAGGGCCGGTACCGCGAGCGGCACGTCATTGACCGGCGAGGTGAAGTAGCGCGGGTGCGGCTGGGTCAGCACCGCCATATCGTCCGGCACCTTCAGATCGATCAGGATCTGATAGCTGTAATAATCTTCGCCGAAGGTGCGGAACGGCGGCCAGTTGACACCGCTGGCGGGATTGGGACCCCAGGTGCTGGTCAGCGCCACCTGACCGTTCTGCTGGGTCACCACCAGTTCATTATCGAACGGATAGAACAGCTCGATGCCGTACTGGGCGCCCTCGACGAACGGCATGCAGTGCCAGCCGTATTCATGCGAACCGTCACGCCGCGGCTCCGGCTTGCCCGCCCAGCCGGGCACTTCGATCTTGGTGCGATGTGGGTTCAGGCGCGGTTCGAAACTGCGATAGGGGACGATGGTCATGGAACGCTCCGTCGTCTGTGCGAGGGAAGGTGGGACGGATCGGTGCCTGGAGCAAAACGCAGAGATGTGAACGCGGCTGCCGGCGGTGAGGTCCTTGTACGCCGCGGGAGAAGGACGAGCGGCGTCCGGCCGCCCGCGCCCGCGCCCGCGCCCGCGGCGGCGCGACGCTCGCACGTCGTTGCGAGCGAAGTGACGCGACAATCCGGCGAAGCCTTATCGGGTGTTGGTCCGCAGCTGAGTGGTAACGATCGAACGCGATGACGCGACACTCTGGTGTGGCAACGAGACCGCCGGTGCGCCGTCAGATCGGGCGGCAGGCCTGCTCCAGCCAGGCGCGGGTCGGCGCATCCAGTCGGGCCCCGACCTCCGCCGCCACCCGCGCATGATATGCGTTGAGCCAGTCGCGCTCCGCCGCCGTCATCAACCCAACCTCAATCAACCGCGTGTCAAACGGCGCCAGGGTCAGCGTCTCGAACTGCAGGAACGACTTGCTCGCCCCCGCGATCTCCGCCTTCTCCACCAGCAGCAGATTCTCCAGCCGGATCCCATACTCGCCGGGCAGATAAAAGCCCGGCTCATTCGACAGGATCATTCCCTCGGCGATCGGCACCGGTCGCGCCAGGCGCGCCAGGCTCACCGGCCCTTCATGCACTGAGAGATAGCTGCCTACCCCGTGCCCGGTGCCGTGGTCGTAATCGAGCCCCACCTGCCACAACGCGCGGCGCGCGAACGCATCTAGATGCGCCCCGCCCACGCCCTGCGGGAACACCGCGGTGGCGATCGCGATGTGCCCCTGCAACACCCGCGTCACCCGTCCTCGCAGCTCCGCCGGCGGCGCATCCGGACCGGTCCAAACCGTGCGCGTGATGTCGGTCGTGCCGTCCGGGAACTGGGCGCCGCTGTCGATCAGGTAGACCTCGTTGCGGCGGATCGGCCGATTGGACACCTCGCTCACGCGATAGTGGATGATCGCGCCGTGCTCGCCCGCGCCCGAGATCGCCGGGAAGCTTTCGCCCCGGAACCCGTCGACGTCACCGCGCAGCCCCAGCAGCTTCGCGGCGGCCGACAGCTCAGTCTCGCCCCCGGTCGGGCCGATTGTCTCCAACCAGTGCAGATAGCGGCACACCGCGACGGCATCGCGTGCATGCGCCGCGCGCGCACCGGCACGCTCCACATGATTCTTGCACGCCTTCGGCAGCAGGCACGGGTCCGGCCCCGCGGCGACCGCCGCGCCTGCCTGCCGCAGTGTCTGGGCGAACCAAACCGGCGACCCGGCCGGATCGACCCGCACGGTCTTGCCCGCCAGCTTGCCCAGCGCGTCAGCCAACGCCTCCCGCCGCGTGACCGAGACACCATTCCCCAGCCACGCCCGCGTCTCCGCCGGCAGCTTCACCGGGTCCATGAACAGTTCGCACCGTCCGTCCGCGTGCGCCACCGCAAACCCCAGCGCGAACGGTGTGAACGGCACGTCCCCGCCGCGGATGTTCAGCAGCCAGGCGATCGAGGCCGGATCGCTGATCACCGCTGCGTCCTGCTTCGCCGCCTTCAGCAGCCCGCCGATCTCCTCCCGCTTCGCCGCCGCGTCCTTGCCGGCATACGCCAGCGCATGCGGCATGGCCGGGGCCAGCGGTGGCGCCGGCCGGCCGGTCCACACCGCGTCCAGCGGATTGGTCGGCGTCGGCACCATAGTCAGCCCGGCTTCAGTATACCGTGCCAGCCCTTCCGCGCTGATCAGCAGCGGGTCATAGCCAATCTTCGAGCCTTCCCGCACGGCAGCGGTGATCCAGCCCGGTGGCGGGTCCTCGGTGATGTGCCGTTGTTCCCACAGCGCCGCGTTGGTCTGTGCGGCCAGTTGCAGCACGTACCGCCCGTCGGTAAACACAGCCGCCCGCTCGGCCAGCACCACCGCCAATCCGGCGCTGCCGGTGAATCCTGTCAGCCAGGCCAGCCGTTCGGCCGAGGCCGGTACATACTCGCCTAGGTGCTCATCCGCCCGCGGCACGATGAACCCGTCAAGCCCGCGGGCTGCCAGCTCCCGCCGCAGAGACTGTAAACGCTCGTTTATCGTGCTCACTGCCTGTCCCTTTGCCTGCGACCTATGCAAAAGATAAAGCCCTGCGTGCTTCTCATGCAATCTGCGCATGACAGAAGCGGTAATTCGGTGCTTATGCCGCACTGCAACATAGCTATATTGCGCTGCGACAAGACCGGGAGCGCCCCGCCGCAACGACGCCGCGCTGGACCCGGGTACAGTTGAAGGGGGATTGCCCCATGAGTGCACCTCTCGCCAAGAGTGATTTCGTTTTCAAGCTGTCCACCAGCCGGTCTTATATCGGTTCGGACTATGACCCGGCGCAGGCCGAGGCCCAGGCCCCTCAGGCCGCGCCGCACGGCCTCGGTCGTGCCATCGCCGACGGCCTTGCCTTCCTGGTGGCCGGGGTCCGTAGCTGGGCCGGCCGGCAGGTCACCTTGGCCGAGATGGACAGTATGAGCGACCGCGAGCTGGCCGATATCGGCCTGACCCGCAGCGACCTGCCGCGCGTGTTCGACGCCGACTTCGTCGCTGACCACACGCGGGGCCGCGCCGCCTACTGAGTAAACCGGGGCCGAGGCGCCTGCCTCGGCCTTGTCCCCACCTTGCTTGGGCGCTACGTCGGCAGCACTGCAGGCGGGAGCGCGGAGCATGGCGCAGACGATCCGACCAGTGATGCTGGTCATCCTGGACGGGTTTGGCTGGCGGGACGAGACAGCCGACAATGCCGTGCGTCTCGCCCGTACCCCGGTTTTCTCCCAGCTCTGGCATGACTGCCCGCACAGCTTTCTGCATCCGTCGGGTCGTGATGTCGGTCTGCCCGACGGGCAGATGGGCAATTCTGAGGTCGGCCACATGAACATCGGCGCCGGGCGTGTGGTGTGCCAGGAGCTGGTGCGAATCGGCGATGCGATCGCCGATGGGTCAATCGCCCAGGCGCCGGCCCTCAAGGATTTCATCAATGCGCTGCAGGCCTCGGGTGGCACCGGCCATCTGATCGGCCTGGTCTCGCCTGGTGGTGTGCATTCGCATCAGGACCACGCGGTGGCCCTGGCGAAACTGCTGCACGCCGCCGGCGTGCCCACGGTCGTGCACGCCTTCACCGATGGCCGCGACACGCCGCCCCAATCGGCGGCCGATGACCTGACGCGGCTGATGGCGGCGCTGCCCGCCGGTGTGACGATCGGCACCGTCAGTGGCCGTTACTTCGCGATGGACCGCGACAAACGCTGGGACCGCGTCGCCAAGGCCTACAACGTGCTGGTCAGTGCCGAGGGCAGCCGCTTCCCTGATCCCGTCGCCGCGGTGCGCGACGCCTATGTGCACAAGGTGTTCGATGAGTTCGTCGTGCCCGCCGTGATCGGCGACTATCGTGGCATGCACGATGGCGACGCCATCCTGTGTTTCAACTTCCGTGCCGATCGGGTGCGGGAGATCCTTGGTGCGCTGCTGGAACCGGACTTTGATGGCTTCCCTCGCACGCGCACCGTGCGCGTCGCAGCCGCGGTGGGGATGTCGCGCTATTCCGATCAACTCGCGCCGCGTCTGGGCGTGCTGTTCCCGCCCGAGCAGCTGACGCATCTGCTAGGCGACGTTACCGCCGATGCCGGGCGCACACAGCTTCGCATAGCGGAGACCGAGAAGTTCCCGCACGTGACATATTTCCTCAATGGCGGGCGCGAGGAGCCGTTCTCTGGCGAGGATCGCATCATGGTGCCGTCACCGAAGGTTGCGACGTACGATCTGCAACCGGAAATGTCCGCTCCCGAGCTGACGGACAAGGCGGTGGCCGCGATCGCGTCAGCGAAATACGACCTGATCGTGCTGAACTTCGCCAATCCGGACATGGTCGGTCACACCGGTGATCTGAATGCCGCAATCAAGGCGGTGGAGACGGTGGACACAGGTTTGGGCCGTATCGCCACTGCGGTGCGGCATCAGGGCGGTGCTTTGCTGATCACCGCCGATCACGGCAATTGCGAGCTGATGAAGGACCCCGCGACTGGCGGTCCGCACACCGCGCACACCACGAACAAGGTGCCGGTGCTGTTGATCGGCGGCCGTGCGGAAGCACTGCATGAGGGCCGCCTGGCCGATGTCGCGCCGACGCTGCTGGACCTGATGGGCCTGCCGAAGCCGTCGGAGATGACAGGCGCGTCGCTGATCGAACGCCAGGCAGCGAAGGCGGCGGAGTAGAGCATGTCCCAGGTACACCTCTCCCGCTGCGCGGGCGAGGTCGCGGAGCAAAGCGACGCGGGTGAGGGTGGTGCCAGCGCCGAGACCCTCACCCGGCATTGCTACGCTCGCCGAACTCTTCCGCGCAGCGGGCGAGGTGCACAACGACGCCTCACACCATCCGCGGAATGACCGCGTGATACAGCGTCGCGCCCTTGTCATCGACGAAATCGAACCCCAGCGCCTCCGCTTCCAGCCGGATCGACATGAATCCATGGCTGCCACTGCCGAATTCCCCCGGCGGCGCTGTCACCGGATCGGTCTGCGACCCTGCGCCGCACGTGATGTAATTCACCTGATCCCGCATAATGTGCTGCAAATTATGCTCGTGCCCGTTGATATAGGCATGCACGCCATACCGGTTCAACAACGGCTGGAATCGCCAGATCATATCGTCTCCGACATAATCTCCCGGCGCGGTGTTGGCGAACACCTGGTGATGCCCCACCACGATCTTCCACGCCGCCTGGGACGTCGCCAGCGCCTGCTCCAGCCATCGCATCTGCGGCTCCGGCTGCGCACGGTCGATATGCACTACCGAACGCGGCGCGTAATAGTGCTGGATATAGGCGCTGGTATCGATGAAAAACAAATCCGCCGCGGTGCCATCTGCCAACCGCTCCGTCCGCATGTAATACGGCGACGGCAGCGACCAGCGCGGATCGATCCGGGAATATTCAATCTGTGCCTCCGGCTTGCCCGTGCGCTGATAGTCATGGTTCCCCAGAATGACATGCCATTTCGTCATCAATCCCGGTCGCGAATAAACATCCTCGAACGACGTCTTCCACTGCGGATCGGTGACACTGACCACGCCGTTGTCATAGAAATTATCCCCTACCGAAATGACGAACTGACTGTCGATGGCGACGGCGCGACGGCTCATCTGGAGAGCGACGTCGGTCTGGTGCTCACGCCCTTCGCGCCCCCAATCGCCGATCACCACGAAATTCAGCGCCGGTCCGCGCGCCTGGGCCGGCAGTGACCGCAAGCCAAATGCCGGGGCAGCCCCCAGCAGCAGGGAACGGCGCGTGAGCGATAGGTGGGTCATGGCTTGGACCTCAACGCGATGGGTGAGCCCGTACTGCGCCAGCCGCGCCGCCGCCGTCCAGGCCGTGCCGTATGAAAAAATCGGGTCACACCGGCTTGTCGCCTCCGCGCTGGTCGCGTGCAGCCTGGTCCTTCCTGGGTCCGCCCTGGCGCAGTCCCCACCCCCCAACAGCGCCGCCGCTCGCCAGCAACTACAGGACGCCGAGCACGCGCGTGTCGGCAGTCTTGCCGCGCAACGTGAGGCCGCGGCGCGCGCCGCGGCTGCGGCGGCCGAGGAACAGCGTCTGGCCGCATCCCGCGCCGACGCGGTCAGCAGGTTGCGCGCGGCCGAAACCGCGACCCTCGCGGTCGCCCACCGCATGGACGCGTTGGCTCGGCAGCGCCAGGAGCAGGACGAACGCCTGCGCGCTCAGGCCGCGGCGCTCGCACCGCTCCTGCCGGTGGTCGAGCGGCTGTCGTTGTATCCGGCCGAAACCCTGCTGGCCGCCCCCGGCTCCCCGGAAGATGCGGTGCGTGGTCTGCTGGTGCTGCAGGGCCTGTCCCGCCAGATCGAGGCTGAAGCTGCGACCTTGCGGCAAGACCAAGCGGACGCAGCTGAGACCGTGCGCACCCTGCAAGCCGAGACCCCCCGCTTGGCCGCGGCGGAAGCGGCGCAACAATCCCAGGCCCAGGCGCTCGACAAGCAGATGCAGGTTGCCGCCGCCGGCCGCCAGGCGGCGATCGACGACGCCGCGGCGGCGCGGCGCGAAGCCGCCGATGCCGCCGCCCGCGCCGCGACACTTCGCGCTGCCATCGCCACGCTGGACACCGAACACCGTGCCGCTGAGCAGCGCGCCCAGGCGGCGCTCGCCCGCGCCGAACGCCAGCGCCAGACCGCGGCGGCCGACGCCGCACGACGCCAGCAGGCGGCGCTTGCCAAACCGGCCGAAACCGCCAGCTTGCCCTCCGGCGCCGCCCCGCAAGGCCAGCTCACCTTGCCGGTCGCCGGCACGGTGGTGCGCGGTTGGGGTGCCCCCAGCGGTGCCGGCCCCGCCACCGGCATCACCTATCAGCCCCCGCCCGCCGCCCGCGTGGTCGCGATGTGCGGTGGCCGGGTGGAATTCGCTGCGCCGTTCCGCAGCTACGGGTTATTGTTGATCGTCAATTGCGGGGACGGCTACCATGCGGTGATGGCCGGGTTCGAACAGCTGGATGCCAAGACCGGCCAACTTGTCCGCGCCGGCGAGCCGGTGGGAGCGATGGCGGCCTGGACACCCGGTCAAGCTGGGGCTCGGCCAACGCTGTATGTGGAGCTGCGACGCGGCGATCAGCCGATTGATCCAACGCCCTGGTTGAAAGCGAGCAGTTAACTATCCACTAGGTAACAATTGGATGCTGGACGGCGCCATGCCGTCGCCTGGATGATGCCGCCAGGCCCGACCCCCGGGCCGTAGGACGATTAACGCGCCGCACCGAGCGGTGCCAGAGGAAGACACGCATGGACTCCACACCACAGGCGCCGCGCAAACATCGCTATCGCACCGCCCTGCTGCTTGGCGCCGCCTTCGCCGTTGGGGTTGGCGTTGGCCCGATCGCCGGCCAGATCGGCCACCACTTCGGACTGGTGCCGGCGGCGCTGGCCGACGCCTCCAATAGCAGCGACACCTACCGGCTGCTGACCCTGTACGGCGACGTGTTCGAGCGCGTGCGCGCCGACTATGTCGACCCGGTGCCCGACAAGGAGCTGATCGAGAACTCGATTAACGGCATGCTGACCGGGCTGGATCCGCATTCGAACTACATGGACGCCAAGGCGTTCCGTGACATGCAGGTACAGACCAAGGGCGAGTTTGGCGGCCTGGGCATCGAGGTCACGCAAGACAATGGCTGGATCAAGGTGATCAGCCCGATCGACGACACGCCTGCCGCCAAGGCCGGCATCAAGTCGGGCGACCTCATCACGTCGATCAATGGCAAGACCGTGCAGGGCATGGCGCTGAGCGACGCGGTCGACATGATGCGCGGCCCGCCCAACTCGAAGATCACGCTGACCGTCCATCGCGACGGCGTTGATAAGCCGCTGGAAATCTCGATGCTGCGCGAGATCATCAAAATCCAAGTGGTCAAGCAGCGGATGGAGCCCGACGGCATCGGCTACATCCGGCTGTCGCAGTTCACCGAGCAGGCCGACGCCGGTATTCGCAAGGCGGTGGCGCAGTTGAAGGCGGATTCAGGCGGCAAACTCAGGGCGTTGATCCTGGATCTGCGCAACAACCCGGGCGGGCTGCTGGACCAGGCGATCGCGGTGTCCAGCGACTTCATCGACCAAGGTGAGATCGTCTCCACCCGCGCCCGCCATGCGGAGGACAGTCAGCGCTGGAACGCCAAGGGCGGCGACATCCTCGCCGGCCTGCCACTGGTGGTGCTGACCAACAACGGCTCCGCCTCGTCGTCGGAGATTGTCGCCGGTGCCTTGCAGGATCACAAACGCGCTGTGCTGGTGGGGACCAAGACCTTCGGCAAGGGATCGGTGCAGACGGTCATTCCGCTGCCGGGCAATGGTGCGATGCGGCTGACCACGGCGCGCTACTACACACCGTCGGGCCGCTCGATCCAGGGCCTGGGGATTACGCCGGACGTCGAGGTGCACGAGTCCCGCAACGGCGAGCCGCAGTTCGGTCCCGAGCATGAGGCGGACTACAACCACGTCTTGTCCAACACCGGCGGCACGCCGCAGACGACCGAGGCGCCGCGCACCGACCTGCCGGCGATGGCGAAGCAGATCCCTGACAAACCGCCGGAAAGTTTCCCGAAATTCGATCCGGCGAAGCCTGATCAGACCGACTTCCAGTTGAAGGAAGCGATTGATCTGGCCAACGCGATGGCCTCGCAGCAGCGCGCCGCCAACTGACCCGCGCGTCTTGCCGGCGGAGACCGCTTCGGCTGACGGCAAATCCATGACCGGGGCGCCGGCAGTGCACTGGCGGCCCTTGGGTGTCTTCTGGGCGGTGATCCTGCTGGTATTGGCCGCGGGCGGCGCGACGCTGCAATGGCTCGGGCCACCGAAGCCGGCGCCCCGGGTGGTCGCTACCGGGCCGCCCGCGCGGTTGGATGTGCTGGCCGCCCGCGCGCGCCCCGGGCGTGCCACGTCGGGGCCGGTCGCGGCGCCGGATATGGCGTTGATGGATCAGGCGACGCCTCCCGCCACGCTTGGCCCGCCACGCATCGGACCCGATGGGCGCGCGCCTATGCAGGCGTATGCGGCCGGGTTCGATCCGACGACGAAGACGCCACGCATCGGCTTGGTACTGGCCGGCATCGGCCCGGACGCGGCGGCCAGCACGGCGGCGATCCAGTCGCTGCCGGCCGCGGTGACGCTGGCCGTGTCGCCCTATGCCACGTCCGACGCCGTGCTGGACGCGGCGCGGCAGGCGGGTCACGAATTCGTGCTGTCGCTGCCAATGGAGCCACAGGGTTATCCGCAGAACGATCCCGGCGCGCAGGCGTTGCTGACCAGCGCCTCGCCGGCGGAGAATGGGCGGCGCCTGGTCTGGGCACTGAGCCGCGTCGCCGGCTATGTCGGCGTCACCGGGGCGTTCGGTAAGCTGCGTGGGGAACGCTTCGCCGGTGTGGCAGACCAGCTCGACCCGGTGTTGGCAGACCTGGCACGGCGCGGCCTGCTGTATGTCGATGCGCGGCCTGGGGCGGCGCGGCTGCCCTCGGTGTGGTCCTGCGACATCGATGTGGTGGTGGATGATCCGCCCGCGGCCGACGCGATCGACGCGCGCCTGGCCGAGCTGGAGAAGCGGGCGCATGACACTGGCATGGCGATCGGCCTGGTGAGCGCGCCCCATCCCCTGACGCTGGCGCAACTGAAGGCGTGGGCCGGCAACCTGCCGGCGCGTGGGGCGGTGTTGGCGCCGGTCAGTGCGCTGGTGACGCGTCCAAAGGCCAGCCCATGAGCGTGCTGCCTTATCGCCCGAATGTCGGGGCCGTGCTGTTCAATCCCGACGGGCTGGTGTTCGTCGCGCGGCGTGCCGATCTGCCGAATGCTGAAGGCCCGGCGGGCGGCTGGCAACTGCCACAAGGTGGCATTGATGAGGGGGAGGATCCGCGCGGCGCGGTACTGCGTGAGCTGGCGGAGGAGATCGGCACGGATCGTGCCGAGATCATCGGTGAGCACCCGGATTGGTTGATCTACGACCTGCCAGCGGAGCTGATCGGTGTGGCGCTGAAGGGGAAGTATCGCGGGCAGCGGCAGCGCTGGTTCGCGTTGCGGTTTGTGGGCCAGGACAGCGACGTGCGTCTGGATCTTGATCCACATCCGGAATTTGATGCCTGGCGCTGGGCGAAGCTGGCGGAGCTGCCGGCGCTGGCGGTGGAATTCAAACGGCCAATTTACGAGACGCTAGCTCGGTCGTTTGCGCGCATTGCCGCGCCGTAGGGTGGTTTCCCCTTCGTCATCCCCGCGGAAGCAGGGGATCCAGGGCGCAGCACCCATCGGCGTTCTCGACCTGCGTTCGCAGATAGAGTGGGCCGTCGCACAGCGCGTTGCTCGCGGAGGCGCCAGGAAACGGGAACGCCAATGGACACAAATCAGACGCGATGAACGCAACTTGCGAGTTCCGGTCGATCTTGATCACTAATTCCGTTCAATCGTGATCATTCAATCCGTTTAATCCTGATCATGCATTCCGGTGGATCCTGATCACCGATTCCGGCGATCTTGATCACGCTGGCGACGAGGTGGCGGTAGGTCTTTCTTACCTGCCGCGCAAGCGCACAGCCGACGAATTTGCCAGCCAGGTCGCGGCCGCGTACCACGCATCAGTATCAAGGAGCCCACCGCATGGACAAGGACGCGCTGACCGAATGGGCACTCGCCAATGGCTGGCGGATGATCGCTGGCTGCCCCAGCCTGGCCAAGCCACCCGCGTTCAAGGAAGCGATCGTGCGCCTGTCGTTCAAGGCGACGGTGGTCAATCTCGAGGTGAAGAAGCCGGCTGGGAAATGGGACAAGGTGTCAGGGCAGAGCTACGCGAAGATCCAGCCGGACGAGGACACCGGATTGCCGCTGGGGCTAGGCCTCGATGTCATTCCGGGTTTCACCATGCTGATGCGCGCGAACAAGGACGCGATGACGTTCGCCGCGATGACAGGGACGCCGAAGGCCTGAGCGGTGGTTGCGCCATACCGCATTCTGCTAACCAAAGCGCATGACGTTCGGCCCTTCAGGCGTCACGCGGCGATCGCACGCGGCCCCGCGTGAAGCAGCCGGATCTGCCAAAGATCGAGGCTGTTGCTGTCGGCGCTGAGCGGTGAGGCATGCGCTGCTCGGCCTGCTGTTGTGCTTGTCCGCGGCTTGCGCCTCCGCCGCGGAGCTGAAGGTCGCGACCTGGAACCTGGAGTGGCTCACCGATCGTCCCGATGGCGATCCCACCCTGCCGCACGATGCGCACCCCAAGCGGTCCGACGACATCGCCAGGCTGGCCGCCTATGCGACCAAGCTCGACGCCGACCTCATCGCGATCCAGGAGGTCGACGGCCGCGACATCGCCGCACGCATCTTCCGGCCCGATCGCTACGCGATCTACATGACGCACGACCACGTGGTGCAGCGCGTCGGCCTGGTGGTGCGCCGCGGCCTGGAATACGATACGGACCCGGATCTGACCACGCTTGCGGTCTCGGATCATGGCAGGAGTTTCCTGCGCAGCGGTGCCGACATCACGCTGCATCTGCCGGGTGGTGCGCTCCGCGTGCTGGCCGTGCACCTGAAGGCGCTGTGCGAGCGCGATCCGTTGACCGACAGCCATCGCCCCGCGTGCACGGTGTTTGCGGGCGCAGGTGCCGGCCCTGCAGGCCTGGATCGCCGCCCGCGAGCAGGAACGTGCCGCCTACGTCGTGCTGGGCGATTTCAACCGCTGGATGGACGGCAACGACCAGTTCCTCGCCGCGCTGCGCAAGACCGCGGCATTGGTGCGCGCCACCGAGGGCGATGACAGCCCCTGCTGGGGTGGTGAGCATTTCATCGATCACATCCT
>DATHNE010000040.1:0-24855 GCA_035486355.1 Acetobacteraceae bacterium
CGGTGTCACGGTGGTGGACGACGGCACGCTGCCCGACCGCCGCGGCAGCTTGACCGTGGACGATGAGGGCACGCCGACCAGCCGAACGGTCCTCATCGAGGACGGTGTGCTGACCGGATACCTGCAGGATCGGCTGAACGCGCGGCTGATGGGGATGCGCGCAACCGGCAACGGTCGACGGGAGTCGTTTGCCCACGCGCCGATGCCACGGATGACCAACACCATCATGCTGGCCGGACGGCACAGTCCCGAGGAGATGATCCGCTCGGTTCGGCGCGGCCTCTACGCGGTGAATTTCGGCGGTGGGCAGGTCGATATCACCTCAGGCAAGTTTGTCTTCTCGGCATCTGAGGCGTACCTCATCGAGGACGGCAAGGTGACGGCGCCAGTCAAAGGCGCGACCCTGATCGGGAACGGGCCGGACGCGCTGACCAAGGTAGCGATGGTGGGCGACGACATGGCCCTCGACCCTGGTGTTGGAACCTGTGGCAAGAACGGCCAGGGCGTACCGGTCGGGGTCGGGCAACCCACGTTGAAGCTCACTGGTCTGACGGTCGGCGGCACGGCGGCGTGAAGGGCGAGTACCTCAAAACGAAACTCACAATCACGTGAGGCAAATGGGACGTTTAGCGGGTTTTCACCCTTATGCGAGGTGCTTAGCGGGCAGTCACGTCCCGGTTCGGCCGCGAATCGAGCAAGAAGTTAACCGGATCTTTTCACACAGCACGATTTGACGCTCTGGTAACGTGAATAATACGGTAATTAATCCTTAAACAGGCATTGTCCTGCCAGACATTGCGCCGGGACGCATGATCCCGGAGCATGACCTGAAACATGGCTTGGTCACGGAAGGACCTCAATAATGCTCAGCGCCGCTCGTTCGATCACCACTGTCCTGCCGATGATCGCTGACGCGGGCAAGGTTCGCCTCGGCGCCTGTGCCCCGACGCTGTCGACCACGGATGCCGGCAAGGTTCGCCTCGGCGCCTGTGCCCCGACACTGTCGACCACGGATGCCGGCAAGGTCCGCCTCGGCGCCTGCGCTCCAACGCTCCCGTCGCGCCGCTAGACTGCCCGCGCCAAGACGGCGCGTCGTCTATCCTCTAGGATGAGAGCCGGGCAGGCACACTGCCCGGCCCTTGTCGTTTTCTGCTCACCCAGTCAGGACTGCCTCCTGTGTCCAGCACCGTCGCACCCACCGCGGCCGCCGAGCCGGCGCCGACCAAAAAACAGCCCCTCGTCGTCTTCCATCGCCTGATCCACGCTGCACGCCTGCCACAGCGGGCGGATCGTTCAGCGGCGGGGTCGTTGCCGACGCGTGCGTTCCGCTATTGCGAACCTTCCACCAGCGCCTCGGGCTATGGCTACTACGTCTTCCCACCGATCAGTTTCAGCCTGATGTGGGATGGGCATGACATCGTTTGGACCTTCGCCGGGGCCCCTGACTGGATGCCGCTGAAGTCGGTACAGTTCCCCGGATTTCGGGCGCAGTTCGATGCCGTTGCGCCGCCGGAGATCCAGGAATTTGCGCCACCATTTCTGGTGTCGTTGCAGGAGTCTGGTTTGGTTCAGGTCTGGACGGGGATCGTTGCGCGCACCGCGCCGGGTTGGAGCATGCTGATACGTGCCCCTGCGAACGTGCCTCGCAAGGGCGGTTACGAGCCATTCGAGGGGATCATCGAAACCGATCGCTGGTTTGGTCCCCTACTCACCAACATCCGCCTGACCAAGACTGATGTGCCAATCGACTTCAGTGCCGAATTCCCGCTGCTGCAGGTGCAGCCAATCCCGCGTCATGTCTACGAGGATGCCACGCTCAACAACTACGAGCTCGCGCCAGAGCTCACTCAGCTAACCCCGGAGGACTGGGACGATTACTACGACACCGTCGTGCGCCCGCACGTTCAGGAGTCGCGTCCTCGCGGGCAATATGCCTCGGCCGCGCGAAAGCGGCGGGCCGCTGAAACGGGTGGCAACCCCGGTGATTGATCGCCGCCTGTCATCGATCGCTTGAACAACGCGACTGTAACCGGCGCCAGGCGAGCGGCGGCCAGTCCTTACGAGGCCTGGTGCAGTTCAAGGTCGGCCCCCGTATGGGCAACGTCCTCATCCCGCTCGGCCACCCCGGCCAGGCGCAAGCCTTCGGCGTAGAGGGCCCTGTCGGCTTCTCGCTCCAATGGCGTCGTTGCCATGAACCGTTCAATGGTGAAATCGGGCTCAAGCGCCAACAGGCGTTGTCGAATGACGTTGGCCTCTTGCGTCCGTCCGGTATGACCCAACGCGGTCAGATACAGCTTGTAAGCGGCGGAGAAGGACGGGTTCATCTCGCTGACGGTACGCCCGACGGCGACAGCCGATTCAAAGTCGCGCTTGAGTAAATGGATATGGATGAAGAACGTATCGTAGAAGAAAGCGTGCGGATCGAGCGGTGACAGTTTCTTGTAGCGGTTGTTCCGACGTTCCGCCTCGATCGGGTCACCGACATAGGCATAGGCGACGGCCGACAAGGCCCACGCCATCGCCAGGTTCGGATTGAGTGACAGCGCGCGCTCGTGCAGGGCGATCGCCTCGCGCAGCCGGCGATGCAGATACGCCCGGACATGTCCGGCAATGGCGAGAGCGCGCGCGTCGAAGGGGTCGAGAACAATCGCGCGCTCGGCGAACTGCCCGGCCTGCTCAAGCGCGGCCTGCGGGTCGTCCGCCCAGCCTTGCCCGACCAGGAATGCGTTCCAATAGGCGTGCCAGGCGTAAGCCGCAGCATAGTCTGGCTCAAGCTCGATGGCGTGGTGCAGATAGTTACCCGCTTGCATGAACGGTCCACGCTCGAGCCGACCCATCAAGGGCAGCGCCCGCAGCACCAAGTCATACGCGGTTGGATCAACCGGTGGCCGCGAGGAGATACGATGTGCCTCAATCAGCAGGATTTCCGGATCGATCTGGGCTACCACCTCGGCCGCGATCTCGTCCTGCAGTGACAGCAGGTCATGGGTTTGGCGATCAAACCGCCGCGCCCACACCACCTGGTTGCCCGCCCGCAGGTCGAGCAGGCGCAGCGTGATCCGCAGTCGCGACCGCTCTTTCTGGACCGTCCCGTCCAACAGGAAGTCGATCCCGAAGGTACGCCGGATTGCGGCCTCATCGCGCGAGTCCATCGCGAAGCGGGCAAGGGAGTTGGAGGAGACCACGAACATCCAGCGGAACCGCGCCAGCGCGGTGGTGATCTCTTCCGCCAGACCCGCGGCGAGGTGCGACTCCTCGTCCGACGTCCCAACCAATTGCAGCGGCAATACGCCAACATGCGCGCCCCCGCGGGCCGGCGCGAGACTGGTCCTTGGCTCCTGAATCAGCGGCGGTTCTTCTGGCTCGTCCGGTACTTGTATCGGTGTAGCTATCGGCGCCGCGGGCCTGGGCCGCACGCGGCTGCCCGACGGGCCACGGATTTCCGCTAGGAGCCTCTGCGTCTCCGCTGACGGGGCCGCGTCCAACAGATCAGCCAGAACTGACCGGCAGCGCTCATATGCCTGGATCGCCATGCCGCGTTCGCCGCGCGCGGCATGTGCCCGCATCAGCGCCCGCCAGGCGCCCTCATGGGCCCGATCAATCGATAGCAGCCGTTGCGCAACCGGGATCGTGGCTTCCGGCTCCACCTGGCTTCGCAAGAGCGCTTCGGCAACCGAACGCGCCTTATCGCGCACCCGTTCCCGTTCGGCGGCCAACCAGGCATCGAACGTCGGGTCAATACCGTCCAGGTCCTCCAGCAGGTCGCCTTCCAGTAGGGAGAGCGAAGCCGGTTGTTCGACTGTGGCACGCATGACCTCGTCCACGTCGACCCAGACCGCGTCACTGCGCAGCGACAAATGGTCACGGGTGACGCTCAGGATGTCGCCACCACCAGCCGGCCCCAGCGCTTCAAGCAGCCGATGAATTTCCTGTCGCAGTGACGCCCGCGCCTGCTCCTCCGGCCGCCGGCTCCAAAGCAGTTCCGCCAACCGTCCCCGCAGGGCGGGACGGGGCGCGGACAACGCCACAACCGCCAGCAAGGCGCGGGTCTTGCGACCTTGTGGAAGCACGTTTTCGCTGGTCAGCGACCACGCTTCCATCTGGCCGATCAGTCGCAATCGCACGACCACTGACCCGTCCATTCCGGGAGGTGGGACCAAGCGCTGCAACGGCTGGGTGAATTCCGCCATCAGGTCCTCATTGTGCGGACTTCCGTCGAGCTGGCAAGCCTTGCGGTACACACGATTATCTGCCGTCTCTAGATCACCGCCTCAGAGAAGATTTGGCGAACATCACCTTGCCAGTCGCCGCGGTAGCGCGCCAGCCATGCCTCCGCCTGGGTCGGGCCGCCGGCGGTGATGGCTTCGAGTGGCGCGAGGTGGACCCGCTCATCCTGCCCGGCCGCGTCCCGCCGATTGCGCGCCCGCAGGCCGTCGCCCGCGATTGCCACGACGGCCCCCGCCAGTTCACGCAGGTTGCCGCCGCGCCACGCCGCCTCAAGACCTTGGCGCGGCACGGCCGCTCGCAATGTCACCGCATCTTCCCAGGTCAGGTCGCGCACCAGGTCCTCGGCCGCGCTCAGCGCTGCGTCGTCATAGAGCAGCCCCACCCACAGCGCGGACTGCGCCACCATCATGTCCGCCGAACCGGCGTCGGCGCCGCGCATTTCCAGGTAGCGCTTCAGCCGGACATCGGTGAACGCGGTGGTCATGTGATCCGCGAAGTCGCCAAGCGTCGCGCGAGTGCCAGCGAGGTTGTGCAGACGGCCATTGATAAAGTCGCGGAATGATTGCCCGGCGACATCGACGTAGTTGCCATCTCGATAGACGAAGTACATCGGCACCGAATCGACCAGCCACTTGACATAGCGCTCGAAGCCAAAGCCATCCTCGAAGAACACAGCCGGGATGCCACTGCGTTGATTGTCTGTATCGGTCCAGACCTGCGCGCGATAAGAGAGGAAGCCGCTTGGCCTGCCCTCCACGAATGGCGAATTCGCGAACAGCGCTGTGGCCACGGGCTGTAACAACAGCGATACGCGCAGCTTACGCAGCATATCTGTTTCTGATGCGTAATCGAGATTGACCTGCACAGTACAGGTGCGTGTCATCATATCCAGGCCGAGGCTGCCGACCATCGGCATGTAGCGGCGCATGATGGCATAGCGTCCCTTGGGCATCCAAGGCATATCGCCACGCGTCGCAAACGGGTGGAAGCCGAGTGGCGCGAAGCCGATTCGCAGGTCGCGCGACGGACATCGCAATTGCGCGAAATGCGTCTCCAGCTCCGTCTTGGTCTCGTGCAGCGTGGATAGCGGTGCGCCGGACAACTCGAGCTGTCCCGCCGGCTCCAGCGAGATGGATGCGTCGCCGTCGCGCAGGCCGATGATATTTCCATGATCGAGGATCGGTTGGCCGCCGCTGTGCGCCAGATTGGACAACAGGTCGCGAATCGATCCCGGATGATCGTCGGCCGGCAGATAGGGCAGCGGCATCAGGTCCGGCAGGCGGAAGCCAAATTTCTCGTGCTCAGTGCCAATACGGAATTGCGACGCCAGCTTGCAGCCGACGGCGATGTGGTCGGCGAGCTGGCGGACCGACGTGATGGGCGTCGAGTCGGAATCCCCAGGGTTGGACATAAAGCTCCCATATCTCTCGTGCGCCGTGGATCACCGTACTATCCGCGGCCGGCCCCCTGCAATCGCGCCAATCCGGCAATGGCGGCGGTCTCGGCACGCAGGATACGTGGACCGAGGCTTGCAAGTGTAACAAGGGGTCGCGCGCGAAGCACGTCAAGCTCCACCGGCGTGAACCCACCCTCGGGCCCAATCAGCAGGCCACTGGACGCGCCGGTTGGCGCCAGCGGCGGCGCGTCGGCGCGTTCGGCCGCAACGAACAGGCGTCGCGCGGTGGGCCAGGCGTCCAACAGGGCCGTCAGCATGCGAGGCGGATGCAGCATCGGGACGGTCAGTCGCTCGCATTGCTCGGCCGCCTCGATGGCAATTGCCTGGAGCCGCTCCAGGTTGACGCGACTGGCGTTGGTCCGCGCGGTGACCACTGGCCAAATTGCGGCAACGCCCAGTTCCGTGGCTTTTTCCACGACCAGGTCGGTGGCGTCGCGCTTGAGCAAGGCGAAGGCCAGCCAGATATCCGCTTCCTGGTCGCTCTCCTGCGAGCAGATCTGGGTTTCAACGATGAAGCCCACTGCGTTGCGCCGCAGGTCCGCAATCCGCCCTGTCCATTCCCCATCACGGCCATTGAACAGACGCACGGTGTCGCCCACGGTCCGGCGCATGACCGTGCCAAGATAATGTGCCTGAGCGGCGGTCGCGGGGACCGTCGCGTCCGCGGCGAGGGCGGCAGGTACGAACAGGCGGATTGACCCGGACATGCTGACGGGCAGAGTAACAGCCATGGCGGCACATACCGATATCATCGCGGACGGCTGGGTGGCGCGGCTGCCGACGGGCTGGCGGCCGTATGTGCTGCTGGCGCGACTGGACCGTCCGATCGGCGCTTGGCTGTTGTTTCTGCCGGGCATGTGGGGAATCCTGCTGGCGCGACCGACGCCGGCCGAGGCACTTCGGCTCATCGTGTTGTTCGGCATCGGCGCCGTCGTCATGCGGTCCGCGGGCTGCGTGGTGAACGACCTCTGGGACCGCGACATCGACCGCAAGGTTGCGCGCACCGCAGGACGGCCGCTGGCCGCCGGCGCGTTGCGGCCGCGCCAGGCCCTCTTGTTCCTGGTCGTGCTCCTGGTGCTCGGCCTGGCCATCCTATTGCAACTGAACATGCTCTCGTGGGCGCTGGGGGCCGGCTCGCTTGTGCTTGTTGGCCTCTATCCGCTCGCCAAACGGGTGACCTGGTGGCCGCAACTGATGATGGGTTTCACCTTCGGCTTTGGTGCCCCGCTTGGATATGTGGCCGGGGCCGGTCGGATCGATACGGCCTGGGCAGCACTCTACGGCGCGGCGATCCTCTGGGATCTCGGGTTCGACACGATCTACGCGCACCAGGACCGCGAAGACGATGCGCTGGTGGGGATCGGCTCCACGGCCCGCCTGTTCGGCGAGCGGACCGCGCCGTTCCTCGCCGCCTGTTATGGGGGAACGATCGCGCTGCTGGCCCTCGCTGGATATCTGGCCGGACTGTCGCCGTGGTCCTATCTGGCCCTTGTGGTTCCGGCCGGCCTGCTGCTGCGTCAGGTGGTCGCGCTCGACATCGACGACCCGGCGCTATGCTTGCGCCTGTTCCGTGCCAATCGCGAGGTCGGATTGGCCGTCGGCGCGGCCATCTTGCTCGGCTGGTTGTGAGCGACCCTGCGAGGTTCGTTCGCACGCATACGGTACTCACCCGGCCGCCATTTGTGCCAGAGCTCGCGCTGCATTTGGCCACCGAGATCACGCCGATCTGGCGTGCCACCGAGGAATGGTTGTCTGAGCGGAACGTCGATCCGCCGTACTGGGCGTTCGCCTGGCCTGGTGGACAGGCACTGGCGCGGCACATCTACGATCATCCCGACGAGGTCAGGGGGCGCAGGGTGCTGGATTTTGCGGCCGGGTGTGGCGTCGGTGCGATCGCGGCATCGCGCATGGGGGCCACGCATGTCGAAGCGGCGGACATTGATCCGCTGGCTGTTGCGGCAATCGCGCTCAACGCGGCTTCAAATGATGTCGTGGTGGACGCCAAGGCAGCCGATATCGTCGGTCACCCGTGCTGTTGGGACCTGATCCTGTGCGGTGACGTTTGTTACGAGGCGCCGATGGCAGGCCATATCGTGCCGTGGCTTCGGGAGTTGGCGCGCCACGCTGATGTCTGGCTCGCGGATCCGGGTCGTGCCTACCTGCCACGAGACGGGTTGCACGAATTCGCCCGCTATGTCGTGCCAACATCGCTCGAGCTGGAAGATCGGATCGAACGCGAAGTGGTATTGTACCGCCTCGCGTGATGCCAGGGACCGTTGCGTCCCATCCATCCACGTCGTGCCGTGGCTTGGTCGCGGCATCCATGCCTTGCCTTTGTGATGCAAGCAAAGCCATGTTGGTGACCAGCGCCGGCATGACGTGGCGGCGCTGGTCGGTCAGTCTCTCCGCCCATTGGTATCAGTCCCAGCGGCCGCTGACATGATGCCTCACCCGGATTGGCGCGGCCCATGACAAATCGGATCGACGCCACGCATGCCGCGCGCATAGCGTGGCAAATCGTCCTGCACGTCGAACCACTCGAGTTGTTCCCTGACATGGACGTGTGCCGTCGGTCGCACCGCCGCTGGATCCGACAAGGTGCCGTGATACAAATGCACTTCGTTGGGGATACGGTCCGCCTCATAGGCGATCGGCGAACCACAGCGTGGACAGAAGCTACGCCGCACGCCGGGCGATGAGACATAGACCTGCGGTTCGCCTTTGGTGAAACGAAACGTATCGCGCAACACGCAGACGAACGTCGTGACCGGTGACGACACGTGTCGACGGCAGCTATCGCAATGGCAATGGAACACGCGGTCAGGCGCGCCGGTGAACGCGTATTGGATGTCACCGCAAAGGCATCGACCCGTCGTCGCAGCCGGCTCGCTCATAGCGTGGATGGTGTGCCGAGAATGACGGTGCTCTGCGCCGACAACACACCGCCATTGCCATGCACGATTGCGGTCTCGCAGTCCGTGACCTGCCGCTGGCCGCATTCACCGCGGAGCTGACGCACCGCCTCAATCAGCAGGAACAGTCCGTACATTCCGGGATGACAATATGAGAGGCCGCCGCCATTGGTATTTACCGGGAGTGCGCCGCCAGGAGCGATACGGCCACCAGAGATGAAGGGACCGCCTTCACCTTTTTGGCAGAAACCAAGATCTTCCAGGAACAGAATGGTATTTAGTGTGAATGCGTCATAAAGTTCCGCAACGTCGATGTCCTTCGCTGTCAACCCAGCCATCACGTAGGCCTGTCGGCCCGACTCGACCGCCCCACTCACGGTGAGATTAGGCATGAAACTGATCGTTGCGTGAGTGATCGACTGGCCGCAACCCAGGATGTAGATCGGCGGCTTCTTCAGCGATTTGGCACGCTCGACCGACGTCACAATCACCGCGCCGCCGCCATCGGTCACAAGACAGCAGTCGCGCACGGTAAAAGGATCGCTGATGGGTCGCGCGGCAATCACGTCGACAACGGTCAGTGGCTTCTTCTCCCAGGCAGCAGGATTGAGCAATGCCCATTGCCGCGCCGCAACGGCCACCTCTGCGAGCTGCTCGCGGGTCGTCCCGTATTCGTGCATGTGGCGAGACGCGGCCAGCGCGTAGGCGCTGGCGGGAAGGAACGGCTTGAAGGGTGTTTCGTACGGATTGTATTCGCGCACCGACGAGGCGCGCCGTCCAACCGTGCGTTGCGTGCTGCCGTACGCAATCACGGCGACGGAGCACAGCCCGGCGTTGATGGCCGCCACTGCGTGCGCGATATGGATCTCGAAAGACGAACCACCCACGATGGTTGAGTCGGTATACGCGTTGGGCAGGTCAAGATATTCGACCAGCGACATTGCCGAGGTGCGAGCCTGCGTCGTAGCGCAAAACAGGCCATCGACATCGCGCAATGTCAGCCCGCAGTCCACAAGCGCGCGTTGGATACCCTGCGCCATGAGATCGATCGGGCTCATCAGATCAGCGACCGCGCCGATGTCGGACTCGGCGACACCGACGATGGCGGCACTGCCGCGCTGCAAGCCGCGCATCACGGTGCCTCCACCGGATGAAACACCGGACATGGTGGTTCGTCGCCGCCGGGGCGATGCGTACGGAACTGGACGCGCATGCCGATGCGCACCTGTGCGGGTGGAATATCCTCCACGCGGCTCATCATGCGAAAGCCTTCGTCGACATCGATCAGGGCGACGTTGTAGGGCCCACCCTGTTGTGGATGCACGACGGTGGTCGCGTACACCGTCCCTAGCCCGGCGCTGATGCGCCACTCCAGGTTCGCGCTCCCGGTCGTCGGACAGATGACGCGCGGAAAGAACACTGGCGCGTTCGCCTCGGGACTGAACTGATAGGCAAGCTGGTCTTGCTCGAGATGCGCGAGATAGGTCGCCAGAGGCGAAGCGGCCGCCTTATCCATGGTTTGCACGTCGCTCCCTTGCCGCACGCGGTGCGGCAAGTTTGCGCGACATGACGAATGGCGTCGAGCCTAGCGGTTCATCATCACGGGCAGTGCTGAGTTCTCCAGCACGTGGCGTGTCACGCCGCCCAGGATCAGCTGACGCAGACGCGAATGCGAATAGGCGCCCATCGCGAGTAGATCACATCCGAACTCACGCGCCGCCGCGAGCAAGCCGGCACCGACCACACCGTTGATCGACTGGAACATCACGATGTCCGCGTGCACGCCATGCAGTGCGAGATAGGCGGCAAGTTCCGGCGCCGCCGGGCCACGACGCTGGTACCCTTCGGCAGAGAGAATGCGCACGCCCTCGGCACGCTGCATCCAGGGCAATGCGGCCAACACCGCCGAGGCGGATTCGGCCGTGCCATTCCACCCCAGGCAGATGCGAGTACCGATCCCCTGCGGCGCCGTGCGGGGCGAGATCAACACCGGCCGGCCAGAGTCGAACAGCACCGCGTGCAGCGCGTCCGACGACGACACATCCTCTCCGGCATCGGGATGCGGTACAACGGTCAGATCGGCGAGCCGGGCCTGTTGCGCGACCAGGTCCTCCTCGCGCCCGGTGACCGCGGCGAAACTGGCGGTGGCGCAATCGGCACCAGGCCGGGCTTCCTGCACGATCACCTCATGTTGGGCAACGAAGCGATCGAACATCGACCGCACAGCGTGCGCCCGTTCGCTCGACTCCTTCTCCGTTGCCGACATCATCTCTTCGATCATCGCGCCGGAGAGCCCCTCTCCGGCCAGCGGTGCCACATCGCGGCTATCGACGCGGACATGCAACGCGGTGACATGCGCGTTCCAGACGCGCGCAATGAGCAGCGCGGTGGACAGCGCGGCTTCGCCTGCGGCGGTTCCGGTCAGCGGCAGCAGCAGCTTGCGGATGGCCATGGCCTGTTACTCCTCCCGTGCGGGTCAGGTTTGCGTTTCTAGCACGGCTCGCGCCGGCGATGCGACCCAAAGCAACTTTGCACCGCTTGGTGCGCCTGTGCCAACGCAAGATCCGCGTCCCGCGCGTCGATCGGCACCCAGCCGTCGCCACCCTGATCGTGCTGAGCCGCTGAATGCAGCACGGCGATTGTGGCGTCCGAGGCATCGCCCACGCGTCTGGCGATGCGCGCTTCCAGCTCCGGAAGAGGCGCCGTCAGCCAAAGGCCCTGGAATGGCGTGCCTGCATTCGACGCCGCGTATGCCACGGCAGAGCGCTGTGCCGGGCGGAGGAACGCGGCGTCGGCGATGCAGGAATGGCCGCCCGCCGTGACCGTGGCGGCGTCACGGGAGAGCGCTGTGAACACCTTGTCACTCGCTGCTTCGGTGTAGGCGCTGTCCGGCAGGCGCTGTTCGGGACTGACGCCGTGCTTGCGCTTGCGGATCTCGTCGCTCCGCAGGATCAGCGCCCCTGGTGCCGCACCAAGACCCGGGGCGAGCGCGCGCGCCAGGGTCGATTTCCCGGTGCCGGGCAGCCCACCAATGGCGATCAAGATGGGTGGCGCTGGTGCCAGGTAGGCAGCGGCCGCCGCCAAATAGCTGGCGGCGTCCTCCGACTTGCTACGGCGCGCCTCCACGTGGGCTCGGATCATGGCGCGCAGGGAGAGATAGACCGGGAGGCCCGTCGTCAGCGCGGCATCACCCGTACGTGCCACGTAGCGATTGAGCACACGATTGGCCGCGGCCCGCGAAACCCGATGGTCCAGATCCATCAACAGGAACGCCAGGTCGTATCCCAGATCGATCGTGGCCATGGTCTCGTCGAACTCGATCGCATCGAACAGCACCGGGCGCCCATGCCACAGGCAGAGATTGCCGAGATGCAGGTCGCCATGGGCGCGGCGCACGAACCCCGCGGCGGCGCGCGCCGCCAACCAGGCGCCGTGTTGGGCGATGCGTTGCGCGATTGCGGCAAGCCACTCTTGTACCTGGCACTGCGGCAATCCGGCCTCGCACGCGGCGTCCGCATTGCCGCGAGCCACCCGGTCGAGGGCGGCTGCAGCATCGATTCGCGTGATCGGGGGCAGGATCTGATGATAGGACGCGACCGCATCGGCGATCGCGTCGAGCAAACCCGGGGTCAGGTCGCCACGTGCGGCGATGGCGTCCACGAAATCCGCCGCAGGCACGGGCGCCATCCGCAACACCCAATCCACCGCTGCAGCGCTGGCTTGTGCGGGTGCGCCGAGAGCGAGCGTGCCATCCGCCTGGCGGAGCATCGGGACAACATCACGGTAGAGGTCTGGCGCCGCCGGGCGGTTCACCTCGATCTCGCGCAGCAGGAAGCGCCGGCGCGCCGCTACCGCAGTGAAGTCGAGGAAGGACAGGCGCACGGCCTTCTTCAGTTTCCACACCGTGTCCGCGCCGACGAACACGGCGGAGATATGGGTTTCGATCGGCGCGCGGCCGGCCAGACGTTGCAGGAGCGCAGCCGTCTCCCGTTGCGTGGCCGGGACGCTCACCGGCTCACGGGTAGAGCTTGCCCACAGTCCACCCAGCGGGGCCGCGCGCGTAGGTGGTACGATCGTGCAGGCGGTAAGGCATCAGTTGCCAGAACTCGAAGCTTTCCGGCAGCACGCGGTAGCCAGACCAGTACGGCGGACGCGGGATGTCTTCGCCGGGGTAGCGGGTATCGTATTCTGCCAAGCGGTGCTCCAGCACGGCACGTTGGGCGAGCGGGCGGGACTGTTGTGATGCCCAGGCGCCGAGGCGCGAAATGCGGGGCCGGGTGGCGAAGTAGGCGTCGGCCTCGGCATCGGTGACGTGTTCCACCATGCCTTCGATGCGAATCTGGCGGCCCAGGGATTTCCAGTAGAACAGCAGGAACACCTGCGCGTTTGCCGCCAGCTCGCCCGCCTTGCGGCTCTCTTTATTGGTATACCATACGAAGCCGCGGTCATCGACGCCCTTGAGCAGGATCGTACGGGCGGACGGGCGGCCGTCCGCGGTCGCGGTGACGACGAACATGGCGTTCGGGTCGCTGGGCTCACTCTTGATCGCGTCGTCCATCCACTGGCCGAAATGGGCAAAAGGGTCGGTGGTTGGTGTGGTCGGGTCGGCCATCGCTTCCTCCTGCGGGCGGGCGCACGGTGCCGCCCTCTTGCCCCGCTGCGCAAGGCCGTGCCACCTGTTTACAACACGCCGTCAGAACAACGCCGAGGACCACAATGCCCGATTCCGGCCCAGCCAAAGGCGCCCTGATGCAGGGAAAGCGTGGCGTCATCATGGGGGTGGCCAACGATCGCTCGCTGGGTTGGGGCATCGCCGCTGCGTGTGCGGCGCAGGGCGCGGAACTGGCGTTCAGCTTCCAGGGTGAAGCGCTGGAGCGGCGCGTGCGCCCGTTGGCCGCTTCGGTCGGGTCTGACCTTGTCTTCCCGTGTGATGTGACCGACGCGGCCAGCATCGATGCGATGTTCGAAGGCCTGCGCGAACGTTGGGGGAAGCTCGACTTCCTGGTCCACGCCATCGCCTATGCCGACAAGCAGTATCTGCGGGGCCGCTATCTGGACACGCCCCGCAGCGCCTTCCTGCAGGCGCTGGATATCTCCTGCTATTCGTTCGTCTCGGTCAGTCAACGCGCGGTGCCGATGATGGAGGCGGGCGGCAGCCTGCTGACGTTGAGCTATCTGGGCGCCGAATCCTGGACGCCACACTATAGCGTGATGGGCGTGGCGAAGGCGGCGCTGGAGGCCTCGGTGCGCTACCTGGCGGCGGATCTGGGCGGTGTGGGAATCCGCGTCAACGCGATCAGTGCCGGGCCGATCAAGACGCTGGCGGCCAGTGGGATTGGCGATTTCCGCTACATTCTGCGCTGGAACCAATTGAATTCGCCTATGCAACGGAATGTGACGATCGAGGAAGTAGGTGGAGCGGGGGTCTATCTGCTGTCCACGCTTTCCAGCGCGGTGACCGGCGAGGTTCACCATGTCGATTGCGGCTACCACATCGTCGGGATGAAGAACCCCGAGGCGCCCGACATCGCCATCGTTGAAAGCGGCGGATGAGCCACAATACCTTCGGTCATCTGTTTCGCGTCACGACCTGGGGCGAAAGCCACGGCCCGGCCATCGGGTGTGTGGTCGATGGATGTCCGCCGCGCATCGCCCTGAGTGAAGCGGATTTGCAACCTTGGCTGGATCGCCGACGGCCGGGGCAGAGCAAGTTCACCACGCAACGTCAGGAACCGGACCAGGTGCGCATCCTGTCCGGTGTGTTCGAAGGCGTGACGACGGGCACGCCGATCGCGCTGCAGATTGACAATGTGGATCAGCGGTCGCGCGACTATTCCGATATCGCCGGCAAGTTCCGCCCCGGTCACGCCGACCTGACCTACGAACTAAAATACGGCATTCGCGACTACCGCGGTGGCGGGCGGTCGTCGGCGCGGGAAACCGCAATGCGCGTGGCCGCCGGCGGGGTAGCGCGCAAGATCTTGGGTGATGGCGTACGCATCCGCGGTGCACTGGTGCAGATCGGGCCGCACACAGTCGATCGAGCGCGGTGGGACTGGGATGCTATTGATACGAACCCGTTCTTTTGTCCCGACCCGGTGATGGCGCAAACCTGGGAAGAATATCTGTCTGTTGTACGCAAGGCGGGATCGTCTGCTGGCGCGGTGATTGAAGTGGTGGCGGACGGCGTGCCACCCGGTCTGGGCGCGCCGATCTATGGCAAGCTGGATGCTGACCTTGCCGCTGCGCTGATGTCGATCAATGCGGTGAAAGGCGTGGAGATTGGCGCGGGATTTGCGGTCGCGGCACTATCTGGTGAAGCGAATGCCGACGAGCTGCGTATGCACGACGGCGTTGTCGCGTTCCGATCCAACAATGCCGGTGGCATTCTGGGAGGCATTTCCACCGGACAGCCGGTTCTCGCGCGCTTCGCGGTGAAGCCCACCAGCTCCATCCTGTTGCCGCGTGCGACGGTCGACCGTACCGGGCATGAGACGGAAATCAGCACCAAAGGGCGTCACGATCCCTGCGTGGGAATTCGCGCGGTGCCCGTGGGCGAGGCGATGCTGGCCTGCGTACTGGCGGATCATTTGTTGCGTCACCGGGCACAAAATCCGGACGCCCCGGAAGTGGCACGGCTGCCGCGCAATTAGCCCAAAATCGTGCTGACCGGAAACGCCGAACCGCCGATCAATATCATCATGGCCGGGTTTGCCCCGGCCATCCACGCCAGCAGTGCGCCGCGATGGATGGCCGGGACAAGCCCGGCCATCACATGGACTCTCAGTCAGCGCAACTTCGGTCTATGAGCTCGTGCCGGTACTACCGAACCCACCCGTCCCGCGGCGGGTGTCATCCAGGGCTTCGACTTCCTGCCACACCGCTTGCACCACGGGCGCCACGATCGCCTGTGCGATACGCATGCCGCGCTCGATGATGAACGGCGTGTCGCCGGCGTTCAACACAATCACCTGAACCTCGCCGCGGTAGTCTTCGTCGATAGTGCCAGGGCTATTCGGCAGGATGACGCCATTGCGCAGCGCGAGGCCGGAGCGAGGGCGCACCTGCAACTCATAGCCGCGCGGCAAGGCGATGGTCAGCCCTGTGGGGATCAGTGCCCGTTTGCCCGGATCGACCGTGACAGGTGTTGTGACCGCGGCCAGCAGGTCCATCCCGGCCGCGCCAGCGGTCGCGTACGCCGGCAGCGGCAACCCTTCGCCATGAGGCAGTCGTCGCACCTGGATAGTCACCCTCATCAAGCCTTCCCCTTCGCTTCGGTCCCGGATCAGTCCAGGTCCAGCACCATCATATCCTCGTCGACAAACAAGCCATCCACGAGCAGTCCACGCAGTTCCGTTCCAAACCGGCGAAACCCCAATCGATCATAAAGCCGGCGCGCATTTTCATTGTCGGCGGCAACCGTGAGCCACACGTAGCGCAGCCTGGCGGTACGTGCCGCCGCAATGGCCGCAGTCATTAGGCCGTCCGCCACGCCTCTGCGCCGGAATGCCGCATCGACATAGACTGTGTAGATGATCCCCTTGTGGCGTTGCTTGATTTTCTGCGGTACCTGCAATCCGGTGAAGCCGATGAGGCGTTCATCAGCAAACGCACCCAGCATCACCCCAGGTGGGGTCGGCCAACGCGCGGCAAAATCGTCGAGCGTGTACTCGCTCTCTTCTTCGTACGAGCTGCCGTAGGCACGTGGATGCAGACGCAGTGCGTCCAATCGCATGACGCGAAAAGCCGGCAGGTCCGTGGCATCAAGCGCGCGAACGCTGCAGGCCGGCGCCTCACTCATGCCAGCGCGGTCGCGATGCGGGTGGCCAAACGCCGTGCCACTTCATCCTTCGCCAGGCGTGGCCAGTCCTCGACACCATCCGCCGTGATTAAATGGACGGCATTCTCGGTCCCACCCATGATGCCACTGGCGGGCGATACATCGTTGGCCACGATCCAGTCGCAGCCTTTGCGTTGCCGCTTGGCCTGGGCATTGGCAAGAAGATCGTCGGTCTCGGCGGCAAAACCGATCACCAATTGCGGACGGTTGGCGCCGGGCGCGGAGAGTGTCGCCAGAATGTCCGGATTCGGCACGAGCTCGAGCGCCGGCGGCGCTGCGCCCGGAACCTTCTTGATCTTGCCCGACGCAGCGCTGGCGACCCGCCAATCGGCCACCGCGGCGGCACACACGGCGATATCGGCAGGCAGCGCGGACTGGCAGGCATCCAGCATCTGCTGTGCGGATTCGATGTGGCGCGTCGTGACGCCGGTCGGATCGGGCATGCTCACGGGACCGCTGACCAGCGTCACGCGCGCGCCAAGCGCAGCCAGTGCCGCGGCGATCGCATGCCCCTGCCGGCCCGATGATCGATTGGCGATGTAGCGCACCGGATCGATCGGCTCATGCGTTGGTCCGCTCGTGACGATTGCGTGCTTTCCCGCAAGCGGCTGCTCGGGCGACAACAAGGCCTCGATTGCGGCGACGATCGCGGGCGGTTCCGACATGCGTCCTGGCCCGTACTCATTGCACGCCATCACACCTTCATCGGGACCGACCACCTGCACGCCCCGCGCGGTCAACAGCGCCATGTTGGCCTGTGTCGCCGCATGCAGCCACATCCGCACGTTCATCGCGGGTGCAACCAGGACCGCCTTGTCAGTGGCCAGCAGCAGCGTCGAGGCGAGATCGTCACCAATCCCCGCCGCCATCTTTGCCAGAATATTGGCGCTCGCCGGTGCCACCACGACCAAATCAGCCGATCGCGACAGCTCGATATGGCCCATCTCGTTCTCGTCGGTCAGCGAAAACAGATCCGCATAGACCTTCGATTCCGTCAGCGCTTGCAACGTCAGTTTGGTAACGAAATGCTCGCCCGCATGTGTCAGCACACAGGTCACCCCACAGTCGGACTTGCGCAGCAGGCGGATCAGCTCCGGAATCTTGAATGCCGCGATGCCGCCCGGAACAATCAACAGCACACGCTTGCCGGCGAGCTTGGTCATAACCGCCACCCGGAATGAATTGCCGCGATGCCGCCGGACAGGTTGCGAAAGTCAACCCGCGCGAACCCGGCTGCCCGCATCATCTGCGCCAGACGCGCCTGGTCAGGAAACGTGCGGATGCTTTCCGCAAGATATTGATAGCTGTCCGCATCCTTCGCGACGAGTTCACCCAGGCGCGGCAGCACGCGGAACGACCACGTGTCATAAATAGGCATCAGCGCCGCAACCTGCACGTGGCTGAACTCAAGACAGAAGAACTGCCCCCCTGGCTTCAACACGCGGCGGGCCTCGCGCAAGACGGCATCCTTGTCGGTGCAGTTGCGCAGGCCAAAGGCAATCGACACGCGATCGAACCGACGATCCGGCAAGGGCAGGCGCTCGGCATCGGCGACCATGAATTCGATGTCAGCGGTCAACCCCTGATCCAGCGCGCGGTCGCGTGCCATACCGAGCATCGTTGGATTGATATCGCTCAGAACCGCCGGCCCGCCACCAAGCCGCTTCCAGCCGAAGCTGATGTCGCCGCTGCCACTGGCCAGATCGAGCAGGTTGCGCCGGGGCCGCGGATCCAGCGCCGTCAGCAGGATGCGCTTCCAGATCCGGTGCACGCCGAGCGACATCAGATCGTTCATCAGGTCGTAGCGGGGCGCCACGCGGTCAAAGACCGCGCGCACCATGCCAGCCTTATCCGCGCGCGGCACTTGGCGGTAGCCGAAGTCGGCGGTCGCGTGGTTGTCGCTCATGGTGGGGAGGTATAGCGTGCCGATCGCCCATGCCGGAACTCCCCGAGGTCGAGACAGTGATGCGCGGCCTGCGGGCACGGCTCGAAGGGCGTCGGATCACGCACGCCGTGGCCCACCGGCCCGACCTGCGTTGGCCGTTGCCGGTTGGGCTCGCGCGGCGGCTGACCGGGGCGCGGGTACTCGGGTTCCGGCGGCGCGGCAAATACATCCTGATGCGGCTGGACGGCGGCGACAGTGTGCTGCTGCATCTGGGCATGTCCGGGCGGATGCTGATCGAAAAGACCGGCCGCAACGCGGTCGAACCGCACGAGCACGTGGCACTGGAGACCGACGAAGGCTGGCGCGTGGGGTTCGTCGATCCACGCCGCTTCGGGTCGGTCGACCTGGTGCCGACGGCGCAGGAGGACGCCCACAAACTGCTGGCCGAACTCGGTCCGGAGCCATTGGACGCCGATTTCTCCGTTGCCAGCCTCTCCGCCTCCCTCGCTGGCAAGCGGACGCCGATCAAGGCCGCGCTGCTGGATCAGAAGGTCGTCGCCGGATTGGGCAACATCTATGTCTGTGAGGCGCTATTCCGCGCGGAGATCAGCCCACTGCGGTCGGCCTACACCGTCCCTGGGACGCGCGCGGCCCGATTGGTGCCGGCGATCAAAGAGACGCTCACGGACGCGATCGCCGCTGGCGGTTCCAGCCTGCGGGATTACGTCCAGCCGAATGGGGAGCTGGGCTACTTCCAGCACGCCTGGAAGGTCTACGGTCGCGAAGGCGAGGCCTGCGAGCACTGTCCAGGCGAGCCTGGGTGCCAGGGAATCAAGCGCGTCGTGCAATCCGGGCGCAGTACATTCTATTGCCCGCGTACCCAGCGGTAGCTAGAAGCCCGCGCAAGTAAGAGAACGGAGACAGACCATGGCCGCCTACGAGAATATCCTGGTCGAAACCCATGGCAGGGTTGGACTGATCCGCCTCAACCGTCCTCATGCGCTGAACGCGCTATGCGATGCGATGATGGCCGAGATCGGCACACAACTGCTGGCATTCGATGCCAACAAGGCAATCGGCGCTATCGTCATCACCGGGAGCGAAAAGGCTTTCGCAGCCGGGGCTGACATCAAGGAGATGAAGGACCGCACCTATCCCGCGGCCTACCAGGACGACTTCATCAGCAAGTGGGAGACGATCCTGCAGGTGAAGAAGCCGGTGATTGCCGCGGTGGCCGGGTTCGCGCTGGGGGGTGGCTGCGAACTGGCCATGATGTGCGACATTGCGGTTGCCGCTGACACCGCGAAGTTTGGCCAACCCGAGATCAATCTCGGCGTCATGCCAGGATCCGGCGGCACGCAGCGATTGACCCGTGCGGTGGGCAAGGCCAAGGCGATGGACATGGTGCTGACGGCGCGCATGATGGATGCGGCCGAGGCCGAACGCGCCAATCTCGTTTCACGTGTGTTCCCTGCCGATCAGCTGGTCACCGAAGCCCTCAAGATTGGCGAGCGGATTGCCTCGCTGTCACCGGTTGCCGTTTCGATGGCGAAGCAGGCGGTGAATCGCTCCTTCGAGATGACGCTGGTGGAAGGCGTGCGTTACGAGCGCGCGTTGTTCCTGTCGCTGTTCGGCACGCCCGACCAGAAGGAGGGCATGGCCGCGTTTGCCGAGAAGCGGAAGCCCGTGTTCAGCCAGGACTAGACCGAAGTTGCGCTGACTGGAAAGTCCATGTCACGGCCGGGCTTGGTCCCGCGATCCGTCGGTTCCGGTGCGCGCGACTTTGGTCTCAGCGGTCCCTAAAGCAGATCGCCAACCGCCTCGCGATAGGTCTTCGCGGCGGCGACGTGGTCGGCGAGCGTGCGCCCGGCGATACGGGTGTGCTGGCGGCGGTTGAAGGTGGTCGTCAGGCAGATATGCGACACGCCCGCCGCTTTCCAGAACGTGACCTCCTTGCGCCAATCAGCGGGACCGCCGGTGCCGCAGGAGGTCCAGACTTCGATGCCAATTGCGGCCGGATCGCGGCCGGCCTTCTCGGTCAGGCCGCGCAAGGTCGCGAAGATGTCCAGCGCGCTCTGATCCGGCGGGAACGCGTTGGGCATCCACCCGTCGCCATATTTCGCGATACGCTTCAGCGTCAGCTCGTGATGGCCACCGAACCAGACCGGCACGCGGCCGGACGCCGGGCGCGGATTGATCCCGGCATCATCAATCGTATGCCACTGGCCCTTGAACGTGACGTGATCCTGCGCCCATAGCGCCTGCATCACCTGCACCTGTTCGGCGGAGCGTCGGCCGCGATTATGGAAATCCTCATTGAGGCCAACGAACTCTACCTCATTCCAGCCGACACCGATCCCCAAACGGAACTTTCCGCCGCACAGCACCTCCAGACTCGCCGCCTGTTTGGCCACCAGCACGGTTTGCCGCTGCGGCAGGATCAGCACACCGCTGGAAAAGCCGAGCTTTGTGGTGCATCCAGCAAGAAACCCGAACAACACGAACGGGTCATGGAACAGGTCGGCCGAGGTGTTGCGGCTGAGGTCCCAATCGGGACGGCTGGCAGCATTCACACCCAGCACGTGGTCGGGGGCTTCCAGGAAATCGATGCCGCAGGCTTCAAGTTGCTGTGCGTAGTCACGCGCCACAGAAGGATCGCCGCCGATATCGACCAATGGCAGCAAGGTGCCCAGTTCCATGACCTCATCCCCCTTCGCATTTTCTGTCCCGCGCAGACTACACCAAGCCGCGATTGGCGTCAGGCCGGCCGGGGCGTATCACCGTGACAGGCAGGCGACGGAGGGCACGCCATGGGCAGGCTCACGAACAAGGTCGCGATCGTCACGGGTGCCTCGCGCGGCATTGGGCGTGGGATTGCGCTGCTATTCGCCGCTGAAGGGGCCAAGGTGGTGTGCGCTGCGCGCACGCTGAACGAGGGCGACCATAAGCTGCTTGAAGGCTCGCTGTCGGGCACGGTCGAGGCAATCCGCGCGGCGGGCGGCACGGCCACCGCGGTCACCGTGGATGTGTCGTCCGAGACCGACTGCATCGCCCTGGTGGACGCCGCGCGCGGGGCCTACGGCCCGATCGACATCCTGGTGAACAATGCCGCGCTCACCTATTACATTCCGACGGTGGATTATCCTGCCAATCGCTGGATGCGATCGTTCGCGGTGAACGTGCATGGACCGTTCATGCTGTCGAAGGCGGTGCTGCCTGACATGATCGCTCGGCGGGCGGGCGCGATCGTCAACATCAGCTCTGGCTCGGCGATCGGACCCGGTCGTGGGCCGTACGCCGACAAGACGGTGCGTGGCGGCGTGCTGTATGGCGCATGCAAGGCGGCGCTGGAACGTTTCACTCAGGGATTGGCGCAGGAGCTGGCGCAGTATGACGGTATCACGGTGGCGGCGGTGTCGCCGTCGCGCGTGGTGCCGACGCCGGGAACCGTGCACCACAAGCTGGTCGATGGCCTGGACGATCCACGCGGCGAGCCGCCCAGCCTGATGGCGCGCGCCGCCCTGCTGCTCGCGAGCGAGCCGGCGACAAAGGTGAATGGACGCGTGACCTACAGCCAGCAGATCCTGAAGGAGTATGGCTGGATCACCGAGGCGCACGGCCGTGGCGTGGACACGCCCGGCTCGGGCTATTCGCAGACCTGACGCACCGTTCCCCTGTGTCATGGCCTCCCCCGGACAAGCCGGGGGAGGGCCATGACATATTTTGGGCCGCCCCCTCAGGCCGCCATCTTCGCTGGCCGTGGCCAGCGAGCTGCGACCGCGGGGAGTACTTCCTCAATCAGCCGCCGCGTCTGGTCCAGCAGGTCGGCGTCATCGCCCCCGGCCGGACGCAGAATGAATTTCGAGGCCCCGGCGTCCACAAAGGCCGCGATACGATCGACGATCGTGCCGGCATCGCCGACCGCGAACATCGTCGTTGGGTCACGTCCGGTGCGGGCGCGATAGCTCTCCATTGCGCGCGCCATACCCGGATCATCGGCGCGGCCGAAGCGGAACGGGAACGCGGCCCCATAATGATCTTCGTCGATTGGCCGGCCGGCGGCAATCGCGGCGTCGCGGATTGCGGCAATCACGGGACCGATCTCGGCGACACTCTCGCCGCCGGCCTGCCAGCCGGTGCCGTATTTCGCGGTGCGGCGGATCGCGGCGGCTGACGATCCGCCGATCCACATCGGCAGGTCAGGCTGCACCGGCTTCGGCGCGATAGAGGCGCAGGTCAGTCGATAATGCACGCCCTCGAAGTCCACCTGATCCTCGGTCCACAGGCGGTGAATGATCTCCAGCGCCTCGTCTGTCTTCTTGCCGCGCGTGGCGGGGTCAAGATGCAGCGCTTGCCATTCCGGGCCACGCGGGCTGCCAATCCCGAACCCGGGCAGTAGCCTGCCTTCCGACAGCACATCGACGGTGGCGCATTGCTTGGCCAGCAGCACGGGATCGCGCATCGCCAATGACACGACATTGACGCCGAATTTGATCCGCCGTGTGCGCCCGGCAATGGCGGCCAGTGCTGTCATGCACTCCAGGATCGGTTGGCGGCTGATCAGACGATCCGTCTGCCACAGCGAGTCGATCCCGCCTTGCTCGCACAGATCCACCCAGCGCCAGAAGGCCGCGGAGCCGCTGAACGGGAACTCCATCAGCCCAAGGCCGACAGCAATGCTTCTTGGCATGGCGCGTCTCATCGTGGTGTGTAGCCGCTCCACAGGCTACTGTCTGGCCGGCTCAGCGACCAGAGCGCGTGGCGGTGTCCACGCAACAGGCATAGACCGGATCATGCCGAACCCGCCCAGACGACTTGGCTTCGTGCTCGCCGCGACCGAACACGGTACGCTCATTGTGAACCGCTTCGACCGTCATACGAATGCCAGTGGCACGTTTGGCGTCGGCTACAAGCTGCTGGATGAGGCGCTTTACGAGCCGTTCGAGATTGCCACGGCGCAGCGTCTGCTGGTCGCACGACGAAGCTATTTCCGTGACGGTGTTGTCGTTGTCGACTGTGGCGCCAATATCGGCGTCAACACGATTGAATGGGCGCACACCATGACCGGCTGGGGCGCGGTCATCGCCATTCAGGCACAGGAGCGATTGTTCTACGCGCTGGCCGGCGACATCGCGCTCAACAATTGCTTCAATGCGCGGGCCATCTTCGCGGCGGCGGATCAGGTCGACGGTGCCAGGCGGATCCCGACATCTGACTGTCTCTCCCCGGCAGCTTCGGCAGCCCGGAACTGCGGCAGGCGGACAGCAACGAATTCATCGGTCAGAAGATCAACTATGACGCCGACAAGCTGACCGGGGTCCGCGCGTTGGCGATCGACTCACTGGCGCTGCCACGGCTCGATTTGATCAAGATCGACGTGGAGGGCATGGAACTTCAGGTATTGGAAGGTGCGCGATACCATCGCGCGCTGCCGTCCGATCATCGTTGTTGAACAATTGAAGGGCGATCATGATGCACTGATCGGTGTGCTCAGCGGCCACGGCTACAACCTGCTGTATGGCCATCTGAATGTCTTGGCGATTCGACCGGATGATCCGTCCGTCGACCAGGTGCCCATCCGGCGAAAATAGTCAGCCCTTCAGCAGCACCACCGCCTCAACCTCGACCGCGATATTGCGGGGCAGGCTGCCCATGCCCACAGCGGAACGTGCCGGTCGCCCGTTGTCGCCGAACACCGCGACGAACAGATCCGTGCAGCCATTGATCACCTCGGGGTGCTCGCCGAATGTCGGCACCGCATTGACCATGCCGAGGACCTTGAGGATCGTGTCGACGCGATCCAATGAGCCGGCTGCGCCGCGGATGTTGCCCAGCAGGTTGAGGCCGCAGAGCTTCGCGGCTTCGTAGGCCGCGGGCACATCCAGATCGGCGCCGACCTTGCCACTGATCATTGATCCGTCCGCCCGGCGCGGCCCGACGCCAGACAGGAACAGCAAATTACCCGCCAAGCGATATGGCACGTAGTTGCCGATGGGTGCCGGCGGCTGCGGCAAGCTGATTCCGAGGGCGACAAGCTGTTGTTCTGCGCTCATAGGTAGGTTTCCTCTGGTGGTTAAGCATGCCGGATGATCATCGATGGATTAATGCCACCGAATGCAAAACTGTTGGACATGAGATAATCGACACCGATCTGTCGGGACGCATCAGAGCATGCCTCCGTTCACCGATATCACCTGACGGGTGACATAGGCGGCATCATCAGCGCACAGGAAAGACACCGCGGCCGCGACCTCCTCAGGACGGCCGATGCGGCGCATTGGAATGATCTTCATAATCTCGTCCATGGGCAGATCAGAGGTCATTTGTGTTGCAATAATACCGGGTGCGACACAATTTACCGTGATGCCGCGCTTGGCAAGTTCGATTGCCAGCGCCTTGGTGGCACCGATAATGCCGGCCTTGGCGGCACTGTAATTGACCTGACCGCGATTGCCAGCCATCCCGGAGACCGACGACAGAGCCACGATGCGCCCACCGCGCCGTGCCGAGACCATGGGCAACACAATCGGGCGGA